>JBJOOU010000272.1:0-13388 GCA_046051105.1 Bacteroidota bacterium
CCCCCCCCCCCCCCCCCCCAACCCCCTCCTAAAACACAAATGACTGATTGTCATTTCGAACAAAGTGAGAAATATCATAAGTTTTCAGTATAATGAAAGTTTACCGAACAATAATGATCAGTTTTATAAATATAACTGACGAGTAATACCTATTATTTGTATTCTATTTCCCTTATTCGCAATGTTCTACAAATAATGTCCTTTTAGAAAGGGCATTATGATTGTACTAAACTCACTTTTAGCAAGCATGTAAAAAGGTGATACAACAAATCATTGTTGGGAAGATAATAGCAAATATAAATGCAGGCATGATTAATACTTAATATATAATACGAATGGATCTGTACAATGATGTTTCTTTTAAAACAAGTAAGCTGATCACTCACAGGTACAGCACTTCTTTCTCGATAGCTGTTAGTCTGTTGTCCGACGAAATGCGACAGGCTATTTACAGTATTTATGGTTTTGTCCGTCTGGCTGATGAAATCGTGGATTCGTTTCACGATATTGATCAGGAATTAATTCTCAATAAGTTTGAGCGTGACTTTTACGATGCACTGCAGGAGGGAATCAGTATGAATCCTGCCATTCATTGCTTTGTGCTGACGGTAAAGCGCTACGACATTCCTACTCGTTTGGTCGATTCGTTTCTGAAAAGCATGAAAACCGACCTGCACAAACAAACTTACCGGAATTGCTCCGAACTGAACGAATACATCTACGGCTCGGCAGATGTAGTGGGGCTGATGTGCCTGAAAGTATTTGTAAACGGAAATGAAGAGATGTACACGCATCTGGAGCAACCGGCAATGAAGCTGGGTTCTGCATTCCAAAAAGTAAACTTTCTGCGCGACCTGAAAGCCGATGTGGAAGAACTGGACAGAAGCTATTTTCCGCAGTTCAGAATAGATTCTTTCAACGATACGGTTAAAAACGAACTGATTAGTGATATTGAAAATGACTTTCAAGAAGCCTACAAGGGCATGAAACAATTGCCACCACAGGCAAAGCTTGCTGTGTACATCGCTTTTGTGTACTACAAACAATTGTTGCGCAATTTGCAATGCACCCCTTCGCAAAAAATCATGAAAGAACGGGTGCGGGTGTCATCGCCGGTAAAACTGATGTTGTTGTGCAAAGCTTATGTGAAATTCCAATTAAACATGATTTGATAAAGTATGGAAGACAAAGTAATACTGGTAGACGAACAGGATAACGAAACCGGACTGATGTTCAAAACGGAAGCCCACCAAAAAGCCATGCTACACAGGGCTGTATCGGTGTGCATATTCAACAGTGCCGGCGAATGGTTGTTGCAACGACGGGCAGCTACTAAATACCATTCCCCCGGCTTATGGACCAACACCAGCTGCACCCATCCGCTTCCCGGCGAAAGCAACCACGAAGCTGCTCAACGGCGATTGACACAGGAAATGGGGATACAATGCAGCATCAAAGAGGTATTCAGCTTTGTGTACAAAGAAAAACTGGACCGGGAACTGAGCGAACACGAATTCGATCATGTATTTATTGGTATCACCGATAATTTGCCTGTTATGAATCCGGCTGAAGTGGCTGATTATAAATACATCTCATTTGCCCGTCTGCATGCCGATGTGTTGGAACATCCAGACCATTATACGGTTTGGTTCCGTAAAATATACGAACAGGTGCAACAACAGTTTTTAATACAGGTGTAGACTATGCTGAATATCCTGCTCTTTCTCCTGGCTTTTGTATTGATGGAAGCGGTGGCCTGGTCCAACCATAAATACCTGATGCACGGCTTTTTGTGGAGCTGGCACAAAGACCATCACCGCAAAGACCACCAGCAACAGTTGCCCGAACAGCTGGAAGATCAGCGTTTTGAAAAAAACGACCGATTCTTTCTGGTATACGCTTTACCTGCCATTGCGTTGATGATAGCAGGATTGAGCTTTCAAGCCTATGCGCTGGTTTACCTTAGTGCCGGCATCACGCTCTACGGCGCGGTGTATTTTGTAGTGCACGATATCATTATTCATAAGCGTTTTGAAATTCCGTTTCTGATGAAAAATCACAATGCCTACACACGAGCCATTATCCGTGCTCATCGTGCACACCACTGGCCCAAAAACAAAAACGATTTTCATAACTACGGACTTCTCCTGTTTTCATTCCGTTATTTTAAATCCTGATGATGTATTTGTACAGCCTTCTTTTGCTGGGTTCTATCCTGGTTCCGCTTTGCCTGAGTTTCGATCAAAAACTCCGGTTCTACCGCCAATGGAAATCATTTTTTCCGGCGGTACTGATTGTGGCTGCCTTCTACATCGCTTTTGATATTGCTTTTACCCGTGCCGGAATATGGGGATTCAATGCCCGCTATCATTCATCTATCGTATTGGCGGGGTTACCGTTGGAGGAGTGGTTGTTCTTTGTGGTCATACCCTATGCCAGCGTGTTTTTGCACGATTCGGTGGTGCTGTATTTTCCTACTTTCCGTCTCAGCAGAAATGCTGGCAGACTGCTGTCGGTGCTGTTGCTGGTCGGTGCATTGGCACTAATCCTATTTTATTACGACAAAGCTTATACCGCTTATATATTTAGCCTGATGGTGCTGGTGTTGCTGCTGGCAATCGGGGATAAAAGCCGGATTGTCGACCATTTTTATGTCAGCTTTGTGGTAATACTGATACCCTTTGTGTTGGTGAATGCAATACTGACCGGCAGTTGGATTGACGAGCCTGTGGTGTGGTACAACAATGGCGAAAACCTGGGCATTCGCCTGCTGACTATTCCGGTAGAGGATGTTTTTTATGCGTTCAGTCTTATTCTGTTTAGCTTATTGCTAAGAAACTATTTTCAAAAACGGCAGTCCGAATAAATGAAGCAGACACACACTAAGCAATCGTTAGAACCCATCCTTAGCCGTATATTGTTGCTCTTTTATGCGGTGGGTGTAGCAGGAATGATTGTTCCGGCTAGTTCAGCGCTGTTCCGGCAACTTATACCGTGGGCATTGCTGCTCAGCTTTGTAGTGTTGGGAGCATTTCATCAAGGGCGTGTTTCTGCTAAACAGCTGATGGTGTTTGTATTTATTTACCTGGCGGGATTTGTTGTGGAAGCGGTAGGAGTAAATACCGGATTGATATTCGGGCAGTATGTATATGGTAACGGACTGGGGCTTAAACTGCTGGGTACACCGCTGATCATCGGACTCAACTGGTTGTATATGGTGTATAGTACAGCGGCGATAATGAACAAATACAAAATTGCCCATTGGCTAAGAATACCCATTGCAGCTGCTTTGATGTTGCTCTATGACCTTGTGTTGGAACAAGTGGCGCCTGCACTGGACATGTGGCACTGGGCCAATGGTCAGATTCCACTGCAAAACTACGGTGCATGGTTTGTTTTGTCGCTGGTGTTTCACTTTGTAACGAGCAAGGCAAAAATAGAAATTAGCAACAAAATGGCTACACTGATACTGGCTTGCCAGTTTGTATTCTTCGGACTTTTGTTTATATGGTTTAAAGTGAGTTCAATATAAAGAATTTGTTTATAATAAGCTAATTATATGTCAGAATCCTGAAAGGATTCAATATGAATAACCGCGGGTGAAACCCGTGGAGATGAATGTAAATAAACCAGAACCCTGAAAGGGTTCAACAGATAAATTACAGTTATTGAAGACTTTCAAGGTTCTATAATTTTGTTTTTGTTATCACAGGTTTTATCTTCGGTTATTAGCTAAGCTACCGTTGGTTCAGATTAAAGTCCTTCGGACTTTCAAAGCATACTATTTGTTGATTTTCTTTTTAATCTTATATCGCACATAAGTTGGTTTAAAGTAATGATATGATCATAAAAGCAAAACACCATTTTCTGCTGTATCCTTTTTTCAAATGGTATGCGCAATACCGGATGAAGAAGCACCATAGCACCATTCGTATTTCGGGTGAGTTTACCGACCGGAAGCTCCCTGTGCTGCTGATAGCCAATCATATCAGTTGGTGGGATGGTTTCTGGGCCGTGTATGTAAACGAGCAGTTACTGCAGAGGAAATTTCATTTTATGATGCTGGAAGAGCAACTAAAAAAGCATTGGTATTTTCAATATACTGGTGGATTTTCAGTAAGAAAACACAGCCGTACTATCGTTGAGAGTCTGCGTTATGCTGCTGATTTGCTTTCAGATCCTCACAACATAGTACTTATTTTTCCGCAGGGCGAAATACAGAGCATGCATCAACAGGATATTCATTTTGAAAGCGGTTTAGAACAGATATTAAAGAACAAGGAAAAGAAGGTACAGGTGTTAATGATGGCTTCTTTGCCCGATTATTTTTCGGAACCGCGCCCGGGCATCACTTTTTATATCTGCGAATACAACGGTGAGCGCTTCGACAAACAATCAATTGAGCAACAATATGCTGCATTTTATGCCAATGCCATTCAGCAGCAATTAAAAACTACGAACAAAGGATGATTTACCTGGCTTCACTCATAATCGGATTTGCCTGCCTCCAGTGCCTGATTGCGGGGGTAAATGCCTGTTACCGCTTACCGAAGAAAGATTCGGAAGTGGTGGTAGATGAACCACTGTTGTCGGTACTGATCCCTGCCCGCAACGAAGCAGCCAACATTCCCCTTTTGTTACAGGACTTGCAGCAGCAGAACTATCGTCGACTGGAAATTCTGGTGTTTGACGATCTTTCTACAGACGGAACAGCTGACATTGTGGAGAGCATGATTCTCACTGATCCGCGTATCCGCCTGATTCGCTCTGTCGGACTTCCCGATGGTTGGCTGGGCAAAAACTATGCCTGCCATCGGTTAGCTACCGAAGCGCAGGGAGAGTATTTCTTGTTTTTGGATGCCGATGTGCGGGTTAAGGGCGATCTGATTCACCGGGCACTGACGATGGCTATGCACCGGCGTACAGCATTGTTGTCGATGTTTCCTGCGCAGCAAATGCTTAGCTTCGGCGAATGGCTAACTGTACCGCTGATGAACTATATTTTACTCACCTTATTGCCTTTGCCATTGGTGCTGAAATCAGGTTTTGCTTCACTGGCTGCCGCCAATGGGCAGTTTATGTTGTTCAGTCGCAGTAGCTATCTGTCCACACAGCCTCATAGCCTGTTTCGCGACAATAAAGTGGAAGACATCAGCATAGCCCGCTATTTTAAAGCACAGAAACTTCCGGTGGTTTGTATTACCAGCGACCGTACGCTGAGCTGCCGGATGTATCAAAGCGCCACTGAAGCAGTGAATGGCTTTTCAAAAAACATGTTGAGTTTCTTTGGTAATTCGGTGGTGGGCGCCGCTCTGTTCTGGCTTTTCACTACCCTGGGCATCGTTGCGGTTATGCTTGCCTTTCCTTACCGGATAATACTTCTGTTTATTCTGATACAAATTGTTACGCGGTTATTGGTATCAGTCGGTAGTTATCAGAGTGGCTTTATGAATATTCTGCTGGCCATTCCTCAACAATGGATGATGGGCTATATGATGCTGAAAGCATTGAAATTTAAACACAAAAAAGGGCTGACATGGAAAGGAAGAACTATCTGATTATTCTGTTGTTGCTAATGGTGGTATCAGGAATAAAGGCCTCGTACAAATCTCAGATATACAAGGCATTTATCAGCAATGATATGCACCTGTGGAAAAAAACAGTGGATGAAATGAATGCACAAAAAGTAAAATCGAATGATTTCAGGCTGGAATTGCTCAACTATCAGTATGGCTATATTGCCTGGTGCATTGGCAACAAAAAATACGATTTGGCAGAAGTCTACATTCGTCAGGGAGAAGTGGAGATGGCAGTACTCGATAAGGTCGGAAGTTATAAAGCCTGGGTGAGTGCCTATCAATCGGCTTTTTATGGCTACCGGATAGGGCTGAACAAAATGAAGGCGCCTTTTATTGGTCCCAAAAGTGTGGACTGTGCCAAACTGGCCATGCAGCAGGACGCTGACAATCCGTATGGCTACATCCAATATGGCAATTCGCAGTTTTACATGCCGCCGGTGTTTGGCGGATCGAAAAAGGTGGCGCTGGCACATTTTCTCAAGGCCCAAAAGCTGATGGAACGTAATCCGCAAAGTCTGGCAAATGACTGGAACTACCTGAGTCTGCTCACCATGATTGTAAAATCGTATACCGCATTGGAAGAATACAATAACGCAAAATTATATTGCGAAAAGATATTGAAAACAGAACCCGATTTTCTTTGGGTAAAAAAAGAATTATATCCCGAAATCCTTCATAAAATAAAACAAGATCTATGAGTAAAACAGTATTAATTGTTGGAGCCGGACTGGGTGGTTTATCCACAGCCTTGAGACTGGCCAAAAAAGGATACAAAGTAGAGATTATCGAAAAAAACGGACAAGCAGGAGGGCGGTTGAATCAGATAAAAAAAGATGGTTTTACCTTCGATACCGGTCCTAGCTTTTTTAGTATGTCCTACGAATTCAAGGAATTTGCGCGCGATTGTGGAATAGAGCTCCCTTTCAAATATGTGGAGCTGGATCCCTTGTATTCAGTTAGTTTCAGAGACAATCCGCAGACATTCCTGCTACACAAGGACATCAGTAAACTGGCTGAACAGTTTAAGGAGATAGAGCCGGATTTTGAAGAAAAGATGAATCGCTATCAGGCTAAGTCGGGAGCGTTATTTCATGATACTGTTGACCTGGTTATCAAAAACAACTTCGACTCTAAGCTGGCTTATATTCTCACGTTGATGCGGGTCAACCCTGTACACATTCCGGTGCTGTTTCGCAGTTTCTGGCAGGAGGTAAAACGCAATTTCGACTCCAAAGAAGCGCAACAAATTGTATCGTTGGTTGCCTTTTTTCTGGGCAGAACTCCCTTCGATACCATGGCTATTTACACCTTGCTTTCCTACACCGAATTCCGGCACGATGGCTATTACAACGTAGAGGGTGGAATGTACAAAATTGTGGAAGGTATAGTAAATGAGCTAAAAAAAGAACAGGTAAAGATCACCTACAATACTGAGATTACCGACTATGCCGGCACCGGCAAAAAGCTGGACTATCTGCTGGATAAAAACGGTAACAAGTGGACAGCCGATGCCATTCTGATCAATGGAGATGCAGCAGTTTTCAGAAGTCGGGTGTTCAGGCGGGAAAAATATTCGGTGGAAAAGCTGGATAAAATGAACTGGACCATGGGTTACCTTACTTTCTACATTGGGCTTAAGTGTAAGCTTCCGCAGGTAAATCATCACAATTATTACCTGGGCACCAACTTTGAAGAATACGCCAACAACCTGATGCAGAATCCCGATACCTTGCAAAAACCATATTATTACGTCAATGTTCTGTCGAAGTACAATGCCGACTGTGCACCTGAGGGCTGCGAGAGCCTGTTCTTCGTTTGTCCGGTGCCCAACCTGCTCAACAAACCCGAATGGGGCGATAAAGATGCCATTGTAGACAGCATACTCGAAGATTTTTCGGAACGGATCAATAAAAATATTGTGCCGGAAATCATTTCACGAACAGTGTATACGCCTCTGGAATGGCAAAATCAGTTTAACCTGCACAGAGGCAGTGGTCTGGGCCTGTCGCATAATATGAACCAGATAGGTGCCTTCCGTCCGGCCAATTTCGATGAGCAATTCAAAAATGTATTTTACGTCGGGGCCTCCACTATACCGGGTGCGGGTCTGCCTATGGCTATCATCAGCTCCAAACTAGCGTGCGAACGCGTTGTGAAGTACCTGAAATAATTGATATTTAAACAGCAGCCGGCTTCCTGTTTGCGGGAAGGCTGGCTGTTTTCTTTTGCCTTCTCCAATTTCGCAGCTTTCGGTAGGAATCTCAACTTTGCCTTTTAGAAAAGAGCCGTACATTTATACCAATAAAGGCTTAATAGGCATCATTGATCATAAATGTCGATAATAATTCAATGAAAATCAGATATTATCGTAGTTTGTGGATAAATATCGCTATCTTTGCAAAATACAGTACAAACGAGTTTGTCTTTGTTCTTTTCAATAATACTCTCCTCCTGGTATAAACGATCAGGTTCTTTCATTTGTCGAAATTACTCTCTCCTGCTCTTTTGTTTGTTATTGTCAATATTTAATTTGTATTTTTATGAACATGTATGTAGGAAACCTCAGTTTTGAGGTAAATGAAAATGAGCTGAAAGAGCTAATGAGCGAATTCGGAAATGTTGCATCTGCAAAGATTATTACTGATAGAGAAAGTGGGCGATCGAAAGGATTTGGTTTTGTCGAAATGGATGATAACACTGAAGCTTCAAAAGCAATCAACGCACTGAATGGCAAAATGCTGAAAGGCCGAGCCATGGTAGTAAACGAGTCGGTAAAACGAAACTAATTCAGAAATCAATCACTATCTGAAGGTTAAATACGAAAGCAGATAACTTTTAATGAAAAGGTTATCTGTTTTTGGTTTTTGTGTACATAAAAATCTAAACCCAACACTAAAAAAAGAAACGATACATAGCACTAGCTATATTTTTAATATGACATTCAAAGAATTAAATATCATTGAGCCTATTCTAAAGGCTATTACAGAAAAAGGATATACCCAACCAACCCCCATACAGGAAAATGCTATTCCTGTAGTATTAACCCGAAAAGACTTGCTGGGGCTGGCACAAACCGGTACAGGAAAAACAGCTGCTTTCACCATTCCTATTTTACAGCAGCTCTGCATCAACTCTAAAGATGCCAAAAAGAACACGATTAAGGCACTGATACTGACCCCAACGCGTGAACTGGCAATACAAATAAATGATTGCCTGAGAGATTACTCGAAATATACAGGCTTACGACATCAGGTTATTTTTGGCGGTGTAAGTCAGGTACATCAGGTAAAGGCACTCCGATCGGGTGTTGATATACTGGTAGCCACTCCCGGACGATTACTGGATCTGATGAACCAGGACCTGGTGAATCTGAACTCTATTCAGCACTTTGTACTGGACGAAGCCGACCGAATGCTGGATATGGGATTTATACATGATATCAAGCGGATTATTGTAAAACTTCCGGCCAACCGACAAACGCTTTTTTTCTCGGCAACAATGCCTCCGGCTATTGCTTCGCTGGCTAACTCCATGCTGAAGAAGCCTGTGAAAGTAGAAGTTACACCCGTTTCGTCGGTAGTAGATACTGTAGAGCAATATTTGTATTTTGTAGAAAAAAACGATAAAAAAGACTTACTTATTGATTTGTTACGAA
Organism: Bacteroidota bacterium; assembly: GCA_046051105.1. Lineage (GTDB taxonomy): Bacteria > Bacteroidota > Bacteroidia > Bacteroidales > Paludibacteraceae > Paludibacter. The sequence continues at coordinate 9,235 of JBJOOU010000272.1, forward strand.
AAAGACAACATCAGTCGGTACTGATTTTTTCGCGCACCAAGCATGGTGCCGATAAGCTGGCCAAATCGTTGTGTAAAGCCGGAATAGGCAGCGAAGCCATTCATGGGAATAAATCGCAGAATGCCCGTCAGCGCGCATTGGACAATTTCAAAACCAACAAAACACGGGCATTAATTGCTACCGATATTGCAGCCCGGGGTATAGATATCGATCAGCTGGGGCTGGTGATCAACTATGATTTGCCGGATATGGCCGAAACCTACGTACATCGCATTGGCCGTACAGGTAGAGCGGGGTATTCGGGTGAAGCACTCACTTTTTGTTCCAACGATGAAAAAACAACGATCAGAGATATCCAGAAACTGACCGGAAAAAAACTGGTAGTAGTAGATTAAGCACTGAATAACATCGTTGCTATACGAAGCAATGCAGAAAGATGGGATGCTACTGAACCCCGTATCAATTATATGTGGGTCAATAGTATCTATCTTACAAAAAACTAATAACGAACAGCGCTTTTTGACAGACTATGTTTGAAGGGGAGGACAGAAGGGATTGCGTATTATCCTGACTGTCATGTTTTAGTATATTCTAAAAAACAATAATCATTTCATAATAAAAAGAAAATGTCAGGACCTACAAACAAAGATAACCTTCGAAAGGAAGGAAAAATTTCCTATACCGAAAAGACAGTCGCAGCCAATCAGACGGTGAACATCCTGAACGGGATCAAGCAAAACCGTGTAGAAATGGTACGCATTGCTATCGATAAGCGCACATCCATCGAACTTCCGGCCAGCCTCACACAGGATGAGCGGGATGAGCGTGTTGCAATTTATATCCGTACGCATAACCTAAAGTAAATCGGGAAGCTGTAGTTATAAACATTGCATCACATTTGAGTCGTTGAAAAAAATGGTTCTTTTGTGAACTTAACTGCGGTGGCTCACCACGGTACCAATAATGATAATCACTGGAGTTGGATATTTATCGTCAGATGTACTTAGGCTTTCCAGATCGGTAATGATTTCACTTTGGTCGGGGAGGGATACATTGTGTACCAATGCCACGGGTGTTTGGGGGTCGCGTCCCTCGGCAATGGCTTTGGCTGCAATCTTGGGAATGGTATTGCCGGCCATAAAGCACACCAGGGTGTCGGTGTTGGGCAATTCTAGATCAGTGGTATGTCCGGTGATAAAGGCTACCGAACTGGCAATGCCCCGCAACGTCAATGGGATTTGTGTCAGTCCGGCCACGGCCACGCCGGTGGATACGCCGGGAATCACCGCTACTTCCACACCCTGCGCTTTCAGGTATTCAATCTCTTCGCCGCCATGGGCAAATATCATGGAGTCTCCTCCTTTCAGACGCACGATGTTTTGGTACTTGCGGGTAGCATCCAGCAATAGTTCGTTGATGTCTTCCTGCTCGTGGCTATGACGGTGACGGCGTTTGCCTACATAGATTTTCTTCGCCGGATATTGTTCCAGAAATTTCTGATTGATCAGGTCGTCGTGAAAGATTACTTCGGCAGCAGCAAGGGCTCTTTCGCCGGCTATGGTCAGTAAGTCCGGGTTTCCGGGACCGAATCCCACAAGGGTTACTTTGCCGCAAGTAGTTGGTTGTTCCATAAAATTATTGTTGTTGAGTAGGGTCTTCCGGACGAATCACTTCGTAATTCAGTTCGGTTACACCTATGCTAAATGTATGTGTGCTTACTAATTTCAATTTCAATGAGTCCCTGATGTTTTTAAACAAAGGAATGCCTTCGCCCAGCAACACCGGATTCAAAAACAGCCAAAAGCCATCAATCATGTTTTCTTGCAAAAGCGCATGTGTGGCCGAAGGACTGCCAAAGAGCAAAATTTCTGTTCCTTCTTCCTGACGGAGCTGTTGCAACCGTTCCTTCCAGTTGGCATTGAGTACTTCAGTATTTGCCCAATCGCTTTCCTGAAGCGTAGTGGACAAAACGAGTTTGTGTACCTCTTTGTACCAGGCAGCATGTTCTACATCGTGTTTGCTGGCGTCGGGTTGATCGGCGGCTGTAGGCCAGTAGCTTTCCATCAGCTGATAGGTGATCCTACCGTATAAGGCGGTGTCTGTTTGGGTAATGCGTTCCGCACCAAAGTCAAACAACTCATCATCCACCTTGATCCAGTCCATCTCACCATTCGGACCCGCCACAAAGCCGTCCAGAGAGACATGCATAAATGAAATAATTTTGCGCATACTATTTTAGATTAAAGAACAAAGACAAAAGAACAAAGACAGATGCCGTTAATTTATATTCAATTAACTATCAATTATCAACTATCAATTATCAACTAATGAGCATCCACTGCATGTAGCATCAAATAGGCGTGGAGCAGGGTTTTGAAGATTTCCTCCAGGTATTCTTTTACGGCTTTCGGACTGCCGGGCAGTGCATAAATAATGCTTTGATCGGCCACTCCGGCTATGGAGCGACTCAGCTGAGCGTTGGGAAACTGCATCCCGAACTTCACCCGGATACATTCCATGATGCCCGGAATCTCTTTGTCGATCACCATACGAATGGTATCCGGTGCTATATCACGTGGGCCGATGCCCGTGCTGCCCGTGCTGAAGATATAATCGGTTTTGGCTTGTATATGTTTACGCAATTGTCCCTCAAATAGTGCTTTATCGTCAGGGATCACCTGATAATCGAAGCTGCAAGTCAAGCCTTTTTCATCAAAATCTGCCTGAATCATTTCCTGCATCAATACCCCGCTTTTATCCTCATAAGTACCCGCCGAAGCGCGATCGCTCAATGTAATGATGGCGATGCGAAATGTCTTGTCTTTCAATGCACTGTAATCGGCTTTCATCCCAACTGCTCTTTCATTTTATTGACTAATTGTATTTTGCCCAATTCCATGGTCTTATCTACCGCCTTGCACATGTCGTATACCGTAAGCAAGGCCACCGAAACAGCCGTCAGCGCTTCCATTTCCACGCCGGTTTGTCCGGTGCATACCACGGTGGCTTCTACTTCTACACCTTCAGCAGTGAGGGTGGCTTCCACGGCTACTTTGGACAGCAGGATGTTATGACACAGCGGAATCAGGTTGGAGGTTTGCTTGGCGGCTTGTATGCCTGCCAGTCGTGCCACAGTGAGCACATCGCCTTTCTTCATGCCATTCTCGCTGACCAGTTTCACCGTTGCCGGCTGTAGCCTGATCATGCCACGGGCGGTGGCGGTACGTTTCTCCAAAGGCTTGGACGATACATCCACCATATTGGCTTTACCGCCTTCGTTTACGTGTGTAAGTTCTTTATTCATTGTGTTATAATACAATACATTCTACTAAGTCGCCGGCTTCTTTGCGCAGGCAATCCGCTGGCAGGCAGGCAAAACCATAAATGCCCGTCAGCGCTGCAATATGTGCTGAGCCGTTGAATTTCACCGGATACACTGCACCCGAATCGTTCATGCAGACGGGTACAAATAAATCGCGGTTTTTCTTGTGGCGCACCAGGGGTTCCGAAAGTGTGTGTATCGGGCGCTTTTCTACGATTACTTCACCACCCAATCGTGCCAACGAATAGCGTGTCAGCAGGATAAATTGCAGATAGGACGATACTGGATTGCCCGAAAGTCCCCACAACAGCTTTTCACCTTTGCTGGCAAATAGCACGGGACTTCCCGGCTGCATGGTCACACCTGTAAAGCGTATTTCAGCACCCAGTTCGGAAAAAACCTGAGGAATCAAATCGAACACACCTACCGAAGCGCCTCCGGTAGTAATGAGCATATCGCATTCCTGCAATGCTTGTTGACAGGCAGTGAGCAGGCTTTCTTTCTCGTCGGGAACAATGCCGTAATAGGTAGGTTCGCCTCCATATTGTTGTATCTGAGCCCAGAGTTGATAAATGTTCGTATTGCGGATTTTCGCTCCATCAGGAGTTTCGGAAGCGTCTACTATTTCACTTCCGGTACAGATGATGCCCACTTTAGGGACGCGGTACACCGTTGGATTCGCCACTCCGGCAGAGGCCAAAACGGGAAGGTCGGCGGTGCTCAGGCGTTTGCCTATAGCCGACAAGAGTTGTCCGGCCTGCACATCTTCGCCCTGGTAGCAGATATTGGATTTGTTTTGTGCTTCCAGGATAACGATATTTCCGTCAGCATC
>JBJOOU010000273.1:0-26755 GCA_046051105.1 Bacteroidota bacterium
CTAGTCGCACCAAATCAAAATGCGACGTGATTGCCGCTGACGTTAAAGCACGTTACGGCGTAGAGGTGAAAACTGCACAGGTGGATGCTGATGTAGTTCCTGAACTGGTTGCTCTTTTCAACGATTATAAACCGGAGTTGGTGATCAATGTGGCTCTTCCTTATCAGGATTTGACCATCATGGACGCTTGTTTGGAAGCGGGTGTGAACTATCTGGATACAGCTAATTACGAACCAAAAGACGAAGCTAAATTTGAATATAGCTGGCAATGGGCGTACAAAGAAAAATTCGAAAAAGCAGGATTGACGGCTATTTTGGGTTGTGGGTTCGATCCGGGCGTTACCAGTGTGTATACGGCTTATGCAGCTAAACATCATTTCGACGAAATTCATTACCTGGATATCGTAGATTGTAATGCCGGCGACCACGGTAAAGCATTTGCCACTAACTTCAACCCTGAAATCAATATTCGCGAAGTATCGCAACGCGGAAAATACTGGGAAAATGGTGAATGGGTGGAAACGGAACCACACGAAATCCATAAAGCACTGAATTACCCTGAAATTGGCCCAAAAGAATCGTATGTGATTTATCACGAAGAGCTGGAGTCGTTGGTGAAAAACTTCCCAACCATCAAACGTGCTCGTTTTTGGATGACTTTCGGACAGGAATACCTGACTCACCTGCGTGTGATTCAAAACATTGGTATGGCTCGTATCGACGAAGTGGAATACAACGGCGTGAAAATCGTACCTATCCAGTTCCTGAAAGCTGTACTTCCTAATCCGGGCGATTTGGGTGAAAACTATACCGGCTGGACTTCTATCGGTTGTCGTATCAAAGGATTGAAAGATGGCAAGGAAGTGACATACTACGTGTACAACAACTGTAGCCACGAAGCTGCTTTCAAAGAAACCGGAACGCAAGGTGTAAGTTATACTACTGGTGTACCTGCTATGATTGGCGCCATGATGTTTATTAAAGGTATCTGGAAAAAAGCCGGCGTATACAACGTAGAAGAATTCAATCCGGATCCGTTTATGGAGCAATTGAACATCCACGGTTTACCTTGGGTGGAACAACACAATATCGATTTGGAACTGTAATCTCTTGCAGCCAATTTATAGAACAAAAAAAGCATCGAATTTATTTTCGATGCTTTTTTTGTTGCAGTATATTTCGTTAGAATGAGAATGCAGCTCCAACCAATACGTTGAATCCCTGCACATCGTATCCGTAATAGTCCTGGTAGCGACTGTTGATCAGGTTGTTGATTTTGCCAAAGGCAGTGAGCCAATTGTTGTAAGCATAAGATGCGCCCAGGTTGATGTCGGCACGTGGTTTCATGCGGATGGCTTTGTCGCCAATTTTAGCATAACGTTCGCTATCAAAATAAGCACTGGCCGATATGCTGAAACTGCGGCTGAAACGAATGTCTGTCGTCAGGTCGGTTTCCCAGCGGGGTTTGTTCCATGCGACTGCCTCAGTAGATACATCCCAACCATTATATAAAGTCTTTAGCTGTACATTCAGGAAGTTACGCATGTTGTAATTGATGCGGGCACCGGCTCTGAAAAGGGATGCGTTGCTGTACACTACATTGAAACGATTGGTGTACAATAAACTATCGTTAGTGGTGATGTTGTCGTTTTTGTATGCTTTGTTGACAAAGAAATATTGATTGTCAATGACCTTGTAGTCGATAAATGCATCCAGGAGCATGTTGTATACTGGTTTTACTTTAAACCCTGCGTATCCCTCAAATGGAGTATAGGTGTCTTTTACCCGGATATCGTCGTATAGATAACGGTTTTCGCTAAACATTTCGTCCATAGTATTCACATTGTATCCTCCCGAAATGCCTCCATAAAGTGCAAAAACTTTAGGCACTGCCCGCCATTCGGCATGTATATCTGCCGACGGACTAAACGGACGGCCATGTACGAATGAAAAGCTGGACTTGATTCCTAGGCGCACATTAAAATCGCGTCCTTCGATGCTGTAGTAGGGATTCATGCCAAATACTGCATATGAGTCGGTGTAGCTGTTAGACATGGTAGGGTTGCTCGCACGGTACCACAGATTGTATAAATCCAAATCCAGGCCCAGACGGTTCATGTCGTGTTTGGCATTGAATCCACCTTTGGAATGTACCTGATATTCGGTGAGTCCGTTTACAGCTTCGAATGCTTTGTATTGGACTTCGGCCTGATAGCGCATGTTGGTATCCAATGGCAATGAGCGGATTCCTGCGTAAGCATTGAATCTCCAAAAAGTATTGCTGGAAGAATCATTGGCTAGTTGGTTTAAAGTATATGATTTTGCTGTACGGCTGGTATTTGTCAGATTTTGTTCCAGATATGAAGCGCCTGGGTTGTATTTAGCCAATGTGTCCAGATTAACCACAGAATTCGCTTTATTGAAACGATTACCATAATATTTCAGGTACTCATGTCCACCTCCTAAGCCTGCATACAAATTAAATGTCTCGAAAAACTGGTCGAAAGATAGTGCTCCTTTGGTAGTGGAATGGGCTTTGCTTCCTTGTGTGCCAAAATGATTTAGCGAAACGTCCAGTCGGCTGGTTTCCGTTTTGATTAATGGGTAGGCAAAATCAGCCTGCGTATTCCAATAATTCCCCAGTCCCAGTCGGGCGAACCCTCCTGTCCAGTCCGGACGTTTCTCGCGTTTGAGTTCGGCTGCCGGCAAAGTATGTAAATTAAAGTCCACATTCAGCGGTAAATTAAAATTGCTGTAGTCCGGTGTTATTTTTCCTGTCTTGGGCTCCAGCGCCTTGGGTTGCGAATTGATTTTTCCTGCATCCTGAATGACTGGCTTGTATTCGCGCTCTACGGTCACGTTGCGGTTCAGAACCGAATCTTTTGATGGTGTCTGTGCTGCAAGTTGCAATGTCAGGCATGCAACTGGTAGGATATATTTTAGCTTATTCATATTTTTAAACTTTGAGTATGACTTCCTGTTTTTGCGAAATAAATTATTGATTGATAATGGTCGTTTTCTCGCGTTCGCCAATAGCAGTGAGTCGCTCGGTTATCAACGTTTGAATTTCATCGGCTACAGTATAGTTTTTTTGTAGGCTCAATAGATATTGTTTGGCTTGAAAATCATTGTTTTGCTTGATATAAACATCGGAAAGAAGCACGAAGCTACGTGCGAGCCAGAATTGATGGGGTGTGTTTTTCTTGGCAAAATCCATCACTTCAGTTTCAGTATCAGCCAGTTTGTTTTGCGCAAAATACTCGTTAGCCAGCAGGTATTTTGCTTCGGCACCGTTGGCGGTTCTGGTGTCGGTAGCAATCACCTTCAAGTCGGCAATGGCTTGATTGTGCTGACTGGTAGCAATGTAGGCTTTGGCGCGGTTGTAGCGTGCTTCGGCTTTTAGTTCGGTAGTAGCGCGTGCATCGGCCATTATTTCATTTACAATATTGATGGTGGTCTGATTGTCGTTCAGGAAGTAGCTGCAACGTAGAATCCCCAATTGAGCAGCGTTTTTGTTTTCCACACTTTGTGCTACGGTTTGCAATTGTTTGAAATATTGCAGGGCCGAATTGTAGTCTTTTTGGTCGTAGGTAATTTCCGAACATCTCAATACCGCTTCTTCGGTATATTGGTTGCCAGAAATTTTCAACAAAGCCTGATAAGCTGCCAGCGCATTGGTTTTGTCGCCACTATGATAATAGCTGTCAGCCAGGTAGTACTGAGCTGTTGTGCTGTAGCGTCCGCCTTTGCTGAATTTCTCCAGATACACTTTCAGACCACTGATGGCTTGCGGGTAATTTCCGTTGATGTACTGACGCTCGGCAGCAGTGTACGAAATGGAATCTTCGCGAGCCGCTGTTTTATTACTGATAGAGCGACCAAGAGTTTTAGTATAAGCCAGATAAGATGAAATGTCGTTGATGTCGACATACACATTTTCAAGGCTTTCGAGTGCTGTATACGCCTCGTCAGTGCCCGGATAGCGCATAATTACTCCTTTAAATGCAGTAATAGCCTGATCGTATTCCTTGTTGTTGTAATGAATCATACCGATTTCGTAGGCCGCTTTGCGAGCCAAATCGCTTTGGGACTTGGTGTCCAAAAGGCGTTGATAGGACGAAATGGCTTTACCATCATTGTCCATCATCAGGTAAGCGCGCCCCATTTCGTAGAGTGCGTCGTCGGTATATTCGGAGTTGGGATATTTGCTGAGCAAGCTTTCCAGTTTCGCAATTTTGCCGCTATAGTTTTTTTGCAGACCAGTTACGTAGGCTGCCTGAAACAAGGCGTAGCCAGCTGTGGCGGGATTGGCAGCGGCCGATTTGCTGTAATACTGATCGGCTTTAGCAAAGTTGCGCGCCACAAAATAGCAATCGCCAATACGGTTCAATGCATCAGGATAAGTGGCTGCTTTGGTATTTTGTTCTGCATCTACATATTTCAAATACCAGTTTAAAGCTTCGGAATAATTCTTTTTCGAGAAATATCCGTAGCCCAACGCATAATGAGCTACATCGTAGTTCTCGCTTTTGCTGGCGTTGGCATTGTTGAAAAAAGATACTAAATCGTAAATACTTTGGTCGGTTTTGCCCGAGCGGAAGTAGCTTTCAGAACGCCAGTAGAGGCATTCTGCTGAATATTTTCCTGTTTTAGAACTCACGAGCGACATGGTGAAGTAGTCAATCGCTTTCGTCATGTTGCTTTGCATGAAAGCTTCTGTACCAATCTGGTAGAGCAAATATTGTTTGGTTTCGAGCAACTTGACATTTGGGTTTTTTATTTTCTGAATCGATTCGTAGGCAGCCTCGTAGTTTTTGGTGGTCATATATACCGAAGTAAGATAATCATAGGCATTATCCACGTATTTAGAGTTCGGATATTCTTTCAGTAGCTGCTCAAAAGCTTTAATTGATTCTCCGAAGGCCGAAGTCGTTTCCAGGGTTGTAAGCGCATAATTATAAAGCGCTTCTTCACGCACAGTTTTGTTGAAACTGGTGCGCAACGAAGCTTCATAAGCCAATCGGGCATTGGTGATATCTTTCGTTTTGATGTATGAGTTGCCCAAATGCAGATAAGCATTTTCCGACATTTCGTCCTTGTCGGTTGTCACTTTTGATAAATAATGGATGGTGCTCGGATAGTTGCCAACCTGAAAATACGATAGTCCCAGCAAATACATGTCATTGCGAAGTACTTGTGGATATAGTTTTTCGTAGTTGCGCAAATGATCGATCGCTTTTATGTAATCTTTTTTGCGATAGGCCATTTCACCGGCAATGCGGTAAATCTCAGCATTGTTTTTATTGCCCGGATTGTCTTTGAGCACCTGCTCGGCACGAGTGTTCAGCTTGTCGTATTCCTTTTGGGCATAATAGATCTGAACGATGTAGTAAGGCACTACTTTCTTGTACTCCGGAGTTGTTTCCAAAGCTAAAAAATCAGGCAGTGCTTCGTTGTATTTGCCTAAAGTATATTGGGTATAAGCGTAGTAGTAACTTGCCGATTGAGCGTAGCGGGTGTTCATGCCTTTCAATTCCTCAAAAATTGGCAGGGCCTGCGTGTAGTTTTTGGTTTGGAGGCATGTATAACCTTTTGAGAAAAGAAAGTCAACACGTTCTCTTTTTCCCAGATGACTGTCGTCGACCTGATTGAAATAAACCAGTGCTTTAGGGTAGTATTTTTTGTCGTACATCAACATCCCCAGCATAGCGTTGGCCTTGTCCTGAAAAGGTGTGTACGGGTGTTTAGTGAGATAGGTGGTCAATAATTTCCATGCATTGTCCTGACGTAATTCGTAGGCGTCGGCAGCCATGTAATATTCGGCTTCCTGAATTTGTCCGGCGTTGATCACTTCTGCCGATTTCAGATAATCTTCGAAACTGCGATACGAAGCAGCAAATTTACGCTGCATGAAATATTCTTTTCCCTGATTGAAAAGAACATCTCTATTGGTGTAAACCTGGGTATGTTGTGCATGTCCCCATTGTACCAATATGCTTACCAATAAGCTGAATACAATTTTTTTTCTCATATAGTAATTGATTGTTATCTTGATTTGGTTGTGTTATTTGTTGGGGCTGTTCTCCAAAAACAGTGCCACGGCCTTTCTGATTGAGTTTAATCCAAATTTACCCGGATCGATCTCGTCCTTATTCAGGAAAAAACATTCTGCCACATCGTCGGCTGGTTGCAGATTACGATTGTCTTTTAAGACACATTTGTAAAACATATCCAGAGTAGGTATGGTCATTCCGCTGTACTCATATTCGTTGGGAAGTGAAAATAAATAGTCAGACTGAGCTACATTCGCACCCAGCTCTTCGTTTATTTCGCGAATGACGGCTTGTTCTGCACTTTCATTGGCGTCCACAAAGCCGCCGGGAAGGTCGTAGGTGCCCTTGGCTGGCTCTTTTCCCCGCACGCATACCAATAACTGTTTTTCATCGTTTTCGATAAATGCAGCTACTGCGGCCGATGCATTGATATAGTATACGAAATGGCATGATTCACAACGTTTTGATTTTTCGTTGTTGGGTTTGAAATTAGCTGATCCGCAAACCGGACAGTGCTTAAAAAGTTGCGAAAAGTGCATGTGTGTAGCTGTTAATTTGACTAAATACAAAGATACATTATTTTACTGATGATGCCAAAGTATGTGCATTCCGGGATCGATTGAAGATTCGAAGAAGCAGATAAAATTATGCGTTTTCAACACAAACGAAAAAAATCCTGCTTTGTTATATTGACAAAAAGCATGTTTTGAATGGCCGCTGTTAATAACTTTCGGGTAAATGAGTTACCTAATTGTCAGTAAAACATTACTTTTGTAGAAAATTGAAGGTTATGAGCCGAAAACTGTCTCTTCCGGTGGATGATGAGTCCAGCGACATTATAAAAAGATACGAGAAATTTCTGTCAGGAGATGCCAAGGGCTATTTTGACGTGGAGGAAATGGAAAGTATTGTTGAGTATTACCTGCGTCGTGGGCGCACTTCCGACTGTAGCAAAGCGCTTGAGCTGGGCCTGCAGTTGCATCCTAATAGCAATGCGCTGAAAACCAAGCGGGCAAAAATTTATTTGGCCACAGGAGATAATCAAAAAGCCTATCGGATTTTGGATACTTTGTCTGAATCGACTGATTACGAAGTGATTTTGTTGAAAATTGAAGTGCTCCTGAAATTGGAACGAATCGAAGAAGCGCGTCTGAAAAGCGATCAGTTGTTGATTGATGAAAAAGAAGATCTGGCCAATGTGGCTTTGGATATAGCCTTCATTTTTATCGGACAGGGCGACTATGAATTGGCCTTGAGCTATTTGCTGAAAGGAGATGAGTTTGATAAACGTAACACAGATCTGCTGTACGAACTGGCTTTTTGTTACGAACAATGTGCCCGTTTTGATGAAGCTTTGGTTACTTACAACCGAATCATCGATATAGATTCTTTTTCAGGTGAAGCATGGTTCAATCTTGGACAAATTCAGTTTGCGATGCAAAATTTTACGGATGCGCTGGAAGCCTATGAATTTGCGTTGGCAATAGATGAAAACGATTCATTATCGTGGCTGCAAAAGGCTCATGCCTGTTTTCAGCTCGATCGGTTTGAAGATGCGATTGATGCATACAAAGAATACGGCTTGCTGACCAATACGCAATGGGAAACATTTATTTTCGTGGCCGAATGTTACGAAAAATTGGAACGCTACGAAGATGCCATCGAGAATTATAAACTTTCGCTCAACTTTCAGGCTGAGAACTACGACGCGCTGACGGGAATTGCCATTTGTTTGCTAGATCAGGAAAAATATGCCGAAAGTATTCCCTATATTGAAAAAGCGTTGGAAGTAAATCCCGAAGCGTCAGACGCATGGGTGTATTTGGCTGAAGCATTGATCGGAATTGATGACATTAATCTGGCACTAGCCTCTTATCTGAAGGCGATTTCCATCGATCCCGAACAGCCGGAAACTTTAATGGCGATTGCCAATATTTATTTGGAAAAAGGCTTGTACGCTCAGGCCATCGATTATTATAAGTCAGGGTTGATTCTGGATGAAACGCTTGAATTTGCCAATCTTTTTGTGGCGGTGGCTTATATGAAAAAGCAGGATTATGCAGATTCGTTATATTATCTCAAGAAGGCGATGGAGCAAAACCCAGCGGCTCTTGAATTATTTCAGGAATTATGCCCGGAAACTCTGACGGACGATTCCAATGAATTGTAAATTTTAAACTTTATGGTAAAAAAAACATTTATTTTGATGCTTGTTTCAATGTTTGCTTTTTCGGTGCAGACTTCAGCACAAGTGCAGGTGGCTGACACTACTCAAAAAGCATCTTTGATACAGCATGTAGAAAATTGGTATAAAGATAATACCAATTACTTTAGTATTACAGCTTTGATGGCTGCCGAAAGTTCAATTCTTCCTGTACCTTCCGAGATGGTGATTCCGCCGGCTGTGTATGTGGCTATGGAGCCCGAAAGTGATCTGAGTATCTTTTGGATCATCTTTTTTGGTACAATCGGTGCATTGATTGGAGCTTCTTTCAACTATATAATGGCCATGTGGCTTGGGCGTATGGTGATTTATAAATTCGCTGATAGTAAAGTAGGTAAACTGTTTATGCTGAGTAGCGAAAAGATTCAAAAATCAGAAAAGTTCTTCAATGAACATGGCAAAACGTCGACCTTTATCGGGCGACTGATTCCGGTGGTGCGTCACCTGATTTCCATTCCTGCCGGATTGGCAAAGATGAATTATCCAACCTTTCTGCTTTATACCTTTCTGGGGGCGGGTTTATGGAATATTATTCTTGCCGGGCTGGGTTATGTAGCCGGAGAAAATCGCGATTTGATTGATCAATACAGCCACGAACTTTCATTCGTTTTTCTGGGTGTTGCGGTCGTATTGGTGGTGTGGTTGATTTTGAAATCGAAAAAGAAAAAAAATGCCCCAAACCCCTAAAGGGGCTTTAAGATGTGGTATGCAGAAATTATAGGAAGAAAGTAACTTTATAGCCCCCTTTAGTGGGTTGGGGGCAAATATAATATTTATGAAGCATTTTGGATTAATAGGTTTTCCTCTGGGACATTCGTTTTCTAAAAAATTCTTTTCGGAAAAGTTTCAACAGGAAAATATTGATGCTCAGTACGATTTGTACGAGTTACCGGAAATAGTGGCTTTCGAACCGCTGAAAGAAATGGATGATTTGTGCGGATTGAATGTGACCATTCCGTATAAACAGCAGGTAATGGCTTATTTGCAGGAATTGGACGAAACAGCTGCTGAAATTGGTGCGGTGAACGTGATTAAGTTTATTCGCAAAGATGGTGAACTTATTCTGAAAGGCTATAATACCGATGCCATTGGCTTTGAGGAAGCCATAAAACCCTTGCTAAAGCCGGCTCATACGAAAGCGTTGATTCTGGGAACGGGTGGTGCATCCAAAGCGGTGGATTATGTGTTGAAGAAAAATGGTTTGCAAACCACTTTTGTGTCGCGCTCGGCTGTAGAAGGCGGCTTTACATACGATCAGCTTTCGGCTGAAATTCTGGCTGATTATAAGGTGATTGTGAATGCTTCGCCAGTTGGCACTTTCCCGAAAGTAGATGCCTGTCCGGCTATCCCTTACGAATTTCTGACCGAAGATCATTTGTTATACGATTTGGTGTACAACCCTGCCGAGACCTTGTTTCTGAAGAAAGGAAAGGAGCGGGGAGCAGCTGTTCTGAATGGCGAATCGATGCTTACCGGGCAGGCCATTGCCGCCTGGAAAGTGTGGAACGAGTAGAAATAAAAATCGGCTGTCTGACACCAGACAGCCGATTTTCGTTATAATTTGTTTCTGAGCAACAATTCTTCATACAATCCTTCGCAGGCATCTTCCAGCAAATCGATCACATTTTCGAAGCCCTGCGAGCCTCCATAATAAGGATCGGGCACATGGGTTGCTTCAAGAGTTTTGCAAAAGTCGGTCATCCGGTAGATTTTTTGCATTTCCTCCAGCGTGTCTGCTTTGTCGCGCAATCCGTCGATATTTGCATCATCCATTCCGATAATCATATCAAACTTATCGAAATCAGCTCGCGAAAAAGGGCGTGATCGATGCGTCATTTCTTTGTAACCACGTTGTCCTGCATGGTAGCGCATGCGACTATCCGGCAATTCGCCCTGATGAACGGCAATCAATCCTGCCGAATCAATACGAAATTGATCAGTTGCTTTTTCGCGCTCCAGAATGCGGTTAAACACGGCCTCTGCCATTGGCGAACGGCAGATATTGCCCAGGCAAACAAATAGAATGGATTTTTGTGACATAAAATTCAGCGAGATAAAGAAGGACTTTTGATTACCGTCAAAAGTCCTTTTTTGTAAAAATGAAATGTGTTTTCTTAGATCGAAAGAATGTGTAATACATTCACCAAGCCTTCTTTTACAGGTTTGTCGTCTTTGATGGCTTTCGTGAAAGGAACGTGTACAATTTCGTCGTTTACAATCCCGATCATAATGTTACGCTGCTCGTCGATGAGTGCATCTACGGCTGCAACGCCCATACGACTGGCCAAAATACGGTCGTAAGCAGTTGGCGATCCACCACGTTGGATGTGTCCGAGTATCGTTACACGGGCATCGTATTCCGGATGTTCCTTGCGCATGCGCTCAGCCAATCCGTTTGCACCGCCTGTAATTTCGCTTTCGGCAACTATCACGATACTACTGTTTTTCGATTTGCGAAAGCCGTTCTGAATCAGTTCTTCCAGTTGGTCAACTTTCGTTTCTCGTTCCGGGATGATGGCAGCTTCTGCTCCCGATGCAATTGCACTGTTCAGGGCAAGGAAGCCGGCGTCACGCCCCATTACTTCGATAAAGAACAACCGTTCGTGCGAAGAAGCTGTATCACGAATTTTATCCACCGCATCGATAATCGTATTCAAGGCAGTGTCGTAACCAATTGTCGAGTCGGTTCCGTACAAATCGTTGTCGATTGTTCCGGGAAGTCCTACGATAGGTACGTTGTATTCCTGTGCAAAAATACGGGCTCCGGTTAGCGTTCCGTCACCTCCGATTACCACCAAAGCATCGATTTCCTGAGCTACCATGTTGTCAAATGCTTCCTTACGACCTTCTGGCGTGCGGAATTCCATGCAACGGGCACTTTTCAGAATAGTACCGCCCTGTTGGATAATGTTACTTACGTTTTGAGTTTGAAACTCAACAATTTCATTGGTTATTAACCCTTTGTAGCCTCTGTAGATGGCTTTTACACGAATTCCGTTGTAAATGGCTGCACGAGTCACTGCACGAATGGCAGCGTTCATTCCCGGAGCATCACCTCCGGAGGTCAGCACCCCGATACATTTAATTTCGTATTTCATTGTATGTATAATTTTTTTCTTCCTCGCCATAGGAGAAGAATTTATTTGTGGGAAAAGAACTGATAACTAAACTAAGTGTCTGCTTTTTCCGAATGAATATAATGATTACCTTAAAACTCTATGAGCTACAAAAATACGTAATTTCGGTGTAAAAAAAGAGGTTTTAAGATTGGTCGGCCAATTCATTTAACTTTTTCGCAACGTCTTCCATCAACCAACGAGGCGTAGAAGTTGCGCCACAAATACCAATCTTCTTGCTGAGGTCAATTTCGAGTTTTGTAACTCCCTCTGCATCATGTATTACAAAGGTGTTTGGGTTTACCGATTTGCAATGTTCGAACAAAACCTGCCCGTTTGAACTTTTTTTACCGCTCACAAAGATAATAATATCATTTAGTTTTGCAAACTCTGTAATGTTTGGCATTCTGTTTGCAACCTGGCGACATATTGTGTCGGTATGTTCGAATTTGATGTTTTTGTCTATCTTTTCGCTTATGGTGCCGATGAGGTGGTTGTAGCCTTCTAGCGATTTAGTGGTTTGTGAAAATAAACGGATCGGTTTTTTCATATCCACTTTGTGTAAATCTTCTTCGCTTTCGATGACAATGGCTTTTTCTTCAGTTTGCCCCACCAGTCCATTTACTTCGGCATGACCAATATGTCCAAAAATGACTATTTGAGTATCCGGGTGCTCTATCGTTTGATAGGCCTTTTTTACTCTGGATTGTAGACGTAGTACTACAGGGCATGATGCATCAATCAGAGTGATATTATTTTTTTCAGCAGTTTGGTAGGTGCTGGGTGGTTCACCGTGTGCACGCAATAAAACTTTGACGTCGTGCAGTTCGGCAAATTGCTCGTGGTTGATGGTAATTAATCCCATTTTACTAAGGCGGTCAACTTCCTGACCGTTGTGTACAATGTCGCCCAGGCAATATAGAATTTCTCCTTTTGCAAGCTCTTCCTCGGCTTTAGTAATGGCATTTACTACTCCGAAGCAAAATCCGGACTTAGGATCTATTTCAATGTTTAACATAGATGTGTTTTATAAATAGTGGTTTAACAATGAGTGAATTTCACCGATCCGGGGCGTAGTTATCTATCCCATTGTCAGGTGCGATTGCAGTTTATACTAACGTTTTTTCTGCAAACAAAGTTCGTAGTATCTCGCGCTGTTCATCGCGTGAAAGATGTGAGTTGTCGATCACCACTGCATCATCGGCTTGACGCAAAGGACTTTCAGCTCTGTTTTGGTCTCGCTCGTCACGTTCTTTTACGTTAGAAAGGACTTCTTCGTAATTTACGGTCTCGCCCTTGGCTGCCATTTCGTCCAGTCGGCGTTGAGCTCTGATTTCGGGGGAGGCAGTGAGGAAAATTTTTAATTCAGCATCAGGGAAAACGACTGTGCCGATGTCTCGTCCGTCCATTACAATGCCTTTGTTGAGTCCCATCAGCTGTTGCTGACGTACCAATTCGCGACGTACAAATCCCAGTGTGCTGATGCGGCTGGCACCGTTTGCTACTGAGAGTGTTCTTATTTCGGTTTCTACATTTACGCCATTGAGGTAGGTGTCGGCTTTACCTTCATTATTCGGTCTGAATTCGATTTGGATGCTCTGAATGTTTTTTTCAATTTCAGTTGTATTAATCTCCGATTCGGTCAGCCATCCGTTTTGTATGCAAAATAATGAAACGGCGCGATACATAGCTCCGGTATCTACATAAATATAGCCCGCTTCACGGGCGAGCTCTTTTGCCATTGTGCTTTTCCCACAGGACGAAAATCCATCAATGGCAACAATAATTTTTTTCATATATTTTAAATTTAGAATCAAGAATCAAGAACCAAGACTTGTTTGTTTCTCGATTGAACTTTCATCTTTACGAACTTTATAAACTAAAAGCCTATAGCCTGAATTCATTCAGGGCAGTACTTATCGAGAAATGATAGATGTCGTTGCCGGCTGTATATTCGCTCCAGCCAAAGCCAACATGGAATTTGTAAATTTTTATTCCTCCTCCGAACGAAAAACCGGCCATCGATTTAAATCCATCCATCAGCATTTCTTTGTGGCGACGATGATTGTAGCTTGCTGCTAGATAAAAGTTTTTTGACGGAACAAATTCTGCCGCCCAGATAGTATGCCGAAAAGCCATGTCTACAGTCTTAATGGAGTTACTACTGCTTGAGGTGGTACTGTTTAAAGACGTTGACGTTTGATTCGTCGATTCGTAATTCAGATTCCAGTGTTGGAGATTATGAAATGTTAGTGATAACCGAAGTGGAGCATGGGCAAATTTTTTCGACATCCCAAGTTGTACATTTATGGGTAATGGCTCGTAATGTTGTTCCGAACCATCAGAATAGTAACCATCAAGTTGACTACCAATGTTCCGAACTACCAGGCCGGCTGAGAAAAAGTTTTTTTGATCGTTGTAACTTGCTCCCAAATCCATGGCAAGTCCAAAGCTCGAATATTGTTCCAACACTGAATTGATCGGTTTAAGAGTGGCGCCAACTGTAATCTTATCAGTCAATGGGCGTGCGTAACTAAGGTTGATAGCCATGTCTTTGCCCGTAAAAGTTTGCCCGGAAACTACATTTGTTTCGGTAGCGTACAAAAATGATCCGTAGTCAACGTATTGAACACCAATGGAAAAAAAGTTTTTTTCGCCAAAGTTTCGTCCGTAGATAGCCGAACCAAAACGAATGTCGGCCAGGTAGTTGGACATATTAAGTCCTAATACATTATTGGTCTCTTTGGTTAGCAAAGCCGGGTTGGTAAATGCAAAGTTTATGTCGTTGTCTCTTAATGATATATTCGTACTTCCAAGTGCGGTGAGGCGCGATGATGCTGGAAGTTCGAGAAATTGATACACTCCATAACCCGCTTGCGAAAATGCAGTTAAAGTGCTGAAAAATATAATAAATAAGAGAATAAGTCTTCTGATCATTGAATGAAGTTTTTGAAATTCAACTGTATAATTGATTTCACTTTCAGTTCGAAAAAAGCGTTCAAAGATACATTATTTTTAGCGTTTGGTAAGTCGGAAAATATATTTTCTAATACTTAAAGGATAAAAACGGGAAAAATGATGTCTTAGTATGATAGTAATCGATAAAAATGTAACTTTCACATTTTTAGGCACAAATCCGTTTTTTGGGTGCGATGAAGTCTTTTTGCGAAAAATGTAGTATTTTTGTTTGTGTTATAGTCGTTGTGTGGTCGTGTTGAACCTTTGTATGGTATTGATTCAGAGTGATAAATGCTTTAGATGACAACGGCTTGATAAAAAGAATATATGAAAACTGAAATATACGAAGAGAATGCGGTGCTGGTTGGGGTAGTTTCTCAATTACAGTCCGAAGAAAAAGCCCGGGAATACATTGATGAGCTGGCATTTTTGGCCGAGACGGCCGGAGCTTATCCTGCAAAAACCTTTATGCAGAAACTGGAATATCCGAATCCAAAAACTTACGTTGGGCCGGGTAAGTTGTTGGAAATAAAACAATATATTGAAGATAATGAGATAGGCCTGGTGATTTTTGACGACGAGTTGTCGCCCAAGCAGTTGCGCAATATCGAAGCGGAACTAAAAACCATGGTACTTGACCGTACCACACTTATTCTGGATATTTTTGCAAAGCGGGCGCAAACTGCAAGCGCAAAAACACAGGTGGAATTGGCGCAATATCAATACATGTTGCCACGACTGGTGCGCATGTGGACTCACCTGGAGCGTCAACGCGGGGGAATCGGGATGCGCGGTCCCGGTGAAACGCAGATTGAAACCGACCGTCGAATTATCCTGACTAAAATTGCTTTACTGAAACAAAACCTGAAGGACATCGATCAGCAAATGTCGACTCAGCGGAAGAATCGTGGAAAAATGGTGCGCGTGGCATTGGTAGGATATACCAATGTGGGTAAATCGACCATGATGAACATGCTGAGTAAGTCGGATGTATTTGCTGAAAATAAGCTTTTTGCTACGCTGGATACAACGGTGCGTAAGGTGATTATCGATAATTTACCATTTCTGCTGTCTGATACAGTAGGGTTTATTCGCAAATTGCCCCATCATTTGGTGCAGTCGTTTAAATCTACGCTGGACGAAGTGCGCGAAGCCGACCTGCTGGTGCACGTTGTGGATGTGTCGCATCCTACCTTCGAAGATCAACTGGCAGTGGTAAACGAAACCCTCAAGGAAATTGATCCGCAGGAAAAACCCATGATATTGGTGTTTAATAAAATAGATGCATTTTCGTACACACCCAAGGACGAGGACGATTTGTCGCCCGTTAAACGCGAAAATATTAGTCTGGAAGAGTTGAAAAAAACATGGATGGGGAAAATGCACGATAGTTGCATTTTTATTTCTGCCAAAGAAAAACAAAATGTGGATCAGCTGCGCGAAATGATGTATCAGAAGATAAAACAAATTCATGTGGAGCGCTATCCGTACAACGATTTTCTTTTTCAGCGCTACGACGAGCAGTTATAAAAAGGTAGAAAATTGAAATTAGAAATTAGAAATAAGGCCCAAAAATCATAGATATTTAATGAGTCAATTCAGACAACTTACCGAAATGGAAATTGCCAAACTAGCTGTGTACGGCTGTTCGGCAGTGAACTGGAAATCCATTAAAGTAGCCGAAGATTTCTCGGCCGATTTTTTTCAAAATGTACATTTCTCCGGCGATATTCAGCTGGGTACATACCATAAACTTTTTGACTTGCCGGGCGGATTGCAAAAACATGCCGGTATTTTTAATGTGGTGTTGCACAATTGCAGTATCGGCAATGATGTTTATATTAATACCGTAAAAAACTACATGGCCAACATGCGCATCGACGACGGAGCGTATATCGAAAATGTAGATGCCATTTACACCGAAGGCGAATCGTCGTTCGGGAATGGCACTCAGGTGGCTGCAATGATAGAAAGTGGCGGTCGCGAAGTGACTATTTTCGATCGGATGTCAGCGCCGTTGGCTTATTTGCAGGCTTTTTACCGTCATGATGCGGAATTGCAGGCGGCACTTGCAGGCCAGATTGGTGCTTATGTACACATGAAAACTTCCGCTACAGGCCGTATTGGTCAGGGAGTACGCATAATCAATTCCGGTACGCTCAAAAATATGTTCATTGGCGATTTTGCGCAGATGGAAGGGGTGACGCGCCTTGAAAACGGTACGCTGGAAAGTAATCAGCAAGCGCCGGTAATCGTCGGAACGGGCGTACAGTGCAACGACTTCATCGTTCAGAGCGGAACGTCGGTGACCGATGCCGCCATGCTTACCCGCTGCTTTGTGGGGCAGGGTTGTCAGATAGGCAAACAATTCTCGGCCATCGATTCGGTGTTTTTTGCCAATTGTCAGGGGCTTCACGGAGAAGCAATCTCTATTTTTGCAGGGCCTTACACGGTTACGCACCATAAATCCACGCTCATGCTGACGGCTTTGTATTCGTTTATGAATGCAGGCAGCGGTACCAATTTCAGCAACCACATGTATAAGTTAGGTCCCGTTCATCAGGGCGTCACCGAACGTGGAGTAAAAACTTCGAGTGGCTCGTACATCATGTGGCCTGCCCGTATTGGTGCATTTTCTGTCGTGTTGGGAAAACACAAAGGCAATCCCGATATTTCGAACCTTCCGTTTTCGTATTTGATGGAAAATGATGGCGAAAGTCATTTGTTGCCGGGCATTAACCTGCACAGCGCCGGAACCATTCGCGATGTACAAAAATGGCCGAAACGCGATTTGCGCAAAGGCTTTAAGATCGACCCGATTTGCTTCGACTTTTTGTCGCCCTATACCATTTCCAAAGCATTGAAAGGTGCCGAAATATTGCGCGAACTTCAGCAAAATATGGATGCCGCTGCGGCTTTTGTGTGGTATCAAAACTGCAAATTGAAGAAAGCTGCCATCCGAAAAGGGATTGAACTCTACGAAATGGCAGCCGATAGCTTTGTGGCTAAAGTGTTTGCCGAACAGGGTTTCAACTCTGAAGAAAATGCAGGTGCCGGCGATTGGGTAGATATGGTGGGACTGTTGGCTCCAAAGGCAGAAGTGGATGCTTTGTGTGCCAAAATAGTAGCCGATAATCTGTTTCTGGACGAAGTGCTGGACGAATTGCAAAAGATCTATCGTGCCTACGATAGTTATTGTCTGGGCTTTGCCAATGCCGTTGTGAGTCAGAAATACGGCAAAACAGTAGCCGAACTCACCGACGAAGAAAAAGCAGCAATTCTGGAAAAAGGAAGAAAGGCTGATGCAGCGTTCAACGATCTGATTTTGCGCGATGCGAAAAAGGAATTTAGCTCGGTAGCCAAAACCGGATTCGGAATAGATGGTGACGAAGAGGTGCGCAATGCGGATTTTGCGGCGACGCGTGGCACTTTTGACGAACATCCGTTTGTAGTGGAAAGAAAAAGTAATTAACCCCAGAGCTAAATACAATAGAATGATGAAACATATAGTTGGATTGATAGTATTGTCCATCTTGTTGGGAAGCTGTAACGGGAAACTTCAAAAAGTACCGGAAGATAAATTTATTGGCACCTGGGAAGTAAAGGGAGCTGATGTTACGGAAGGTATTCTGATAAAAATCGATAAAGAAGACGGCGTATTGAAAGGGCGGGTGATTAAAAAGACGGATAACAAATATATTCAGCTTTTTGTGGACTCGAATGATGTGTTTGTTTCGGCCATTGAACGTAAATCGAATTATCAGTTCAAAGTTTCGGAGAATAAAATTGCGAAAGCTTTGTTTGCACTTTATGGGCAGAAAACCTCTCAGGATTTCGATGCTCAATTTATTGATGATAATACGATAGGATTAGCCATGGAGAATTCTGATCCACTTAAATCAACCCGGATATATAAAAGGGTTTCTGAAAAATAAATACAGATATGTTTGATTAAGATTACTGTTACTTACGAAGAAGGTGATTCTCTACAATAAGTCCTGAAAGAAGTTATTTCTTGTCAGGACTTTTTTTTGTAAACCTTTACGTATGAATAATTGTTCATATATCAAAAACAACTTAGTATGAAGGTGAGAATTGTTTTTATATTGGCAATGATTGTGTTAGCATCCTGTAAAAGCGACAAAGAGCGCATGGCCGAACATTTGATTGAAAAAGTAAACGCCATAGGAATGGCAAATTTTAATCATGTAGAGTATGCCGTGGTGGGAGAAATGGAGCAGTATAACTATTTGCAACACGATACGGTGGTTACCCGATGGAAGTATGATCGTTTGCGTTCGGATTTTGAAGAGATAGATGCCCGTCAATTGGAAAAGTTGCATTTAGCAAAAGAGTATCCAGATTCTTTGCGAAATCGCATTCATCGCCTGGGGATAAGTGCCCTGACGCAATCTCAACTGAATGGAAATGTCCGACGATTTTGGGTCAATGATGCAGAAATGATTATCTGGCGCAACCCTGCTATGAAGCCCTCGGGAAATACAGTATTGATAGACGAAGAACTGGGTGCTATGATGAAAATTAATGATGAATGGTATTATCACCGGATGAATGTGTGCCGGAATAAATAACTAAAAGTGTGATACTTTCTTGTGTTGTGTAATTGTTTTGAAATATTTATTAAATTTGTGCTCCAGTTTTAAAGGGTTGATCGTTGCGAAATGAAAACGTTCGTCGGAACTTCAACTCTAAGCATTATCCGGTTAATAGATTTTTGAAACAGATTATTGATGATTACTTTTAAGTCCCGCTACTATCGGTTGGTGACAGAATCGTTATGGTTCTTCCTGCTGATGCTTGTAGTGTTTGCAGCTGCACGATTCGTTTTTATAGGCCACTATGTGGGTGCCGAAACTCTTTCGCACAATGCCGATTCGTTGCCCACTATGTTCTTCAACGGCCTCCGTTACGATGTGCAAACCATCTCTTATTTTCTGCTTCCTTCGGTTGTATATTTTATCGTCGAGTCGATTGTTAACTTGTTCGTAAAAAAGCGCAAGTATGCCGGTCTTACCAAATTCAACTTCTGGTATTTCCCGATTTCGATGATTCTTGCGCTGATTGTGCTGATCGTCGATCATCAGTTTTATGCCAATTTTAATACGCATATCAGCATTGTTTTTTTCGATTTCCTGAACGAAAAACCATTACTCCTGCTAAAAACCATGTGGCTCGAAAATCATTTGGGCTGGGTATTGGTGGCACTGGTGGTGTGGGGTAGTCTGGTGTCATTTGTCTTTAACCGGGTATTGGCACAAAAAGCAAAACCAACGAAGCTGAAAAACTATCTGAGTTGGTTGTATTTGCCATTGTTGTTCCTGTTTTTGAGAGGTAGCCTGGGTACATTTCCCTTGCGACTGGAAAATTGCTATGTTTCCACTGATATGGAAATTAATGCCTGCACGCCCAATGGATTTTTTATGCTGATCAATGCTTTTAAGGAAAAAGGAGAGGCTTTCTCGCATCTTTCTCCCGAAGAATCGTTGAAACAAGCTGGTTTTAAGTCGATAGAAGAAGCCTTATCGGTATATTTTGATCAGCCGGTAGATACGATAATAAAATACCCGGTGGAACATTGGTTGTATCCTCATACATCCACAAAAGCCCTGAAACCGCTCAATGTGGTGCTGATCTTGACCGAAAGCTGGAGTAATCATTTAATGGACTTTAACCGAACCGATAAATTTGACCTGTTGGGACCGATGGCAAAGCACCTGAAAGAGGATTTGTTGTTCCGTAACTTTCAGTCGTCGGGCAATTGTACGATAGACTGCGTAGAAATGGTGTCGGTCAACACGCCTTACAACCGACTGTTTACTTCGAAATATAAGCAAACCAATTTTCCTACTTCCATCGCTTTGCCTTTTAATGCGGCCGGTTACAATTCGGAATTTATCAGTGGTATCGATATTTCGTGGCGAAATTTGTACACAGTGCTCCCACATCAGGGATTTAAGCGCGTGGTGGGTAAATATGATATCCTGAAAGAACGTCCGGCGTCGAAAACCAACCGTACCTGGGGTGTGTACGATCATGACATGCTGGGCTATGTGGCCGACAGGCTGACAAAAAGCAAAACGCCTCAGTTTTATATGTGTTTGACCTCTACCAGCCACACGCCGTTCCAGTTTCCGTTGGATTTTAAGCTGCCTCCGTTGACATTGACTGATTCCATTCTTCATTATTTTACAATGAATAAAGCCGAAAGTCTAGAATATCTGACAGGCTATCAGTACGAATCGTGGGCGCTGGGTCGGTTTATGGATCGATTGAAAGCGTCGTCACTGAAGGATAATACGGTGGTGGTAATCACGGGTGACCATAATATTCGTAAGCTGATTGATTATTCGGGAGGAAAATTTCTCAATTTTCAGCATTCGGTGCCTTTGTATGTGTATCTGCCGCCTGCCATACGTGGCTCGCTGAATGTAGATGAGCAGGTATATGGTGCGCATTCGGATATTTTGCCCACACTGGCGCCGCTATTGTTGTCGGACGTGCCTTATTTTGCATTGGGGCAGAATTTATTCGATGCAAAGCTTACCGAAAAAGGGAGTGTGAGTATTAATCAGGCGCAGGTGATTCATTCGGCCAATTTGACCGATGCACAAGCCAACCAAAAGGCCAAAGCCCGCGAAGCCATTCTGAAATGGCTGTTTGGCAAGGTACTCAGCGACAAAAAGTAATTCCGAAACTATAATGATCGATCTTTTTCAAAGTTCTACCCTTTGGAAAAGGTCGATCACTTATTTTTGTTCATTTCACTCATCGTGCCGGCTATCATATCGGCTATTTCGGCGCGAAGCTTCACGATGCTGCCTTTGTCGTAAGGATGCACGCGGTTGGTGAGCAGAATAATGGCCAAATCGTTGTCAGGATCTACGACAATGGACGTTCCTGTGTAACCTGTGTGGCAATAAGTTTTGGTGCTAAGCATCGAACCTTTGCAAGTGGCATACTTCGAAGCCATATCCCAGCCCGGTGTGCGACCAAAGGCCTGCAAAGAGTCGGGAACGGTGGTCAGTGTTTTCACACTGGCTTCACTCAGGATGCGTTTGCCCTCCCAACTACCACCATGTTGCAAAGCCGCCACCAAAATGGACACATCATTCACATCGGAGAAAAGGCCGGCATTGCCAGAGATGCCTGCATTCATCACTCTGGCCAGTGGATCGTGAACAATGCCTTTTAAAACAGAATCACCTTTCAGTTTAGAGGTAGGAGCACAGCGCTGCAAGGTTTCGCCGGTAGGGCAGAAGTCGGTGTGCTGCATTCCCAGTGGGTCGAAGATGTTCTCTTTGGCAAAATCGCGCAGACTTTTTCCGCTGATGTTTTCCACAATATGTTGCAGGGCGATGTAGTTCAGACAACTGTATTCCATCCGTTGGCCGGGGGCGGCATCGCGTCGGCAGGAGTCGATATAATGCATAAAACCGTTGGGGTTAGGAGCGCCATACCGATTCTTTAGCATGATTTCGGAAACATAAACTGGCAAACCGGACGTGTGAGTTAGCAAATGCATCACGGTGATGTCGCGACCGGCAGACCTAAATTCAGGAATGTATTTCCGTACCGGATCGTTGAGGTCCAGAAGTCCGCGTTCGTTCAAAATCAGGATGGAAATGGCTGTTGCCAGCGGCTTGGTGCACGATGCCAGGTCGAAAACGGTGTTCAGATCCATCGGTTCGCGCGACGGAAAAATAGCTTTGTCGCCATATGCTTTTTCGTACAGCATTTGTCCGTGACTTACCACGCCCAACACAGCACCGGGTATCACCCGCTTTTGCATACAGGCATTGATAGCACTATCCACCCGCAAAAAAGCAGCAGAGTGCATCCCCATTGCCTCGGGGGTAGTCACCGGAAGGGTAGCGGCCTGTAGCGAAAAAGCTGTTGATATAAAAAACAAGATAGAAAGTATTTTATGCATCTGAATGGATCGTTGTTTATTGTTTTGGCTTGATTATTTTACCTGGTCGGTTTACTTGATTTTTTTTTGAACTTTCTAGATAGACCAATAGGTTCTTATAATTCCGTAATAGTTTTTTGTTGCTGAAACCACCTAATTTTACAGTGTATTCAGCATTATAATAATCCAATAAAGTAATTGTTGTTACATATCCATCATAAATTTCACCTTTATTTACGCTGTCGCAGGATAAGTTTAATGAGTCTGCTTGAAATAGTCTTGAAGTCAACAAGTATATGCTATCTAATTGCGATTTGTTTAGAAGATATTGACTCGTTTTTACTGGTACATTTTCCCAAAATTCATGTGCTCCATATTTCATCGTTCGCTTTAACCGAAGTGTAGAGTATTGCATTATATTATCATCATACATAATTAAATTGCCATCTTTCATCAAGCTACGCACATTTATCTGGTAGCAAAAATCATTTTCAGAATGCTCCTTATTAATGGTGATCGAAAAATTATATTTTCGGAACTTATGCTTGCTATTATTTCGATTTTCAATTTTATTGGCATCGTTAGGAGTTGACATGTTGTGTTTTGATGGACCTTCGCAACTATAAAATGCAATTAATACAATAAAAAGCATGTAGTGCTTCATGGTTATTTCACTGTTTGTTGATTTTTGAGAAGAAAAATATGTATATGAGTAACGTCTCAATGGCTTTGTTATTATAAAACAGTATTTGGATTACATTGAAAATAGAGTCAGAGATTCGCATAAAAATAATCTTTTCTAAGTTTCGCACAAATTTATAAAAAATCACCTACGACTCCAGCCCGTTAGAATGTGTTTTCATGATAAACTGTAATTTTTTCTGTACTTTTGTACCCGATTTTTATAAACACAATTCTATTTTATATCGATTTATTCCAACGATGACTACGAAATCACTCAACGTATCTGCTTCTGCGCTCAACCTGGAGATCAATTTGCCCAGTTCCAAAAGTATCAGTAACCGTGCCCTTATTCTGAATGCGATGGCTTATAGCCCCTACGATATTCAAAACCTCTCGGATTGCGACGATACCCGCGTGACGGTGAAGGCACTCAACTCCAACGATACCACTTTCGATATCGGAGCGGCGGGCACGGCTATGCGTTTTCTTACTGCTTTCCTGTCGAAAACAGTAGGCGAATGGGTGATTACGGGCAGCGAACGAATGAAAAACCGACCCATCAAACTGTTGGTAGATGCCCTCAATTCGTTGGGAGCAAAGATCGAATATGTAGAAAAAGAAGGTTATCCTCCGTTGCGCATCTTTGGGAGCGCACTGATGGGCGGCGAAATTTCGCTCAACGGTGGCGTAAGCAGTCAGTACATCTCGGCACTGATGATGGTGGCACCTTATATGGTGAATGGCCTCACCATAAAGCTGGAAGGCAACGTAATTTCGGTGCCCTACATCCGCATGACCATGCGCATGATGGAAGAATACGGCGTAAAAGTAACGTTCGAAAACAATCAGATCGATGTACGTCCTCAGGCCTACAGCCCGATACAATATACGGTAGAATCCGACTGGTCGGCGGCATCTTATTGGTACGAAGTGCTATCCATCGCAGGTGAAGGGCAAATTTTCCTCAAAGGATTGTACCAAAACAGTTCGCAGGGCGACAGCAAAGTGGCTGATCTGTTCAATCAGCTGGGCGTTAGCTCGGTCTATAGCCCCGAAGGTGTGTTGCTCACCGCTACCGGTCAGTACACCGACAAATTTGAATACGATTTTGTGGATCAGCCCGATTTGGCACAGACTTTTGCCGTCACTTGCTGTATGCGTGGCATTCCGTTTCATTTCCGCGGCGTGCAAAGTCTCAAAATTAAAGAAACCGACCGCGTAGCAGCCCTTATCAACGAACTGGCGAAGCTCGGATACGTGCTACACGAACCCATCGACAGCGAACTGGCCTGGTCGGGCGAGCGATGCGCTGCTGCCGAAAAAATCAGCATCCGCACCTACGAAGATCACCGCATGGCAATGGCCTTTGCCCCCGCTGCACTCAGCACCCCGCTCGACATCGAAGAACCACACGTAGTCAGCAAATCCTACCCAACGTTTTGGGACGATTTCAGCAAAATATAACGACCCCCAACCCCTAAAGGGGAGTAAGGGATAGTAAAACAAAGCTAACTTCAGTTCCCCTTTAGGGGATAGGGGTAATAATGGAAATTTTCAGAGCCGAACATATCACCAGGCAGTTTAGCGAGAAATTTGTGTTGCGCAATTTCTCGTTTAGCGTTTCGTCGGGCGATAAACTGAATATTGCCGGCCGTTCGGGTATCGGAAAAACCACGCTTTTTCGTCTGTTGCTTGGATTCGATCGCCCCGATAACGGAACCATCTATTTCGAGGGCGAACCGCTCACCGAAGAACGCGCCTGGGCTGTTCGCCGAAAAGTGGCGTACGTCAGCCAGGATTTAAACATCGGTCGCGGACGGGTGCAACAACTTTTTGATGACACCCTCAGTCTGAAAGCCAATCATTCACTTCGCAAGCAATCGGAACAAAAGCTCCCCGGATATTTACAGCTTCTGCAATTGCCCGACAGCATTCCCGATAAAAATATAGAAGAACTTTCGGGCGGCGAACGGCAGCGCGTAGCCATTATCAATGCCCTGTTGCTCAACAGAACCATCTTTTTTCTCGACGAAGTAAGCTCGGCACTCGACCCTGCACTCAAAACCGTGGTGCTCGACTATTTTCTGGGCAATCCGGCCTTCACGGTACTTTACATCTCTCACGATCAGTACGTGCCCACCCAATCTTCTGTAAGAACCCTTCAACTGGACGATCATGAATGATACCATCGATTTGTCAATGTATTCGATGCTCATGTGTGGAGTGTTGCTGCTGGTGCCGGTGGCGCTAACTATCTACTTGAAGATGGGCGTTGCCAAAAGTATGCTCATCACCACTTTGCGAATGGTGCTGCAATTGGTGTTGATCGGTTTTTTCTTCGAATATCTCTTTCGGCTGAATAATATATTGTGCAATATTGGGTGGTTTTTGGTGATGATAGTGGCGGCGGTAGGCTCTGTTATCAATCGATCGGGTCTGCGGATGAAGCAATTTATCGTTCCACTGTTTGGAGCTATGTTGGTAGCCAATATTTTGGTGGTGATGTATTTCAATGCATTTATCGTTCAGTTGGAATCTATCTTCGATGCCCGATTTCTGATCGTTATTGGCGGAATGGTGCTCGGCAATTCGTTGCGGGCCAACGTCATCGGCTTGGGCGACTTCTACAAAGCCCTGAACAAAGAAGAACAGCTTTATCAGTACAAGCTTTCGCTCGGAGCTACCCGCTACGAAGCCATTCTCCCTTTCGCCAAACATAGTTTTCTTTCGGCTATCAATCCTACCATTGCCAATATGGCCACCATGGGCATCGTATCGTTGCCGGGCATGATGACCGGACAAATGCTCGGCGGTTCCGTTCCGCTCGTGGCCATCAAATACCAAATAGCCATCATGGTAGCCATCCTTGCCTCCACCGTGCTGAGCATAGCACTCAGCATTCTTTTTACCGTACGTTTCTCTTTCGAAAAATCGGGCGTATTAAAGAAAAGCATTTTTAAATAAAGACCAGAGGAGAAGCGACTTCCAGGTCGCTTCTCCTCTATTATTTCCTCAGCCCCTCCAACACTTCGTACACAATCGGACAAGTAGAAGCATTCTTTATCGAAAGATTATAGATCTGGTAAAACCGTTTGCGGTCGGTGTGCGGATATTCGCGACAGGCCTTGGGGCGGTTTTCGTAGATGGCACAATAATTATCGTCGCCCAGGAAAGGGCAGGGCATCGACTGAAAAACCATATCGCCGTCCTCGTCGATGCGCAGATATTGCTTTATCACATCATTGGGTTTCATGCGGAGCGCTTTGCCCATCCGCTCCACATCTTTGTCGGTAATGCGCGGCCCAAGCGTTCGGCAACAGTTAGCACAGCTCAGGCAATCAATCTTTTCGCTAAATTCTTCGTGCAATTCATGCACCTGATCGTCCATCGATTCAAGTTTTTTCTTGTTTTTGGCTAAAAAACGTTTCCACTCAGGTTGTGCTTTTGCAGCTAATAGAGCTAATGATTGGTAGTCTACAGGTCTTTTCACGGGTGTTTACATATTTTAAATGCTTGTACAAAAGTATTCAATAAACCTTTACGAATCAAAATATCTGTTTGATTGCATGAGTTTTTTTGTATCTTTGCAGCCGTTTTATTTCAAAAACACATAATTCTATGAGTCAATTAAGTGATGTGTTGGGACAATATGATGCGCCCCAGCAAGCGAAAGCAATGGGCGTTTATCCATATTTCCGACCAATCGAATCAGATCAGGATACCGTGGTAACTATCGACGGAAAACCTGTATTGATGTTCGGATCTAATAGCTATTTGGGATTGACAAATC
>JBJOOU010000274.1:0-5947 GCA_046051105.1 Bacteroidota bacterium
GTGGAAACATCTCCAATGTTCAGGGCTTAATTATCCCTATGAGAGTGCTCAGAAAGAGCAATAGAACGCAATCCCGATAGCCAACAGGATAAGCTTCAAACAAAATACAATTAACTTATTCCAACACTTCGATATAAAAACATGTAAACAACTGATTAATATCTGTTTATATAATAAATATCGATTTTCGATATTCTTTGCGGATTTAGACTCACGCAAAGACGCAAAGACGCAAATTAAAACATAACTATCTGATAATAAACCATATTTTAATTTAACACAAAGAGAAAACTTTACAGTTTTCTTAGCGACTTAGCGACTTTGCGTGAAAATATAAATTTTATACAGAACCATTGAGATAAAAAAACGAACAAAATAAGCTTCAAAAATCCGAACAATTGAATATTTTTACCGTTTAAAGCGTTGTAATATCCAACGCAATCAATCATATCATTTAAAATAGAATAAACATATGTCATTACAAGTTGGCGACAAAGCTCCTGAGGTATTAGGAATTAATCAGGATGGAAAAGAAGTAAAGTTATCGGATTTTGCCGGAAAAAAGATTGTACTGTACTTTTACCCAAAAGATAGTACACCCGGCTGTACGGCTCAGGCCTGTAGTTTGCGCGACAATTACAGCGAATTGCAAAACCAGGGTTACGAAGTAATTGGTGTGAGCACCGACAGTGCCGCCTCTCACCAACGATTCATTGCCAAACAGGGATTGCCCTTCCAACTGATTGCTGACACCGACAAAAAACTCTCGGAAATTTTTGGTACCTGGGGCGAAAAGAAATTGTACGGGAAAGAATATATGGGAACTTTCCGCACCACTTTCATTATCGACGAAAACGGAATCATCACCCGCATTATGCTTCCCAAAGAAGTGAACACCAAAATACATGCAGAACAGATTCTGAAATAAAAAACGAAAGCCACTTTAGCAGTTCACTAAAGTGGCTTTTCGGTTATTATGCATATGTCTTTGTCATTCTGAACGAAGTGAAGAATCTGCAATTATTCCCCCTTACGGATAATCTTAGTCTGATAACGGCAAATCTCTCCGGTAGTGGTGATTCCTTCGAGAATCAAGTTGTAATTATCAGCTTTATCGGCGGTATAAAACTTCACGGAGAAAGTACCGGTTTTATCGCTCATCAGTTTGGGTGCCCAATACACAGTCGTTCTCAAATCGGCCTTTTTATTCATTTTCTCTGCGTCTACTTCATATTTCGGAGAATAAAACTCCAATGGTTTTTGGTACCCCAAAGGCATACAAGTAACCAAACTTGGAGGCGCTTCCGCACGGCGCACGGTTCCTTTTTTCAATGCAATGGCTACTACTCCATTTCCTCCTTTTGAGCCAAAGATAGCTGCATTTGCTCCTTTAAATACCGAAATACTTTCAATATCATTCGAATTCAAATAGGTAATATCATCCATGCTGAAAGATTCAATATCATCGATATAGAAAGTTGGAGGTCCGCTTGCATTACGAATAGATACCTGATCGCCCACCACTTGCACACCCGACATCATCGAAAGTATTTCCAACACACCCATTCCGGGATATTCTTCCAGCTTAGCGGCATCAAATTTAGCATCTTCCATACCCGTATAGAAATGCTTTTCGGAGTCTTTGGCTACTTTGGAGGCTTTAATCGTTACCTCATCCAGATCCACAACGCGCATACCTCCTTCGGTATAGTATTTTTGGCGACTTTGCAGGAAATAATCATTGGGCACTGCCAGTTCCTGTTTAGAACGTAAAGGAATAAACACCTGCGATTTAGGAAATTCGTCGTTGTCCGGTATTAGCTCCACATCGGTGATCGATTTTTCCTTTTTCGCTTTCAGTGCAAACGAAGTACTATCCGGAAACTCAATGCCATCAATCAGATAACGACCCAAGCTATCGGTTTCGGCCAGCTTTATCATTCGTTTATAGCCGGAGATCATGATAATTCCACATTTTTTGGAGGGCTTGTTCATGATATTCATCACCTTGCCACTCAAAGTCTGGCCAACTTCCATATAATAAGCCGGAGTTTTGTATTTCGCTTTTAATACATCCGCTGTATGGAAGCGCGTCCAGCCCTGTGTGAGCATCAACACATCCAAACGTTCCTGATCAAGGGTGGCACTATCAGTGAAATAAGATGCCGGCGATTCGATATACCCTTTCAGATCGGAAGTCATCAGCAAGTTGGTCATAATATTATCGCCCAACGAATCGGGTCTTACCAACTTACTATCCGTTACGCTCAGCGAATAAAAACCCGCCATCGGAATAGTATCTTTCTTTACTGCAAACGACAAATTGACCGGTTCCCGCTTACCGTACACTGTTTTATCAGCCTTCATGCTCACCACCGGAAGATTTCTTGGTTTCACGAAATGCAGGCGTTCGCAATAAGTGTTTCCGAGGGTATCAATCACCGACATCGAAACAATGCCCGGCGGCAACAGCGATTCAGTAATTTGTCCCACAGGCTCAGCCAACGGAAAGGCAGCCAGATAACGTCCGCGCTGATGCAACAACAGATACAAAGCTCCATTATCAGTCGCAGTTCTATTATTTACTTCATACCATAGTTTTCCGCGGTTCGATACCAAATGCAGTGCCACTCCGGTATTGACAGCCACCGGAAGTTTTATTTTTTTCTCGATCCCTTTTGCCGATTTTACAATGGCATAATAACTTTCGCCAGAATCCACCTGAAGACTTACCTTCCCCATTCCTTTGTACAACGATTTGAAATCGGTCAGCTCTTCGTTCTTCGAATTATAGATTTTGCCCGACACTTCTACCGACAGTCCATCGTTTCCGATGGCCTTGAAACCAATTACCTGCATCTGCCCATCGAGAAGCGAACCACTTTCAGGGAAAAAGCGCATATCATAGTCGTAACTAAACTCGGGCAAAAAGAAACGGGCTTTGTATTTATTTCCCGGATCGCTCATGGATACATCCAGCACTCTTGTCGATTTAAAGGTGGTATCGATGGTAAGAGGGATAGATATTTTACCATTTTTGTCGGTAAGGATGGTAGCTTTCTTGTTTTGAGGATTGTTCCAGTTTTGACCCACATCCACACTTTTACCAACGATGGGATTGTGAACATTATCTGTCAGCTGAATGGTGGCCATTACTTTTCCATTCGTGGCTGTAGAGTAGGAAATTGAACTTAAGATATAATCATCAATCGGGTTGCCGATATAAATATTTTTTTTGAAGAAAAAATCCGTGCCCGCATTCTGCATCCAATACGTATAGGCCCGCAACGCATAATTTCCGGCCTGAAGTTCGGGTTTCAGCCTCATATATCCCGCAAAAAAGAGGGAATCCCGCTTGATTTTTACCCGCGAAACCACATTATTGCCTTTATCGATAAGCTCAACATATAAAAATCGGCTGTAAGATTTGGGCAAGTGGGTGGTTGCATTCACCAGATAGCCCTTCAACCAGATATTTTCGCCGGCGCTGTAATAGGGCTTATCCGTTTGAACATACACTTTTTCTTGCTGTTCCACCGACCATTGTTTGTTGAAACGGCTGGCTACCTTCTTTATAAAATCGTTGGCTGAATAACCAACAAACGAATTACAGACCATCAGAACCAGAATTCCAATGTACTTCAACCGCTTATTGCATTGATTTCTCATGTATAAAAAAATTAGATTAACGCAAACAACTTTGTTGTTTCTGACGTTGTAAGTTGATAGTTGAAAATTATAAATCAGACATTAACAAAACAAGTTACAAACTTATAAAAAAGCATTCAGACACTTACATAAAATAATGTCATTTAAGTGTAATAAAAATTAAAATCACATGAGTTCGATATAAGATTTCTGAAGATTCGATGAATAACACGTTTTAGAAGTCCGAAGGACTTAAATGTGAATAACCGCGGGTAAAACCCGTGGAAGCTAATGAACAAAAACCTGAACCCTGAAAAGGGTTCAATGTATAAGTTATTATTATTGAAATTATTATTGACCCCCTTTAGGGTTCTTGAATTTGGTTTTTCATAACCCACGGGCTTCACCCGCGGTTATTCACATTAAATCCTTTCAGGATTCCAGGATGTAATTTTTTTATTTTATTTCAAATTGATTGCTTGTATCGAACTCACGTTAAAATCGGGATGTTACTCCGTCAACCCTATCATTCGACTAACATCCCGTAACAAAGATGAAAGCTCGATTACAGTTTTCGGCAAAATGCCACAGAAATAAAAGGGAAAAAGCAATAAAACCGACAGTAACGAAAATTTATCAGCTACTTCATAGGCTGAACAGTAAATATTTTTACCTTTGCAATCCCGAAACAAAACGTTTAATTACTTATTGACAACAACCAATAATACTAAGAATATATGCGAAATAACTTTAATCCGTGGCACCAGGTAGTACCACATACCGATGCTCCTGATATAGTAAAAGGAATCATTGAAATTCCAAAAGGAATACGTGCTAAATACGAATTAGACAAAGAGAGTGGATTATTACGACTGGATCGGGTTTTGTATTCGTCCATGTATTATCCACACAATTATGGATTTATCCCGCAAAGTTATTGCGACGACCATGACCCCCTGGACATCCTGATTCTTTCGCAAATAGAAGTAGTGCCCTTGTGTATTGTAGAAGCCAAAGTAATTGGCGTGATGCGAATGCTTGACAACGGCGAAGCCGACGACAAAATCATTGCAGTAGCAGCCGGCGATCCAAGCGTAAATCACTACAACGACATTTCGGAATTACCACCGCACATGAAAACGGAAATCATGAGTTTCTTTGAAGATTACACCAAGCTGGAGCACAAAACCGTGGTGGTAGAAAAATTCTTTGATAAAGAAACTGCCATGGAAATCCTACAGGACAGCTACAAAATGTACAAAAAACATTACGGCGAGCTGCACAAATGGTTCTTCGGATAAGTACTATAGTGATTAGTGATTAGTGATTAGTGATTAGTGGTTAACGATTAATCCTAACTTAGAAATTAGAAAATAAGAAGCAGGCTAATTATCAGATGATAATTAGCCTGCTTTCATTTCCGCCCCCGTCCTTTTTGATATCTTCTTTATATGCAAAAGTCTCGCACTGTTCGACCTGTACTTCGACAAGCTCAGTAACCGATTACGTCGGAATGGAGTATCAGCATTTGTAATGCGCTAATTTCCGTATGTTCGTTAGCGTCTTTTCCATTCAATGCAGGTCGCGACCTGTACCTACACAGGCATTTGCTCAACGTTTATCATTATTTCTTTGCCACATCCGCCAACTCTTTGCATCCTTCCTTCTTTGTATGCTTTCTGCCGACAAGCGCGTAGGGACAGGTCGCGACCTGTCCGGGAAAAGGGGCTTGTGCAAGAATTTGTATATGCTTGATATTAATCATAAACGGAAACAGGCGGACTACAACCCCGAAAGCGTTCGGGGTATAGTTCCTTCCGATGTGATTGCAATTATTCCCTTCGGTCATGACCGCTGGTTCACGTCGAACGGTGCGTGATTTTTCTCATCTAAAAGGTATATCCTGATGGACGGGACGGGGGTAGTACCTTAACAAAACCAATATATTTATCCATTATTTATCTGATTAGTGGGTATAATCTACATTATCATTGTCAAAGTAATATCTTATGCTACGAGATATTACTTTATTATCATTTTCATTTTTTATTTCGTTACCATTTACATAAGAAATGTCAGAAATTATAATTTCTGTCCAATTGTTATATTGATCATATCTATATTTGTAAGCTTTTAATCTTCTAACTTCTTGTTCTATTAACTTACCCTTAGATATATACCCTTCAGTTTCTTTTTCTTCTATAACATTATTTAAATCATCGTATTTGAACACAGTTTTTTTGTAATATGGTTTCCAACATCCATTATAATTTACAAAAAGGATTTCTTTTAGGTTTCT
>JBJOOU010000275.1:0-14472 GCA_046051105.1 Bacteroidota bacterium
TTACATTTGTGATAGAAGATGCATTGTCGCTACGGGGCGCAGTAACCAAATTCAACGTGTCTTCAGCTGAATAAGTTACTTCAGGATAAATCAGTAGGATACTAATAATAAAGTAATAAATACTTATCTTCAATAGAGCTTTCATAACGGAAAGTTAGAAGAGTTAAACAACAGAATAGTTATTATGACAAGGATGTTTTTTAGTAAGGTATCCTTGTTCTTATAGATCGGATGCAAATATACTGTAAATTTCGCAAATAATTGATGTTATTTGAATTGAATAGCGATAAAATGTTGTAATAATCAATTTAGCGGTATATGTGCAGTCAATTATCAGGCAATGAAAACAATTATTCTTTAATCAACAACACCTTTTTGTGCTGTTTTGTTTGCTTTAGTCAGTAGTATGTACAAAAAAAACGAAGTTGAATCAACAACTTCGTTTTAGTATAAATGCTTGTAGTAAAAACTACAATCCCTTCTCGGATAAATATCGTTCTACTTCTATGGCTGCCTGACATCCGCTTCCAGCTGCAGTGATAGCCTGGCGGTAATGTGGGTCTGCTACATCTCCGGCAGCGAATACTCCGGGTACATTGGTTCTGGGTGTTCCTGCAACTGTTTTTATGTAACCTACTTCATCGGTTTCAATCCATGGTTTGAAAACGTCTGAGTTGGGTTTGTGCCCGATAGCAAGGAAGAAACCATCGATGTCGATGTGTACCTGTTCTTCGTCAGCTTGTCCGCGACGTTTTACCAGATCCGCGCCTTGTACAACTCCTTCGCCGGTAAGCCCAAGTGTTTCGTGCTCAAACAGAACTTCGATTTTTGGATTCGATAATACACGATCCTGCATAATTTTGGAAGCACGGAGTACGTTTTTGCGAACGATCAGATATACTTTGCTGGCAAGACCTGAAAGGTAGATTGCTTCTTCGCAAGCAGTGTCGCCACCACCAACAACTGCTACAGTAAGTTTACGGTAGAAAAAACCATCGCAGGTAGCACAGGCTGAAACACCTGATCCTGCATATTTTTGTTCGTCGGGTAATCCCAAATATTTAGCAGTGGCACCGGTAGAAATAATCAGCGTATCGGCTTCAATTACTTTTTCACCATCAATGGTCACTTTGTATGGAGCGGCTGACAGATCGGTAGCTGTCACCATACCGAAGCGAATGTCTGCACCAAAGCGTTGAGCTTGCTTTTTAAGGTCTTCCATCAATTCAGGGCCGGTGATACCTTCGGGGTAGCCAGGGAAATTTTCAACTTCGTTGGTAGTTGTCAACTGTCCACCAGGTTGCATTCCTTCGTAAAGTACCGGTGATAAGTTGGCACGTGAGGTATAAATAGCAGCAGTGTAACCTGCAGGACCTGATCCAATAATCAGGCAACGTACTTTTTCGTTCATATCTGTTATATCGTTATTGTTTTTAATTTTCTGCGACAAAGATAATGCAAAAAGAAATGGTCAGAAGTGTTTTGAACCGCTTATTTTTAGGTTATACAATCTATAATGGTATAAATATTTTCTATTATCGGAGGTCATTTATAGAAATGCCTTTGTATTTAGCTTGATTAAAGTTGAATACAGTTTCAGCTACATTTACCCCTTTTTCAAAATTATTCAGTAGAAGAATGGAGGTGCTGCCATTTACATAGAATGATTTAATCGAAACCAGATTGCCTGAGGCTTTATTGATGGCTACTTCTATTTTAGAAATTTGTAACTTCTTGTTTTTAGAGCTCATCTCGATCAGATGATTTGATCCGGAATTACCCTTGGGGCTGAATTTTATATTGCTTTGGTCTTTAAAACTGCCGATAATTGCCATCGGGTTGGTTTCTCCAATTTCTTTTTCCGACGGTTCGGTGATAGATACTTCGTTGGTTTGTGATGAGTATGCCCATTGAGTTTTCCCATTGAACCATACTTTCATTTGTGGCATATCCAACACAAATTTATTGCCCTTCAACGTGAAAGTTCCGGTAGTTGTATGGGGCTGCGGATCTGCTTTGATGGTGGTTGAAAGTTTGAAATTGGTGCGGATGGCACTTGTTTTTGCACTTGTAAGTAGTTCATTCAATACCTTTTCTGCAGTTTGAGCCTGACTCAATTGGAGACCGAAAAGGAGGATGCTCAGTGTAAGAAATGCTTTTTTTATCATGATTTTAATATTTTTAGATTGCATGTGAGAAATACAAATTTTGTTCCTCAAATAAATAGAGACGTTGCCAAACAACGTCTCTAAATGAAGATTATAAGTTTTTAAATATTTGTTCCAAATGATAATCGTCCATAACGAGTACTTGTCGGGCTTTGCTGCCTTCGAATGGTCCGATAATTCCTGCTACTTCCAGTTGGTCGACGATGCGTCCTGCACGGTTGTAGCCAATAGAGAACTTTCTCTGGATAAGTGATGTAGAACCTTGTTGATTGGCTACGATCAAACGGGCAGCTTCTTCAAATAACGGATCACGCTTACTAATGTCTATGGAACTGGTATCAATGCCTTCACCCTCGATTAATGAATATTCTGGGAGATAGAAGGCGGTTGGATAGCCTTGTTGGTCGCCAATGTAATGAACGATGTTTTCAACTTCCGGCGTGTCGACAAATGCACATTGCACGCGCGTCAGATCGCTACCCTGTGAGAAAAGCATATCGCCGCGTCCTACCAACTGATTAGCTCCTGGTGCATCAAGAATGGTGCGTGAGTCGATCATTGAGGATACACGGAAGGCTACACGGGCAGGGAAGTTGGCTTTGATAACACCCGTAATGATATTTACCGATGGCCTTTGAGTGGCCAATATCATGTGAATACCTACCGCACGAGCCAGCTGAGCAATACGAGCAATTGGCAGTTCCACTTCTTTGCCCGCGGTCATAATCAAATCGCCAAACTCATCCACAATAACGACAACATAAGGCAAGAAACGATGTCCTTTTTCAGGGTTCAGATTGCGGTTGAAGAACTTCTCATTGTATTCTTTAATGTTGCGTACATGGGCTTTTTTAAGTAGGTCGTAGCGATCGTCCATTTCCTTACAAAGCGAATTGAGCGTTTCCACCACTTTATTTACGTCCGTTATAATGGCATCATCGCCATCGGGCAGTTTGGCAAGGAAATGTTTTTCTATATCTCCGTAAATGTTGAATTCCACCTTTTTGGGATCGACCAATACCAGTTTCAATTCTGCCGGATGTTTTTTGTAGAGTAAAGAAGTAATAATTGCATTCAAACCCACCGATTTACCCTGACCTGTAGCACCGGCCACGAGTAAGTGAGGCATTTTTGCTAAATCGACCATGAAAATATCATTGGTAATTGTGCGACCAAATGCAACGGGCAATTCGAATTTCGATTCCTGAAATTTCTTAGAGGCAATGACCGAATGCATCGAAACCACCTGAGGATCGGCATTGGGGACTTCAATACCAATGGTTCCTTTGCCGGGAATAGGTGCGATGATACGAATTCCGGTGGCCGCCAAACTCAACATGATATCATATTCCAGGTTTCGAATTTTGGAAATACGAATACCTGCTTTTGGAACAATTTCATAAAGAGTAATCGTTGGACCAACTGTTGCTTTGATAGAGTCAATTTCGATACCATAGTTTTGCAAAGTGGTGATAATGCGGTTTTTGTTTGCATTCTGCTCCACCATGTCGATATGATTGTCTTTGTCAGAACCATAGTTTTTAAGCAGATCCAACACCGGATATTTATAATGCGATAAATCAAGCGTAGGGTCGTATTTTCCCAATTTTGCGATGTTGTAATAGGGATCTTCGCCATCGTTTTCATTCGCCGGAAGTTCATCTGCCGGAAGTTCGTTTATCTCATTCGCTTCTTCAGGTTGGTTTTCAATTTCAAATGGAACTTCATCAGTTATAGTCGGATTTAGTTCAACAACCGCTTCTTCCATAAAGGCAGGTT
The DNA here is from genome assembly GCA_046051105.1 of Bacteroidota bacterium. GTDB lineage: Bacteria > Bacteroidota > Bacteroidia > Bacteroidales > Paludibacteraceae > Paludibacter. The sequence continues at coordinate 3,948 of JBJOOU010000275.1, forward strand.
CGATGATTAACTCCTCTTCAGCTTCGGCAAAATCATCTACACTGGGTTTGATCACCCAGTCCTCAGGAATTATTTCAGTGCCAACCGCAACTGATTGTTCCCGTTCTTCTGCTTCTTCATTAAATTCAAATTCCTGTTCGATAGCTTCTGAAACCTCTTTTTCAAGCTTTGGCTTTTTTGTGAACAGTTTTTTTAAGAAAGGAATGGTTTTGCTGGACGAAATAATGGCATAAGTAAGAAAAGTACCGATGAGTATCATCAGAGTTCCGGGCATACCTACGTACGAAATTAACCATCGGCTAATAACGTCTCCATGTTGTCCTCCCGGCGAAAAGAATAGAAAGTCTTTATAATAAGGATAAAGAATATATCCGAGTAGGGTAGAAGCCCATATCAACCAAAATGAAGTATAGAAAAAAGCTTTCCATACGGGAGTCACATTTACTCTTATCAAGCGAAGGCCGATAATGATGCCAAAATAGGCAAAAGCGAATGATGCCAACCCAAACCATTTGTTGATCAGTACCTCTGCTATTATTGCACCGGTTACCGAACCCCAGTTTTGAATTTCGTTTCTTACTCCCTGCATTTCGCCCCACGAAAGATCCATTTTACTTTGGTCGTAAGCTCCTGTGAAAAAATAAGAAATAAACGAAACGAGTATAAACAGTACACCCAGCAATACGCAAATGCCCATTACCAACCGGGTACGTTCGTCGAGAAAGAATGTTTTTAATTTTGTACCAATGCCTGGAGCATTTGGATCGCGCGGAATCTTGATTTTTTCCGCTTTGGGCTTCACTTCGGGTGTAGCTTCTGGTTTGGGTGTGTTTTTGATTGGTTTTTTGGGTGCCATGTGTGCTATAGGGTCACAACAATATTTGTTGAGATCTGTTCTTATTATCTGTTACTTACAAAAAAAGCTCCTTTTGGTGGGCTTTAATTTGCAAAAATAGAAAAAATACGGTTCCATAAATCATTTTTTACTATAAATTTGCAGCTGGAAAAAATCCAGATTTGAACTTCGAACAAATAATGACGACAAAACAACGTTTTAAGAATATAATTGACTGGTTTACGATTAATATGCCCATCGCCGAAACTGAACTGGATTATAAAGATCCTTTCGGTTTGTTGGTGGCAGTTATATTGTCGGCTCAGTGCACTGACAAGAGGGTGAATTTAGTGACTCCTAAATTGCTTGCGGATTTTCCAACCCCCGAAGTAATGGCTGAATCAACCCCTGAAGTTATATTTGACTATATTCGCTCTGTGTCCTATCCCAATAATAAATCAAAACATTTGGTAGGTATGGCCAGGAAGTTGGTTGATAACTTTGGGGGGATTGTGCCCGAAGATATTGATAGCTTGCAGACTCTGCCCGGGGTAGGACGGAAGACGGCCAATGTGATCGCCTCAGTGGTGTTTGACAAACCAGCGATGGCTGTAGATACTCATGTTTTCAGAGTTTCGGAACGGATTGGCCTGACTACTAATTCGAAAAATCCACTACAGACGGAAAAGGAACTGGTGAAAAATATACCTGACGAGTTAATCCCCAAAGCGCATCATTGGTTGATATTGCATGGACGCTATGTTTGTCAGGCCAGAAAGCCGATGTGCGAATCTTGCGGTTTAACAGAAACCTGCCGGTTTTATCAGAACAATAAGCGATAGATGTTGTTATTTGCACAGTAATCCAATAATATTTATATTTACGTCACATTTCAATTAAAAGACAATTAAAAAATGATTGATGAAGAATTAGTAAGATGCAGACCTTGTGGTTATGTTATGAAAGCAAGTGAATTGGGCGAAGGAGTTTGTCCGGCTTGCGGTTTACCTCACACAGTTTTTGAACCATATCGCGAACGGGTTTCTGCTAACCGTCTGTTTATATTGGGCTTGGATATCCATCCGATTGCAATACACTTGTCGCAGACATTTGTTGGACTAGCTCCATTATTGATGTTTTTCAGTTTTATTTTCCCTGATTTTCAGTCTACAATTGTTCGGTCGGTTGTAACTTTCACGGTTTGGGGATTACCATTTTCGCTCGTTCTCTCTACCATTTCCGGTATCGTAGATGGTATTACACGTTTTAAAACTCTACAAACACCCATGTTGCGGGAGAAAATTGTTTACAGCGTGTTAATACTGATTACATCAACACTTGAACTTATTTTGTTTGATCCCGAAAATTATACCTGGTATGTGATCTTGCTGAATATGATTTCACTTGGATTTGCAGTGAAATTGGGTTTGCTTGGAAAACATCTTTTGGATGTGATTTTACCCGGAACTTATGTTCGTCGTAAGAAAAAACCAAAAGTGGCATTCAGTAAAGAAGAAATTGAAGCTAAAAAGGCTGCCGCTGCCGCTGCAAGAGCAAAGAAAGCTGCTGCTGCAACAGCTACAAAAGAATAGAGCATTCGCTTTTAAATAACTAATAAATTTCCCTGTAGGTTTTCATTACTTACAGGGATTTTTTTGTTGAATCACATTGCGTTTTCCGATTACAAAATGTATATTTGTTCGTTATTAATACAAATATTTTAAAAAGAAAATTATTCATGAAGCCAACACTTACTCAACTTATTTCCGAAGGCAAAACGCTTGTGTCGGATGGAGCTTGGGGTACATTTTTACAAGCCAAAGGTATGCAGGCAGGCGAATGCCCTGAATTGTGGAATATAGAGCACCCTGAAGCCGTTTTGGATATAGCTGTCAGCTATATTAAAGCTGGAGCCGATACTATCGAAACGAATAGTTTTGGTGGAAATAAATTCAAACTGGAGCCTTTTGGATTGCAGGATCGTGTATTTGAGATCAATAAACGGGCGGCCGAGATTTCTCGTGCTGCTGCTGGTGACGACAAATATGTATTAGGTTCTATTGGGCCTACAGGAAAGATGCTGATAATGGGAGATGTAGCTGAATATGAGCTTTATGATGCATTTAAAGAGCAGGCTGTGGCGCTTCAGGAGGGTGGGGCAGATGCTTTGGTTATAGAAACCATGACGGCCCTTGATGAAGCTGAAATTGCAGTGCGTGCTGCTCGCGAAAATACAACTTGTGAGGTTATTTGTACGATGACATTTGATCATTTAGCGAATGGAGAGTACCGTACGATGATGGGTGTTTCGCCAACTGAGATGGTGGATGCGTTGGTGCCGGCTGGTGCACATATTTTAGGTGCTAATTGTAGCAATGGTATTGAAGGTATGATAAGCATCACAGAGGAAATTCGATCAGTAAATGAAGAAATTCCTGTTTTGATTCATGCCAATGCAGGCCTTCCTGTTTTCCAGGGAACATGTACTGTTTTTCCCGAATCGCCGGAAATGATGGCTGAATTTGCACCAAGGTTAGCTAAGGCGGGGGCGAATATTATTGGAGGCTGTTGTGGAACAACTCCCGATCATATTCAAAGTCTGGTGAAAGTTTTGAAGTGATGTGAGACCATAGTATACAAAAGAGCCATTCTGGTCAGGATGGCTCTTTTTTTATCTCATCATCATAGAAGTATTCATATCTAAAGAGGAAAATATACACCAATATTATAAACAGCCATGATGTTTTGGTCTCTATACTTAGTATCCAGAATAGAGCCTTTATCTACAATGTATCCCAGGCCAATTCCTGCCTGAAAATATTTCTTAGCTCTGAATACAAACATCGGTCCCAGGTAGGAGCCAAAGTAATTACTACCCAATCCCTGACGCCAATACTGTATTGAAGCAAAGGAAGAATTGATTGTATTCCGAAAATGAAAGGTCATACCCGCTCCAAATGAAGAAAGTCCCAGCCCGGCCTGGAAGCCAATTATCCGATTTACTTTGTGTTCAATATCAACACCCACAATTCCGCCACCACCCATCAGTAGTCCAGCGTTTATTGTAGTATTGTTTTCTTCATCATATGTAAGATCATACGATGTTTGAGAAAATGAATATACTGTAGATACTATTAAGCAGAATAGAAGGAGTGTTTTTTTCATATCGTTGAGTTGAATTATATGTTATGTTTTGGTTAACGCAAATATATAGGTTTTATTTCATTCCATCAATTCGATTTGTTATCATGTCAGATAACTTTTATTCTTTGGTAAATAAAAATCGCTTGCCGAATGAACGACAAGCGATTTTAAAATCTATACCATTACTTTCTTAAAGACTAGAAAGTGCATGAATGTTTTCGAAGATGGTGCTGATTAAACCTACAAGGATAATAGCAGCAGAACAAATTACCAAACTGATTTTAGCAGCACAGTCGCTTTTTACAGTTTCAATTGGTGCTTCGCTTTTGTTCAGGAAGATGGATTTTACTACAATCAGGTAGTAGTACAATGAAATTACAGTGTTTACCAATGCAATAAATACCAATGCGTAATAAGCCAGAGTGCCATGAGCAGCAGCAGCCGAGAAGACAAAGAATTTACTGAAGAATCCTGCAAATGGAGGAATACCTGCCAACGAGAACAAAGACAACATCATTACGAAGCTCAGTTTGGGGTTGGTTTGGTACAGACCATCGTAGTCTTTGATGTTGATTTTACCCGAACGTTGTTCCAAAACCGAGATCACTCCGAAGGCAGCAAGGTTAGAGAACATATATACCAATACGAAGTATACAAGTGATGTCAATCCTAGAGTAGTTCCGTTGATAATAGCCAAAACGATATAACCGGCTTGCGAAATAGACGAGAACGCAAAGAAGCGTTTCAGGTTTTGTTGACGCAAAGCAAACAAGTTACCAACGGTAATGGTGATGATGATCAAAACATACAAAATAGGTTGCCATTGAGCCATCAGGCTTCCGAATGTTTTTACCAACAAGGTAAACAATACGAATACAGCTGATCCTTTAGAAATGACCGATAGGTAAGAAGTAATGTTGGTTTGAGCACCTTCATACACGTCAGCTGTCCACAAGTGGAAAGGAACCATTGAGATTTTGAAGAACAAACCTACTGCAAAGAATACAAAAGCCATTACCTGAAGCGGATTGCTGCTGGTGATGATTTTAGCTAAATCGGTGAAGTATAAAGTTCCGCAAGATCCATAAATCAATGACATACCAAATACCGAGATACTAGACGCAAATACGGCAGAGAAGATATATTTAGCTCCAGATTCTGCTGCTTTACGATCGCGTTTGTTGAATGCTACCAGCGTTGCCATTGGGATAGATGCTGTTTCCAATCCGATGAAGAACATCAGGAAGTGACCCGACGAAATCATAAAGTACATACCCAGCAGGGTAGAAAGGATCAGGAAATAGAACTCACCACGTTTGATGCGGTTTTCGTCCAGATTCAGGAAATTGTGCGATTGTAAAAGTACGATGATGGTACCAATGCTTAAAATTGTTTTGATGTACGTTTGAATGGGAGCATACTGGTACATTCCGCCTGCAATTTCAAACGCATCGCGAGGAACGCAGTTGAAGATAGTATGTGCAGTAAGAAGAACTAAAGCAAGTGGCTGAAAAAACTTCATGCTTTTTTCTCCGGCAAAGATGTCGTAAATCAACAGGAAAATCATTACGCCCAGCAGAGAAAACTCTTCGTGCATTTGTAAAAAGCTACTGTAATCCATATTTTTATTTGAATGATATTCTGATTTTAATTTATAAAGTCTTTTGTCTGAAGTCAAAAGTCAGCAGTCGGTCGACTTTTGACTTTAGACTATGGACTTGTTTTTTATTTCATCAACTGAGTAACCACCGGCATTACGCTGGCATTAATCATATTCGAAATCCAGAAAGGAGCAGAACCTAATGCAAAAATAGAAGCGATAAGAACCACTACAGATACTCTTTCGTACCAAACCGCATCATTAAGTTCTTCGTGGTGTTTATCGAAGATTGGGCCAAGGATGATTTTACCTACTACGCGAAGAATATACACCGCTGTAATTACGATAGAAGCACATGCAGCAATGGTCAATACACGGTGGAAAGTATCGGTGTGTTGGAATGAACCTACGAAAATGGTCATTTCAGCAACGAATCCACTCAAACTAGGTAATCCCAATGAAGCCATACCGGCAATCACGTAACTTACACCAAGGAATGGCATCACTTTCATCAAACCACCCATCAGGCGAATGTCACGTGTATGAGTACGTCCGTAAATCATACCAATCAAGGCAAAGAAAAGAGCAGTCATCAAACCGTGAGAAAGCATCTGAAGGATAGCACCTGTAGTTGCCGTTTCGTTCATCATCAGGATAGCAAAAAGAACCATACCACAGTGGCTTACTGAAGAGTAAGCGTTGATGTATTTCAAATCGGTTTGGTGAATAGCACCGAAAGCTCCATAAACTACCGAAATACCAGTCAGTGTAAGGAAAATCCATGCCTGATCATGAGCCGCTTCCGGCATCAGGTACATAGCAATACGGAAACAACCGTAACCTCCCAGTTTCATCAAAACCCCTGCGTGAAGCATTGACACTGCTGTAGGTGCCGAAGCGTGACCGTCAGGAGACCAGGTGTGGAAAGGGAAAAGAGCCCCCAGTACGCCAAAGCCCATAAAGGTAAGAGGGAAGAAGTATTGTTGCAATTCAACGGGAACATGCAGTCTGGCCAGTTCCAGAATGTTCATGGTAGTTGCACCGGTAGAGAAGAAAATACCCAAAATACCAACTAGAAGCAGCGCCGAACCTCCCATCAACATCAGGGTAAGTTTCATGGCTGAGTATTCTTTTTTACCTGTTCCCCAGATACCAATCAAAAGGTACATTGGAATCAAAGCAATTTCGTAGTACATAAACATGGTGAAAAGGTCGATAGAAATAAAGAACCCGAATACACCAATTGAAAGCAAACAAAACCACAGGAAGAATTCTTTTGGAAGTGGATCGATTTTCCACGAAGCAAAAACCCCTGTGAAAACGATGATGGCAGAAAGAATAAGCATAGCTACCGAAATACCATCAACCCCAACTGAATAATGAATATTAAGAGGCGCATACCATACAGTGTCAGCTCTGAAAAGCATTTCAGAAGTATCGCCACCGGCACGAGCCGTCAGATACATATAAGTCACAATTCCGGCCATGATCATCAACAATGATGCACCTGTTGTCATAAAGAAAAGCATCTGACTGCGTTTCTTCGATACAAACAGCCCTGCCATCATCAGAACCGGTATAAGAACGAATATTGATAAGAAGTTCATAAAAATTATATTTTAATAGTTTGCTTCAAAAATCCCATTTGAGATAGCTGAGAACTACTGTTATTATTTTTGTTTAATCAAATAATGGCAATTAAAGGAACAATACCAAAGCTGCAATAATCAAAGCACCGAGCAGGAATACATAAGCGTATTGTTGAACCTGGCCACTTTGCACATTTTTAATTCGTGCAGAAACCCAATTCGTAGTCGTTGCAAATCCATCCATGGTAGCATCAATAATGTTGCGGTCGAACCATGCAATCGGACGGGAAATGTTATTGAAAATAATTTTCTTGGTGATAAACAAATATACTTCGTCGATATAGAAACGATTCGTAGCTGATTTGTGAAGACCAGAAAGTGATTTTTCCAATTTATCAGGAGTTGCAGATGGTTTCAGATACATTGCAGTAGCAATAGAAATACCAATAATAGCTGTGATGATACTTACAATGGCAACCGTCATATTAATATGGATATGATAATCGGCACCGGTACTGCTTACTAATTCTCCGAAAGGAATAAATCCAGCCACACACGTTACTGCTGCTAAAAATACCAATGGGAATGCCATAGCAAATGGTGATTCGTGTGGAGTGTGTCCATGTCCATGATCGTCGTGTCCATGTCCATGTCCTGCGGCTTGAACTTCGTAATCTTTCGCCCAGAAAATGTTATAATATAAGCGGAACATATAGAATGCAGTCAATCCTGCTACGAAAGTCATCACGCCACCAATGATAGGGCTAAACTCGTAACTAGCCGACAAAATTTCGTCCTTACTGAAGAAACCTGAGAAAGGAGGAATACCTGCAATAGCCAAACATGAAATAAGGAATGTCCAGTTGGTGATAGGCATGTATTTGCGCAAACCGCCCATGTCTTTCATTTCGTTGCTGTGTACAGCGTGAATAACTGAACCCGCACCCAGGAACAAACAGGCTTTGAACATAGCGTGAGTAAACAGGTGGAACATAGATGCCATATAACCTGTACCTTCGTGACCTTCGTAACCCGAAACTCCCAAAGCTACCATCATAAACGCAATTTGCGAAATGGTAGAGAATGCCAGCACGCGTTTAATATCCGTTTGTACACAAGCAATAACGGCTGCGAACAAAGCGGTAAAGGCACCGATATAAGCAATCATGTGCAATACATCCGGAGTTTGGAAGTAATATACAGGGAACAATCGTGCTACAAGGAATACCCCCGCAACAACCATAGTGGCAGCGTGGATCAGTGCCGATACAGGAGTTGGACCTTCCATCGCATCCGGTAACCAAATGTGCAATGGGAACATGGCTGATTTACCAGCACCACCCATAAAAATAAGTGCCATAGCCCAGCTCAATACCGATAAGCCCATGAAACTGGTTCCGGCAGCTGTTGTGAAAATGCTGTGGTCTTCTGCTGTAAGTGTGCGGAAATCGAATGTTTTAGTATAGAAAGAAAGAAGCAAAATACCCAATAAGAAACCAAGGTCGGCAAAACGGGTAACGATAAATGCTTTCTTTGCTGCTTTTACTGCCGATGGTTTGGTATAGTAGAAACCAATCAACAGGAAGGATGAAACCCCTACAAGCTCCCAGAAGATGTACATCTGGAAAATGTTAGTAGCTACTACCAGTCCCAACATGGAGAAGGTAAACAACGAAAGGAACGCATAATAACGTTGGAATCCTTTTTCGCCGTGCATGTAGCTCAAACTGTATGTATTTACCAGAAACGATACAGTAGAAATGACTACCAGCATCATCACTGAAATTGGATCAAGCATGATACCAAGGTCGATGTGTAGCGAAGGAGTAAAGCTTAACCATTCAAAATTGAAGGCAGTGACTTTTTCATAAACGCCATTCACTTTACAGGTAGTGAAATATTGCCAGGCAGTGAAGTAGGAGAGACATAAAATAATCCCCAATACCGTTGTTCCGATTGTACCGGCAACCTGAGCTTTCCATTTTGAATCCACTAGTCCCAATACGATGAAACTAAGTAATGGAAGAATCAGAATTAATGATGTATATTCGAATTGCATATTAATAAATTGTCTATGATTAAATTGTCTATGCTTTTACTCTTTCATTTGATCCAAAGTACCTACTTCAACACTTGACAGGTTGCGATAGATATTGATAATAATTGCAATGGCAACAGCAGTTTCGCAGGCTGCAATAGCAATGGTGAACAATGCGAAATAAAAGCCTTCCAATTGTCCCGGAAACAAATAGCGGTTGAACGTAACGAAGTTCAGGTCGGCTGCATTCAGCATCAGCTCTATCGAGATCAGAATCATCAACATGCTACGGCGGGTAAGAAAGCCGTAAACACCTGCAAAAAACATGATCAGGCTTATTCCGATGTAAAATACAACAGGTATCGACCCTGAAGCCAGACTGGTTATAATTTCACCCATGATATTTTGTTGTTTATTTTATTTACTTGATTTGTGATTTTATCGTTTGCGGGCAATCATGATAGAACCAACAATACATGCCAGTAACAAAACACTGATTACTTCGAAAGGCAACAGGAATTGATATTTACCTGTTCCAAGCATGGTTTCTCCCAGTTTTACAGGAGTAATATCTGCTTGTGCTACCATTTCACCTACACGTTTGATGTTGTAATAAATGATGTGTGCGCAGAAAGCAATACCTGCAATGACTGTTAAACCAGCTGCCCAACGACGTATGGGTAACTCGGTGTGTTGATTTTCGCCCGGACGGTTGGTCAGCAAAATGGCGAAGATAAATAGCACCATCACACCACCGGCATAAACGGCAATCTGTACGGCGAATAAGTAGTTGTACCCTAATAGCAGATACAAACCGGCTGTAGAAAGTAATACGAACAGCAAATAAACTGCTGAGCGGATAATACGTTTCGAAGTAACAGCCATGATCGAGAAAATGGCGATTATTGCCGCTAAAATGAAAAATATAATTTGTTGTGCCATATGACCCCAAGCCCCTTAAGGGGATGTTTATTAGTTTTTAATACTATATTTATCTGTTTTTAGGAGATTACCTCTTACTCCCCTTTAGGGGGTTGGGGGGTGTCTTTTTTCTTTTCACGAAGTTTTGAACCTTCTGCATTCAGGGTTTGTACCAGTTTGCTGCGGGTAAACACTGCGTTTTCAAATGTGTTGTTGAACTTGATTGCATTCGAAGGACAGGTAACTACACACAGGTTACAAAATGTACACATTCCTAAATCCCAGCTGTATTTGTCCAGAATTTTCTTCTTTTTGCCATCTTCGGTTTCAATCATTTTCGAAAGAATGTTGATTGTACCGTTTGGACAATTCATCTGGCAAATACCGCAGGCAGTACA
>JBJOOU010000276.1:0-8813 GCA_046051105.1 Bacteroidota bacterium
ACTTTCATCTCCAGATTATTGGCCAATGAAAAGTTCAAATTGCCCGATTTGCCTACACCCGGCGATCCATACAAGGAGCCATTGTAGTGTGAGTATTGTACGATTTCGTTGTGATATACACCTGCAGTTTTTGAATCAGCGGTTTGTTTTACGTATGTTCCATAATACCCCCACATGGCATCTCCAAAGTCAGGCGCATAGCTCAATCCCAATGTTGGAGTCAGCACATGGCGAATGGCAATAATTCGGTTCCCAAATATCTTATTGATGGCAGAGAGCGGTACATATGTGCCATAAAGCTTAGTGGATGCAGAAACGCCTGTGTTGAAATCAAATACTCTGTAAAAGCCGGTTAAAGTATCTGTTTTTACTTTATTGTTCTTAGTGTCATAGTGCTGATTGTAAGATTGCATGTACCAACGCTCCGTGTAGTTAATACTTGGAGATACATTGATAAATTTGAGTATGTTGAATGTGGCGCTTACTGGTATACTATGTCGCATACCATTTTTCCAATCCCGCGTAAATGAAGAGGAAAGTAGCTTATATTCTTTCGTGTTGATACTGTTTGCAAAAGTTCCGGAGTACGACATCGTTATTTTCTCGAACCATTTTTCTTTCCCTACCGGGTTTTTTCGTTTGAAAGGATAAATGCGCCCCATAGAAATACTGATGTTAGGCAGACTTAATCCTATGGTTGAGTCTTTTGTTTGCTGTGTTATCAACATGCTTCCTGTGATTGTGAAAGGGTTTTCAGGAAAGCGTTTTGAAAAGGAAACACTTGAACTCTTGGTGTTTTCCGATAATAATTGTGCGTTGTATACGCTGTTGATGTTGCTCCGGTTGTATCCACTTGTTGAGAAGTTGACACTCGACGAGAAGTTAAAGTAGGGATTTGCTTTTTGGTCCTGAGTATGCGACCATCTTATGCTAAGGTTTTTAGCTACAGAATAGTTGGCCATGTCTTTTTCGCCCGTTACATCTTCCCGATAGCTCATATTTAAACTACCGTTGTATTTGTATCGCTTTCTGTATGTAGAACTTGCATTTACTGCCCAGGTGCCTTTTGTGTATATATCTCCACGCACTTCCAGGTCGGCATATTCATTTATTGCAAAATAATATCCACCGTTGGTGAGTCCAAATCCACGGGTTAGTTCATCCTGGTAGTTGGGCATAAGTATCCCTGACGAATACTTGTTGGTAAATGGAAAAAAGCCAAAAGGTACAAAGATGGGGAGTGGGATGTCCTCAACTACCAAATGAGCCGGGCCGGCAACAATGTAACTTCCGGGTTTGACTTTTCCTTTAGACAGGCTCAAGTAAAAGTCGGGATGATCGTGATTTTCGCAGGTAGTGTATTTTCCTCCGGTAATGCACAAAGCTTCGTCTTGAGTTTTCTTCGTTTTGTCGCTGATGATGTAACCCTCGCCTTGCTGTGTAACCGCCTGACGTATAAAACCTTTTTTGGTTTTTAAATTGTACGTCATCTCTTTGGATGTATACTTGTCCTGTCCTTCGGAAAACTCGGGTTCTCCTATTTTATTACCTGCACTATCGCGGGTGCCATGAGCATACACCAGACTACTGTCCATTTTTACGCGGATAAAATCGGCTTTAAGTTCAATTTTTTTGTATTTTACATCGCCTTTTCCATGTAGAAATCCGGTTCCATTGCCTAAAAATACGATAGAATCTTCGGCGTTGTAACTAATTTCAGAATCAATTTGGTTTGATTTTTGTTTTTTTGTCGGCAGGATATTTACGGAATCTTTAGTAGATTTCGTAATACTGTCGGTGGAAGTGGTGACACTTGCGGGTATATTAGTAGCTTTGTTTTTCTCCTGACCAAATCCCAAAATGGAAAGAAGAGAAAAAACGATAACTAATAAATAGAAAATATGTCTGCTGATATATAGACGGTTACAAATTTGCATCCGGTAATGCTCTGAAATACTTGAATTAGCCTGCAAATTTAGTCAAAAATAAGGTACTGTCTTTATTCGTAACCTTTTTTTATGATTAATTTGGAGATTTACTTATTAACAATATGGTGATTACAGGATAAAAAGATTAATTTTGCAGACTGTAATATAACCAAATCCTTTCAATAATCGGAATTCTATATGAAATTCTATAAAAATTATATGTTGCTGTTCAGGAGTTTAGTGCTTCTCATATTGGTGTCTTCTTTTGGCTTTTTGTCGGCTCAGGATGCTCGGTTTACTGTAGTTATTGATGCTGGTCATGGAGGTTATGACGCAGGTGCTGTAGGAGCAATCGCAAAAGAAAAAGATATTAATCTGGCAGTTTCTTTACAGTTGGGAGCCATGATCGATCAGAAATTTAAGGATAATGTTAATGTTGTTTTTACCCGTAAAACTGATCGTTATTTGACGCTTCAGGAGCGTGCCGATATCGTGAATAATCATCATGCAGATTTATTTATTTGTGTGCATACCAATTCTTCGCCTGGCGCATCCGCCTATGGCGCCGAAAGTTATACGCTTGGTTTAGCCAAAACCAAATCCAACCTTGATGTTGCTATGCGTGAAAACTCGGTTATTACTCTCGAAGATAATTATAAAACAAAATATCAGGGTTTTGATCCTAAATCGAATGATTCGTATATCATGTTTGAGCTGATGCAGGATAAGTATATTGATCGAAGCCTTAATTTTGCCTGGTCCGTTCAAAAACAATTTAAGAACTATTGTAGCCGTCTTGATAGAGGTGTTCGTCAGGCGGGCTTTTGGGTGTTACACCGTTCTGCTTGTCCAAGCGTGCTGGTAGAAGTTGGTTTCATTTCAAACCCTGCCGAGGAGCGTTATCTGAACTCAGAGCAAGGACAGCGAGAAATGGCTATGGGGATTTTCAATGCATTTGTAGATTATAAGCGTGATCATGATAAAAAATCGGGACGACAAATTACAGGAGTTACAAAGTTTGATGTGAATGAAAATCCGCGCAAACAAACTGAAGATAAAAACGTTCAACCTACTGATGCTGTTGTTGATTTGGTGCCAAAGTCAACTGTGAATGATGAAACCGTGTCAAGTGATAAATCACCAGTTTCATTGCCGAAATCAACACCTATTCCCGAAGCAGAGAATAGAAAAAATACTTTTGCCGATAGTAAAATTCCGGTGTATAAAGTTCAGTTTTTGGCATCACCAAAGAACTTGAAAAATAATGCATCTGAATTTCGTGGTTTGGCTCCGGTTGAATCTTTTCTAGAGAATGGTGTGAATAAATATACTTTTGGTAATGAAACGGATTATCGAAAGATTGAAAAAGTACGCAAGCAGATTTTGGATAAATTTCCGGAAGCATTTATAATTGCATTCGTTGGTAATGTGAAAATGACTGCCAAAGAGGCATTAAAACTAAAAGCAAATAATTCGAAAGTAAACAAATAGAATGAAGAAGAATATTATAACTCGTGAAGTGAGAGTGGGGTTTATGGTTGTTGTGGCCATTTTTGTACTGTATTTTGGATTGAATTTTTTGAAAGGGAATGATGTCTTTTCTTCGGCTAATAACTATTATGCAAGTTATGAAGATATTGGTGGATTAGTAGTTTCCTCCCCTGTATATATTAAAGGATTCAAAGTAGGGCAGGTGGAAGAAATTAAATACGATTTCAGCAAGAAAGCATCTTTTGTTGTACAGATTTCCGTGTCTAAGGATATACAGCTTCCTAAGGATGCCATAATACAATTGTACGATGAAGGATTGATGGGTGGTAAAGCAGTGCAGATTGTTTTTGCACCCATTAAAAGCACTGCTATGTACGCGCCGAATGATACTTTGCCAACTAATGTAAGTGTTGGGCTGATGGGGCAAATTGCCGGTGATTTGATGCCTAAAATTGATGCTGTCGCAACACAGGCTGATTCCTTGTTGAGATCAGTTCGACATTTAGCTGAGAATAAAGATTTGACGAAAAGTCTGTCTTCTATCCAGAGTACAACGGCGGATTTGGCTGTCACATCTTCCAGTTTGAAAAAGATGATGAATAAAGATGTTCCGCAAATTCTGGATAATGTAAATGCTGTAACTTCTGACTTCAAACATATTAGTGGAAACCTTCGTAAAATTGACTTCGAAGCTACTTTTGCAAGCATAAATCATACTATAGATAACCTGAATCTGATTACAGATAAAATGAATAAGGGTGAAGGCACTATAGGTCAACTTCTGAATAATAAGGATCTGTATATCAATCTTTCAAATACTGCGTCTCATGCTGATCAATTGATGATAGATCTTAAAAATAATCCGAAACGATACGTTCATTTCTCAGTGTTTGGAAGTAAAACAAAATGATGGAGTAATCAAGAATCATTCTAAATAAAAAAATAGAATGAAAATATTTTGATAAGAATTTTTTCGAGCCGAAACAGTCTTGTTGACAACTGTTTCGGCTTTTTGCTAGGTTGATGGCATCGTTTTGCTTACAAATCGTTAATGTCTTTACTGTCAGCAATATTTCAAAATTATTACATTTAAAATGCTGAAAATCAGGATCTGTGTGTAACTTGTTGAAAATAACGCTAATGAAGTCATATCCTGAGTTCTAAAAAAAGAAACGTTTTGTATTTACAGAAAAGTTTTGGATTTTTGTACTGCTGAAAATAGCCCGTTGTCCCAACGGGTTTTTTATGCTCCAAACAATTCTGAATTTATCAACAAAGAGTCTTTAATTTTTTATCCGAAACACATTACAATGTCGAACATTCACGAGCAACTATGGACGCGCTGTTTGAGCGTTATTAAAGACAATATTAGCGAGGCTTCGTTTAATACATGGTTTGCACCAATTGTACCGTTGAAATACGAGAATAATATTATTGTATTGCAGGTGCCAAGCCAATTCTTTGTTGAGTATATTGAAGAAAAATATATTGATTTGTTGCGTATGACGCTTTATCGTGTTGTGGGTAATGGCACTCGTTTGGAATATCGTGTACTAATCGACAAGAGTAGCAATAAAGGAACGCAGATTCCAAGTACTGGTGAGCAGGCTCGTCCTCGTCAGGCTGTGGCTAATCAGCAAAGAACGATTGCGAATCCTTATGCTCGTCCGTTGTTGCCGGAACTGGATCCTCAGTTAAATCCTGCATATAACTTTAATAATCTCATTGAAGGGAATAGCAATAAACTGGCCCGTACGGCGGGTGTAAGTATTGGTAATGAACCTGGGAAGAATATTTTCAACCCTTTGTTTGTGTATGGTCAGTCTGGCGTTGGTAAAACCCACCTTGCCAACGGTATTGGGGTGATGGTGAAGCAATTGCATCCTGAAAAGCGCGTGCTTTACGTGTCGGCCAATACTTTTCAGATTCAGTATACTGATGCTGTACGTAATAATACAGTGAATGATTTTTTGAACTTTTATCAAACAATTGATGTCTTGATTGTAGATGATATTCAGGAATTTGCTGGAAAAACAGGAACTCAGAACACATTCTTCCATATCTTTAATCATCTTCATCAAACAGGTAAACAGTTGATCCTCACATCGGATCGTTCGCCTATCGTGATGGTTGGTTTGGAGCAGCGCCTGTTGACCCGTTTTAAATGGGGCTTGTCTGCCGAAATCGAAAAACCGGATTTTGAACTTCGTAAGTCGATTTTGGAAAATAAGATTTATCGCGATGGTTTGGAGATTCCTGAAGAAGTGGTAGATTTTATTGCTGAGCACGTAGTTGATAATGTTCGTGACCTCGAAGGGGTACTTGTTTCTTTGTTGGCTCACTCAACTCTAGCTAATATGCCTATCGATTTGGCTTTGGCCGAAAAGGTGATTAGTCGAATTGTAAATATTACCAAGAAAGTAAATACCGTAGAAAAAATACGCGATGTGGTGTGTGAATACTTCTCTTTATCCGTGGATGCCATTTCTACCAAAAGTCGTAAACGTGAGGTGGTTCAAGCTCGTCAGATTGCAATGTACCTGTCCAAACAATTGACAAAGAGCTCACTTTCAACAATTGGAAATACCATTGGTCAGCGCGATCATGCTACCGTATTGCATGCCTGCAAGATTGTAACTGACTTGATGGATTGTGATAAAAATTTCAGAAGCAGTGTGAAGGAAATTGAAGAACGACTGAAACGCTGATTTTTTGATCTTTATGTTTTTGTTAGGTTGGCCTTTTCGAAGGCCAACCTTTTTTATGCACTCCGGGCTTTGTTGATAAATATATTTTTTAGAATGATGGCCAGATAATGTAAATCAGTGCTGATTACACTTTTCTCTTCACACATTTTCAGATACTTCATTTCGGACATCTGAATTTCGTCCAGAGTTTTAGGCATGTCTGCGTAAAATGGTGGTAGAAGGCCAGGTTTAAATCGGGTGCGCATATTTTGTAGCTCCGGACTATAAAGATTAAAATACTGCGTACTTAAAGGTCTTACACCCACTAGTTTCATTTCACCTTTAAGAAGATTCATAATCATTGGCAGTTCATCAAGCCAATATTTGCGCATAAATTTGCCTAAGGTGGTGATGCGTATGTCTTTGTTGAATTTTCCTCCTTCTTTCAGACTGTTTTTTTCAAAAATGTAGGACTGAAGAAATTCTGAGTATGGATGCATGGTACGCATTTTATATACTTCAAACATCTTTCCGTTCTTGCCGAAGCGCTTCAGCTTGATGAGTGGCCCATACGATCTTTTTTTGTTTATTTCCGGCTGTTTTACTCTTCTGGCAAATACATAATTCAGGTGATTAATTTTCTTTTCGTAATCCACCTCGAATCCACAGGCGTATAATCTGCCTAATACTTCGGCTTTGGATAGAACTCTGTTTCTACATCCTGAAAATACATAGTAGAACCATCGTGTGATGGTAAGTTTTGGGAAAATGCGTTTGAAAATAAAATCAAAAGAGTAAACTAAATATCTCAGGAATTGAATGTTTTTACTTAGCCGTTGTTTTTTATAAGTGCTTTTCGTTTCGAAACAGCAAACGAATATACCGTCGTTTTCAAGCACTTTATTGGCTGAGATGAACATTTTGTTGATCCCCTTTACGTAATTCAACCGTTCGAGCTGTATAAGCGTTTTGTACTGCTTGTTTTGCAGTGTGTCTAATGATTTGTTGAATCCAGATGAAAAGACAACAGTATAACCACTTTCAATTTTTACATTGCTTTTGATGCAATGTAAGCAGTTTTCGCCTGCATGTTTTCTGATTATTTTAAATGCATCTTCGATATTCTCCTGGTTGACATGGAAATGATGATTCTCGATGGTTTGTAATACCTCGGCATTTGTTCTTTCTTCGTACTCGATGGCATGGCGAAAGGAGAAATAGACACTGAGTACGATGCAGTTTAATATCACTTCGCCAGCAGTGAAGATCAACAGAATATTTTGTGAATAGTGATTGTTGAACTGTGTGATCATCACCAGCTGAAGGATAATGTAGAGCAATACAGATATATTCAAGAGAACGAAAAATGCCCTAGGAGTCTTTTGAGTTCTGAGCGGTTGATATCTGCCTGCTAGATATGACAAAGTGCCCCATGCTGTGAGATAAAAAATTGCAGGGCTTAGATACTTCTCAAACGGTGTGGCTGTGGTGAGTGGAAACCATTGTAGTACAATCATTATCCAAAGTATGATTAAGGATAAATCGAGAATTAAGTATGGTACTCCGGGTTTGTAAAACAGTTTCATAGGCTTACACTGAATAAGGTATTTTTGTATGTTAGGAACGTATGCAAATATAGGTAGAATGTCGCAATGTTTTGATGTTTAATTGGTTGTAGAATATAATTGATGGCATGTGGCAAAAAATACAGATTAGCTCTTCTGTGTTTGATAAGATTAGTTGTTTAATTCTAAGTGTTTTTGTTGTAGCTCTTTGTGTGGATGGAATGTGTAATAGCTACTACATAATTTGATTGTCTGTTGTTACGCTGTAGAAAAAAATTCAATAAGCTACAGTGTTGATGAGATGATTTAATAGAAATCTGTGTAGTGCTTAGTGTTTAGCTACAATGAGTAAAGCGATTATTAACGCTTAATTGAATATCTTTCATTGAAAAATAACAAATATTAACGTGTCGGATTGAGGAAAATAATCGCAAGTGAAATAATTATTACACAATAGACAACTTAGAGGCACAGAACTTGTCGTAGAATGAGTGTGGATTATATGTTGTAGTTTTTGAAATTGAATAAGTGTCTGTAAATTAACGACTATTGCGGTTTGTTGTATTTGCTTCTCTCGATTTTTCTTCAATTTAAACTTGTGCTATTCTGTGTAAATGAAAAATGTTGTATTTTTACATCGGAAATAAAAACTAAATACAAGCATGGTCTATAAGTTTACGATTCTATCCGATGAGGTAGAAAATTTTGTACGCATAATCTCAATTGATTCCGAAGCAACTTTTTTGGATTTGAACAACGCCATTTTGGAGTCGGTGAATTATGAGAAAAATTTGATGACGTCGTTCTTCCTTTGTTCCGATGATTGGGAAAAAGGGCAGGAAGTGACTTTGGTGGAGATGGAATCGAGCTCCGAATACGATAATCTGGTGATGGAAAATACCAAACTGGAAGAATTACTTTCGGACGAAAATCAGAAAATGATCTTTGTATTCGATATGATGTCTGACCGTGTTTTCTTTATGGAAATGACCGAAATAGTGCCTCGTAAATCTCTGGATAAAGCTGATGTGGAACTCTCGGAAGGCGATGCTCCGGTACAGGCTTTGAGCGAAGATGCACTTTTTGCAGCGCCAAAAGCCAGTGTGGATGAAAATTTCTATGGTGATGAGGATTTTGAACTG
>JBJOOU010000277.1:0-5211 GCA_046051105.1 Bacteroidota bacterium
CCCATACCGCGGGCCACTACAGCAGCGTGAGAAGTCATACCACCGCGCGCTGTCAGAATTCCCTGAGCAGCAAACATTCCTGCCAAATCTTCGGGAGAAGTTTCGATACGCACCATGATTACTTTTTCGCCGTGCGAAGCCCATTCTTCAGCATCGTCTGCATTGAACACCACGCGGCCTGTAGCAGCTCCCGGAGAAGCCGCCAGTCCTTTGGCAACCACTTCTACGGTTTTTAGTGCAACTTTATCAAAAACAGGGTGGAGGAGTTCGTCGAGTTTGAGTGGGTCTACGCGTTTGATGGCGGTTTTTTCGTCAATCATTCCCTGGCGCAGCATGTCCATAGCAATTTTCACCATGGCAGCACCAGTGCGTTTACCGTTGCGGGTTTGCAGGAACCACAATTTACCTTCCTGTACGGTAAATTCCATGTCCTGCATGTCCTTATAATGATTCTCCAGTTTGGTTTGGAGTGCATCCAGTTCTTTATAAATTTCAGGCATCGATTCTTCCATCGATGGATAGTTGGCTACGCGGTCTTCTTCCGAAATTCCGGCCAATACTGCCCAGCGTTGCGAGCCTTCTTTGGTAATTTGCTGTGGAGTGCGGATCCCGGCTACCACGTCTTCGCCCTGAGCGTTGATCAGGTATTCGCCAACGAATATATCTTCTCCGGTACCTGCATCGCGGCTAAAGCAAACGCCCGTTGCTGATGTGTTGCCCATGTTGCCAAACACCATGGCCTGTACGTTTACTGCGGTTCCCCATTCGGCAGGAATGCCTTCCATTTTGCGGTAGAGGATCGCGCGGTCGTTCATCCAGGAGTCGAACACTGCACACACAGCGCCCCAAAGTTGTTCGTAGGCATTGTCGGGGAAATCACATCCGGTTTGTTTTTTCACGGCAGCTTTGAATTTGGCTACCAAACCTTTCAAATCATCTACATCGAGATCGGTATCCAGGTGTACAGCTTTTTCTTCTTTTACTTGTTCAATAATGGCTTCGAATGGGTCGATGTCATTTTTGTTTTCAGGTTTCATGCCCAATACCACATCGCCGTACATTTGCACGAATCGGCGGTACGAGTCCCAAACGAAACGGGGATTGCCCGTTTTTTTGACCAATCCTTCCACTACGGCATCGTTCAGCCCCAGGTTCAGAATGGTATCCATCATTCCCGGCATGGATGCGCGGGCGCCCGAACGAACCGAAACTAATAAGGGATTTTGTACATCCCCGAATTTGGAGTTCATCAGTACTTCAACACCTGCCAGAGCCTTTTCTACATCGGGCTTCAGCAATTCAACCACCTTGTCTTTCCCAAGTTCGTAATATTCAGAACACACATCGGTAGTGATTGTGAAACCCGGAGGGACGGGTACTCCGATAAGATTCATCTCTGCGAGGTTTGCTCCCTTTCCGCCGAGCAAGTTCCTCATGTCTGCTTTACCTTCAGCAAGTCCGTTGCCAAAAGTATACACTCTTTTTACGTTACTCATATTAGATTATATTTTAAAGGTTGTGATTTTCAGACTTGGATGATGCAAAGTTAGTTTTTTTTGTGAATCACGAAAGGAATTGGAGAAAAAAATCAATAATAATACGAAAAAATGATGGGTTGATCTCTTAAGCTGTTTTAATACAATCATTTATTGGCAGTTGGAAAAATAAAAAATCCATGAACTCATCCTGTTTTTTTAGATGAATTCATGGATTTCGATGAAAGTGGTTTCATCTTATTTCTCCAAAACAATTTTTTCGGAGCCTGCAGTGATGATTTGTTTAAAATAGCTTTTCAGTTCATCATAGAGTGAGCTTTCGTATTCCGGCTTTTTGAATTGATATGAAAATACAGTTTTTACCAGATCGTTATTATAGGATGAATGAAGGCTTAATGAGAATAAATTATTATCAATCTCTTTGTCCTGAGGTGTGTAGGTTACTTTGTAGCCCTTAGGTATTTCAAAACTCGACTCATAAATATAGGTTTGGGGATAAATCATATCTATCGGGTATGATCTTGTTTTCTGTTTTAATGGATTGATTGTAAATATTTCATGAGCAAAAGGCGAGACATATATTTTACCATTCATTTTCTCCGTTTTTATTTTAGCATCAAACTTGTAGGAATAGTTCTTCTTATTGTCAATTGAAGCTATTGTAACCGCACTATCGTTGACGATATAATTGCGATCGCGTATGGCTTTGACAAGATTTGATTTGTAATTGCCATAAAGGTCTCTGTATTTTTGATTTAAATACTCATTTGCAGTTACATTAATGGAGGCAGTACTTTCTTCTTGTCCAACATTAAGTATCACTTTTGTTCTTTCAATTGATGGGAAACGGCTGTTCAGGTTGCACCATTCCACTTTTTTCTGATTGTCTATTATCAGACCGACGCCATTAATCGAACTTGACGGTATTCTGTTATTATCGATTTCTGTATTCGTCGCATCAGTCACCACCCATGTAGAGTCGGGATTGGCACAGAGTACCACATTGTTGAAGTAACTGTAAAAAGGATATCCGGTTTTGATTTTCCCATGTCCGCGTGTACTTAGTATAACCGGGCGACAATTTACTCCGCAAGCGTTCAGCAGGCCTGCCGCAAGTAAATTGATCTCAGCGCTGTTTCCTGATTTATCTGTTAGTAATCTGTCTGGCGATTTCGTGGTGTAAAGTCGGTATTCTCCGTTCCAGCTGGTATTTTGTTTTACGTATGATATGACTGTATCGAATCGTGCTTTCTGGCTTTTTTGTGCCATAGCGTTGAGGTCGAATATTTTTTTTGCTAGTTTTTGACTTTGCTGTTGGTATTTGCCAAATGTTTTTTCCGATTGCAGATCTTGTTTCATGGCCTCCCAGGTGGTGATTATATCTTTTTTAAGACCGTTGGGATAGATGATCTTACATAACTGAAATTCGAGTTTTATAATATAATCTGAGGTAGAACTGATAAATTCCTCGTCGTTGAATGCGGGCACATTGGTAAGTACAAAGTGGTGCTTCAAATCTTTGTATACAATGGATGAAAAGCGTCTTTCGTTGTCGCTCTCCGATTTTTCGTATGAATCAAACTGTGTTGCTCCCTGCAGGGAGTACATATATTGATAGAATGGAATCATACTTACTTCGTACTGACTGTAAAGAACAGGAATCTTCCATTGGAATTCCCAGTCGTGAAGGTTGAATACATATTGCGAGCGCACTTCGTATTGATATTCAATGATGGTGCCTGCTTTTACATTTGGAATTGCGAATTTCTTTTGTACCCAATTGTTGTTGATCTTTTCGGTTTTACATTCCTGGAGGGTTATAGGTGTTTTTTCAAGTACACCGAATTCATTGAGATTATAAGCGGCTGCTTTTAATTCATCTACTGTTTCGTAAATATTGTTGGAGGCATATAGTGGAATATTCACTTCAGCCCAGTGTGTCCCACTGTTTTTCAATATTTTTATGCGGCTAAAGCGGTTATATACTACGTTAAATCCATCATCACTGTCTTCAAATTTTGACTCACCACAGTCGAAGAACACGACTGCTTCGGCATCCGGATCAAAATCACATTTGTTATACTTTATTTCGTCCATATTTATTTCTCCAAACTTGAGTTTTGAGTTTTGACCTTCGCTTGGGATACTAACGAACAACATGAACAGCGTGAGTAAGTTGAAAATCAGCCAATGCATTTTTTTTGTGAGCATAATTCTATGATTTTTGGGTTATTTGTTTGACAAGGCTATGCAATTGCCACGGTCGGTTTCATCTACCTTGCTGATAAACTGGTAGAAGTCCTGATATTGCTTGCGGGGTACATAACAGGGCATTAATATAAACTTTTTAGTGACCACCAAAGTATTATTCACTACCTTGTAGCTACTTTGATATTCGCCATATTTTGATTTTATATGCTGTGTTTCGGGTAAAGTGGGCATCTTGAATTTATCGAAGATAAAATACGTTTGTACATCGGTTTTGAAGATAGGAAAGTCAATTTGTACATCGTATTTTCTGGTGTCGGGTTGTTCCATTCTGGGAATCGACAACGATACGGTTTTCAGTACGATATCATTGCCATATCGGGTAAATACATTAGATGAACTCGCATTAATTTTTATATGGATAGAAGTAGAATCCCGATGATGCGGAGCTACTTCATATTTCGACACTTCTATTTCATCGCGGAATATCTCATTGCGGATAAACATATCTTTGTCGTCTTTTCCGGCATTGATGATGTAGGCGAGGTCTTCAAATTCTTCGCCTCTGAAAGTATTGTTACATTCCAGTGATGCCTGCAAATCATCATCCACGGTAATATTTATATCCCGATGGTTCTCCACATTTTGCAGTTGCAAAGCAGGAGTTGATGTAAAGTGGGTATTGTCTTTTTCGGTTAGCATCACTTTACGCCCCTGAGTAAAAGTGCCTAAATAATTGAACGGCAATTTGCTGGTGCAATCCACCCAAATTGTGTCTTTCCTTTGCGGAACACATACAATAACGTGATTAAACTGTTGAGAAGGGAAACTGGTGTCCGGCTTGCGGATTTTATGATCGGCATAAACGCTGGTATAAACCGCTTTTACACCGATGTATTTCAAAAGACTGATGAAATAGTTGGACAATGCTTTACAGTCGCCATATTTATTGGTGCAAACGTAGGATGCGGGATGGGGGATAAGGCCTCCTGTATTTTCTGATATATTAATGTAGCGGGTATGATCCTGCAAATAATGATACAGCTTTTTTATCATCTGAAGACTGTCGTTTTCATTTTCTAATACCTTATCCAGTGTAAATGTTTCAATAAGCGGGAGCTCCTGGCGTTTGTTGATGATATTATATTCCCAATTACCATAGGTTTTCCATGATTGCATCGAGCCAGCTTCTTCGTACATAAATTTCAGAGGAACAATTTTTACATAGGGCATCATCGAAAGGAGTGGCACTCCGAATTTCTCTGCCTTTGAGAGTCCTTCGTATTCTAAATTCCATTTATACATCAATGTGTTATCAATGGTGTCAGGGTTCACTGTTTCATTCCTGGAAGTGCGGATATTGATCGGGTAATTTAGTGGAACATTCAGGCTTAATCTGGCCGAGGTTGTGGGAATATAGTCTAGTATTACGGGCATCCAGTAATCGATATACATAAACTGCTCTTCAGTTTCGTCATACGAATAATTCAAAACATACGGATAGCTG
>JBJOOU010000278.1:0-8969 GCA_046051105.1 Bacteroidota bacterium
ACATCAGCATACTTCCACTCAGTGGGTAAGAATTGGTAATATATGTGCAATTTTTGAACAAAGCCCTTGTAAAACAAAGGAGCAGGCTTTAAAAAGCCTGCTCCTTCAAGAATTTAGTAACCCGGGTTTTGGGTTATTGTGGCAGTATTCAACCCTATTGCATCCTGTGGTATCGGACGAAGGATTTTGTATTGTCCATCATTTCCTTTCATATTTGCATCACTTGGTACATCGGTATTGTAGGTCGAAACATACTGTACCAGCTTACCAGTACGCTTCAAATCGTACCATCTGTTATATTCACCGGCAAACTCACGGGCACGTTCATCCAGAATATAGTCAATTGTTGCAGACGCTTCGGTAATTGCTGTAGCACCCGCTCTGGCGCGCACTACATTGATATCATTCCTGGCTTCGGTTTGCTTATTACCCAACATAATGTAAGCTTCAGCTCTGATCAGATACGTCTCAGCCAATCTTGCAAGAAAAATATCTCTGCGACTTGCCGAGGTATTGAAAGGAGCATCAGGATCGGAGAATTTTTTAATACATGGGAAATCTTTATCCAAATCATTCTTAGCCCAGTTATCTGTGCCCGGCCATTTAATTACAGTAGAGTCACGCTGGGCTGGTTTGATTGCTTTCCATGCATCAATATCTGCCTGTGTAGCACCCGGGCGTGGATAATACATCAACACCTCAAGCGATGTACGGGTATCGAATTTTTTGAAGTAAGAATAATAACTACATTTACCTGATTTGCTAACACCATAAAGCTCCTGCATAAAAGTACCTGCAAAGCGAACATCATTTGCATCAGCTGCTAAAAGGTTATACAATCGCATAGTGGGTTTTAAGCGGGTGTTCATATAAGGCATACCATCATTAACGGCTCCGTCGGAACCTCCCAGATATGAACCAAAAAACGAAGCCTGAGGGTTGGCCTTGGATACTGATTCGAGTGATGTTGCACTGTACTGCACAGAAAACAATATCTCTGCATTTTTCTCATTTCCGGGATAGAAAATCCCAGTCTTTCCATCAAATGGAAGATTTAAAGCCTGAGTGCCGATTGTTGTTGATGCATAATCAACAGCTGCCTGATAGTCAGTTGCTGTTCCAAAGCTTTCATGACCTCTTGTGAGATAAACTAAAGCAAGATAATGATTAACCACCCGCTGATTTACACGACCAACAGCAGTTGCCGGTAAATCGGTTAATGCCAGTTTCATTTCATCGATAATAAATGAATAAACGTCGGCTGCCGGAGTTCTTGGATAGCTTGTCTGAGGTGTGGTAAGATGTTCGGTAACCAGAGAAACATCACCAAACTGCTGAACAAGATGAAAGTAATAAAAAGCTCTCAAAAAACGTATTTCAGCAATCCTGGCTTTACTTTGGTTGTATTTAGCCCCATAATAAATTCCATCATTACATCTTTTTATCGACTGATAAACTGTAGTATAGAATGTCTTTACGGTATTATCAGCAGGAGTCAGACTTTGATAATTACCCAGCCCCTGAGATATCAAGCCAGCTCTTCCTATTTTAAACAAATCGGTTCCGGCTACGTACATTTCCACATTAGCATCATTATACACATCCCGTAGGGTTGCATAGCAGGCATTTACCAGCGACTCATAACCTGAAGATGTTTTATAAAACTCTTCGGCTGTCGGATTTGACTTATTATCTTCCGTCAGGAAATCACCACATGCTGATAAACCTGCGGCACAAATAAAAATAAATATATATATAATCTTTTTCATAAGAATTTATTTTAACTGGTTAGAATTTTACGTTTGCTCCAAATTGATAGGTAATCGTCGAAGGACCATTGTCTCTACCCATTGAAGCACCCGCCCATTCCGGATCAAATCCTTCGTAGTTGCTAAACACAAATGGATTTAGTACATTGCAGTACAAACGCACACCAGAGATGCCAACTGTTTTCACAAGTTTTTTCGGCAATGTGTAACCTAAAGTAATATTTCTGATTTTCAGATAAGAAGCATCTACCCAAGCCCCGGGCATTTCTCTTGCAGTTTCCTTAGCCGTATGCCAGTAAGATCCACAATTGGCTTTGCTTCCATTATCCGTGTACACCATTGGACGACCCTGATAATTATGAGCTGACTGCGACACATAGAATGAACCATCATCAGCCAACAGGGTTGTTCCGGCCGGAATATAATAATCCATCACTAACTTCTGACGACCACGATCGTTGTAGTTGGTAAATTCTTCAATAAACGGAGAGAACACGGTCATTCCCTGAGCTGTGTACATACTGATTGACAAATCAATACCCTTCCATGAAAAGTTGGTACTCAAACCCGCTGTCCATGATGGATCCGAATGTCCCTGAATACGGCGGTCGTTAGCATCAATACCATTTCCATCAAAATCCTTTACCTTACCTTGCCCTTCGCGTGCCAAAACTTTACCTGCTGCGTTTACCACTCGTGGATCTTTGGCGGCAATAGCATCCAAAATTCCCTGTGCTGTCCAAACTCCGTCATAAACATAACCATATATTGAGTTTATATTTTCGCCCACCATCCACTTTTGAGAGTTACTATTGATAAATATATACCCATCTGTAGTATTACCAAAAAGGTTCACAATTTCGTTGTGGTTTTTTGTAAATGAACCATTTACTGTCCAGTTAAAGTCTTTGGCATTTATAACAACAGCATTAACTGCCAATTCGACTCCTCTATTCAGTACAGATCCCAGATTGTCCATCATGGTACCAGCTCCCGACTCTAAAGGCAAAGTTCTATTTTGAAGTAAGCCAGTTGACAAACGATTGTAAAAATCAGCTGTCATACTTAACCTGTTGTTGATAAGCCCCAAATCAACTCCGAAGTTTAGCTCCCTCGTCTTTTCCCATGTTAATGCCTGGCTAACCAATGCCCCTGGAGCTGTACCAGGTGCATTACCTGTAGAAAAATTGTAATACGTATTGACATTCGCCAACGGCTGAGTTAAATAAGGAGATATATTGTCGTTTAATGTATAACCTATACTGGTACGCAATTTCAGGTTGGACAATACATCTCTGGTTGGAGCCATAAACGACTCTTCGGATGCGCGCCAAGCCACCGAAGCCGATGGACATGTGGCCCACTTATGTCCTAGTGCTAATTTAGAAGAGCCATCTGTACGCATCGTAGCTGTAGCCAAATATTTACCTTTAAACGAATAATTCGCTCTTGCAGCAACTGATTGCATTGTCGATTTGGCATAAAAACTTGAAAGTTTCGTGTTTGCGGTTGCGGTTGCAGCTGATAAGTTATACCACTCATAATTATAATTGTATCCTGTAGTGTTTACTGAATATAGCTCCGAATTTTCACTCCACACACTATACAAGCCCATTACATCCAACTTATGTTCACCATTCAACGGAACTTTATAATTCACCTGATTGTCCCAGGTATAATTAAAATAGGTATAATTTTCAACATTGGCAATGGCAGTAGCCTCTACAGCGGTAGTTAGTGGACTATCGTAATTGCCTTCGGCCAAGGTACTTTTATACAAACCTTTGCGATAAGTTATCATACTGGGTAAAATGGTGGTTTTAATCGATAGATCCTTTACCGGATTGAACTGTAAATAGGCACTGGCCAATACATTAATTTTTCTGGTATTGTTGGATGTACTTGCCAAATCAATCAACGGATTAATAGAAGATGTAAATCCTCCACCACCTATCGAATTCAGAAAAATTGCATTTCCATTGGCATCCTTAGTGCTTTCTGTCGTTTTGCCAGGAGTCACAATGACATCGCCTTCTAAATGATTAAGTGATGCATCCAGCTTACCATCTGCATAAGCTGCGACAATCGGGCTCATACGATATGCACTTACAATGCCGTTCTCACTACCCTGTTCCTGAGTAGAATATGCCATATTCACATTAAAACCCGTTGACCATTTTTCATTCAATTTCGCAGTTAAACTACCTTTCAGATTAAAGCGGTTATATTGATCGCTCTGAAAAACACCTTTCTCATCCTGATAGCCCAATCCCACTACGTAAGATACTTTCTCGGTACTTCCCGAAATATCTACATAATGATTTTGCTGAATTCCTTGTTGCGATACTACTCCTCCCCAATCTGTAGAAGTATTACTTAAATAACGATTCAACAGCCACTGGCTACCTCCAAATGTACCATCTGCATATACCTGTTGCAATCCTTTACCATTATTTAAATCACGCAGTTGAGTTCCACCCATCCAAACGTTTTTTAAATCACTAGTAGTAAATTCAAGCACGCCATCATTATTCGTATCAGTTGTATACTGATAATTCATAATACGGTATTTCATCCATTCCTCCGAATTCATGAAGTGAGGCATACGGGCAATTTTGGATACACCATAGTAACCATCATACGAAATCTGAGTTTTAGAAGCCTGCTGAACAGAACTTCCCGACTTTGTTTGGACAATAACAACCCCATTAGAGCCGCGTGATCCGTAAATAGCCGTAGAAGATGCATCTTTCAGAATATCGATTCTATCAATATCCTGTGGATTCAGAAAGTCGATACTTGACGTAATAATACCGTCAACAACATAAAGTGGCGACGTATTACCCGAAACGGAGTTTTGTCCCCGGACAATAATATCAAAGCCAGCCCCTGCACGTGAAGATTTTTGCTGAATTTGGACACCTGGTACACTTCCCTGAATGGCACTCAGCACCTGGGTTGTCCCTTTTTCTGTAATTTTGGAAGAATTGATGCTTGACACAGCACCTGTGAGATCGCTTTTCTTTACCGTTCCATAACCAACAACTACCAGCTCAGAAAGCTCCCTAGAGTCACTTTCGAGCGTTACGTTGATGACACTTGAGGCAATCTGCACTTCTTTTTTTTTGTACCCTACATAACTGAATACAAGAAGTTTTGCATTGACCGGAACCTGGAGCGAGAAGACTCCATTCAAATTAGTAACTGTCCCTGTTGTAGTTCCCTTTACAACAACAGAAGCACCGATAATGGGATCGCCGTTGGCTTCTTTTACCATACCTGATATTGCTTTCGTTTGCGACATTATAATCCCGGGGATCATAACGAACACAACAAAAAACAACACCCGGATTGCGAGTGAATTGTTTTTTTTCATTTGGACTAAATATTAGATTTAAAGTTTTTGCGCCATTATGAATAAAACATTCATAAAATGCACGGTACAAAACTAACAAAAGCCCAATACCATCAGGTATAAAAAATGACTTTTTGTGTGTATTTTTTGTCACACGAAATCTGCATTGGAAATCAAAACACACTCAACAATAGCACACAATCCTGTTTCTCACCCAACTAAACTGAGTCTACAGAACAACACACTAATCCATATCACAATGCTTCCTCAAAAGATCAGTACATTCCAATCTCTTTCAGCCAACCGTCCAGGATGGGCATCCACAATGCAGTTGTTCCGGGACTTTTTGTAAGATTAATGGCATGACCTCCGTGCGGAAAAATGTGCAGCGAGGCATTCACGCCTTTCTCACGCAAAGCTGTATAAAAGAAGATGCTGTTGAGCGAAGGAACCGATTTGTCATCATTGGCATGAAAAAGGATGGTTGGTGGTGTTTGATCGGTAACATGCAGTTGCGTGGAGTATTGATCAATCAATTCTTTGGCAGCATCTTTTCCCAACAGGTTTTCGCGCGATCCTTTGTGTGCATACGGATCGGACAAAGTTATGACCGGCGAAAGTAAAATCATAAAATCGGGGCGAAAACTGTATTTACTGAGGGTATCTTTTACTTCAGTGTAGTCATCGGTGTACACACCCAGTGCCGAAGCCAGATGTCCGCCGGCCGAAGTGCCCCAAACGCCAATTTTATCAGAAGCATAACCATATTTAGCAGCCATTGAACGGATTATTCGCATGGCTCTTTGTCCGTCCTGCAAGGGTGCCAGTTCCCGCTGTTTTACATCCGGACTTATTGGCAATCTGTAGCGCAATACGAAAGCTGTTCCGCCAATGCTATTGATGTATTTAGCCAATTGAGAGCCGCTTACCACGTGCGCCTCACGCACATATCCGCCTCCGGGAATAATCATTACAGCGAAACCCCGGTTTTCTTCTTTGGAAGGTGTATATACATCCATCAACGGTTTACTCACCACAAAAACACGTTCGTTGGCAATGCTGTCGGTTAGTTTCATGCCTTTGCTATTGGGCATTTTGCCTTTTTCCCATAAATAGATTTGGGCGGAAGTGGCTTGACAGATGAGTACCAAAAGAAAGAGGATATAAATGTTAGTTCGCTTCATTTTTTTCTATTATATCAGGTTACGCATAGTAACTCATAGAATTTGAATTATTGAGGAAAAGGCTTAGAACACATAGCTGTGAAACAATAAATTGTTTCACGAAGAAGAGTCAACAACAGAAAAAAGATAGTTTTACTGTCCATTATCAATTATCAACTGTCCATTGTGCATTATTGAAGCACATTGTCATTCGGTGCCCATTTCTTTTGCCACGCGGGATATTTGTTCAACACATCCTGTGGCGAGTAAGTGTACCAACCGTATCCGGTACGGCGTTCACGACTGACTTCGGCCAGTGAATAAAGGAATTTGCTATTTCGATCGCTAAACAAAGGGCGATCGGTGCCCAACTCATAATAACGGGTCCAGATGGGTTTAGCCGCAGAGTCGATCACCACCACTTTATCGGTCGTCATCAGTCGATATTTCGATTGTTCGGCTGGCGCTTGTATCGTTTCCACTCGCGTATTGAAAATGCGGGATTCGTAAAACCATTTCACCGCACTTTGAATGGAGCGAATCACGCGTTCGTCCGGGTTTTCTATCTTCATCAGAAATTGCACTATGCCTGCACTCTCGCCATTGCATATGGAAGGTGGCTCAAAGGCACGCGCCCAAGCCGGTTGCAGCGTCACTTCATCGTGCTGCTGGCACCACACCGTTAGTCGGCCGTTGTCCATGATTTGTGCTTTCAGGATACATCCCAATCCATTATTGTAAGCCGTTATGGCTTTTTTGCGCAACTTACCAGTGAGAAACGCAAAGTCCGGATCGTTTTTGCGAATGCGGTCGAACATATCCAACACCCCTAAATAGGCACCGTCATTGAAGGTGATGTGCGTGCTGTAGTTTTTCCGTTCCAGCGGATAATACTGCGGCCAACCTCCGTTGGGATATTGTGCATTGAGGCAAAACAGTATGCCCTTTTCAGCCGCATCCTTGTATTTTTTGATTTTAGTGAGCGTATACACTTTCGCCAGATACTCGATATGCGTATACGTAGTGGAATTATCGAAAGTGGTGTGCAGAATGTTTTTGGTATCAATCAACTTCTGCTGTTGCTCGGGCGTAAGGATGGCTTGCATGTCGTAGTTTTTAGGCCAGCCACCGTTGTTGCGCTGATAGAGCAAGATATTATCAGCAATTTTCGTGATTTCATTTTCGGCGTACTTAGGCTGATTGGGCACTGCATTCACCATATTGGACGGATCGGCAATAAAATACCAGTGGCGGGTGCCATCGCCAAAGGGTTCCATACTAATGGAGGGATAAGCGATTGTACCGTTGGTTTGTTGCGCTCGGACTGAAAAAGCCATCAGCAATGCAACAACACCTGCGAAGAAGAGTTTCTTTGTCATGTGAGTTTTCAATGATTAGTGCCTGCAAATGTATCAACTGTTTTCGGGAACGGGTCGTAATATCTGATTTAATTGCTGTAATTTCTGATACAGATACGGACTAGTCGCCGACCTGTCCGTATTTATGTCCTTATTTATTGATAATGATTTTTCGTGTAATGCAACTATGATCACTCAGACGGACTACCACCAAATAAAATCCGGCCGGAATATCAGCCACATTTATATTCGGAGTAAACCCATTTACCGAAAACTCTGTGATTACACTACCATTCAGCGACTGAATGCTGATGGATTTGATTTCGGCGGATGAATGGATGCTGATACGATCAGACGCCGGATTGGGACTGAGCGAAAAGTCAACAGCTTCGGGCGTATCAACAGCACTCACGGTACTTACCCGCCCCTGAATGGTGAGGTTAGACAAGCAAAGGTATTTCAGCGAGGCGGAACCGTTGTACCACGGATAAAAGCGCAGGTAAAAACCTTCCGAATCGGCAATTTGCACCATCGGTTTATACGAAAGTGCCACCATCGTGTTGCTGGTATTCGAAGTGCGATCTTCCAGCGTAACGGGATTGGAAAAATTTGCACTTTTAGAATACAGCACTCGGAATCGTAGCCCGCTACCACCAGCTGCTCCGGCATACAGCCCCACCGAATCTACATTAAGCTTAGTACCCGCATTGGGCTTCACACCAAATTGAATATAGCGGGAAGTATTGATATCGATTTCGCCGGACGGCCAGGCATCCACAACATTGGTTGATGTGGCACTGATGCTATTGCGCTGTACATTTACACTGGTTACGCCTGAAGGCCAGGTAGCTATGGTGGCATAGCTTTTTACATACATGCCTGTTGCACTTTCGTCAATACCAATGATAGGTCCGCTAACGGTGGCCGTTGCTGTAGATGACGTTAGCGGATAATTGATCGAAGCCGGCACTCCTCCCGACATGGAAAGTCCGGTTCCTTTTACAGAAATCTTCTTCACCGTAGAACCGTACGATATTGCGATGGAGTCGGCATAGCTTTTCTGTGCGGTTGGCACAAAATGAATATAAACATCCGTAGCAGCCTGATTTCCTCCGGTATAAGCCAACTGAACCGACGAAGCAAATGTTCCTGCCGATGTTAGCCCCACGCTAAATCCATCGGGTGCTGATACAGTGATACTACCCGCAGTCGGGCTCAAACTTAATCCCGACACAGATATTTTGGATGCTGAAGCTGCAGAAATATAGGTAGTTCCAAAATCAATAGCTCCGGGAGTAATGATCAGATTGGGAGATGCATTCAG
>JBJOOU010000279.1:0-12889 GCA_046051105.1 Bacteroidota bacterium
CAAATCCTTCGGCCTGGATACGCACCAATTCGATCAGTTGGTTAAACTCATTTACCGCATCTTTGGAGCGGCTTCCGTGACTTACAATTAATAATCCTTTCATTTTCTATAATCTTTTAGAGTCAGGAATCAACAAAAGTTGTAGTTTCCTAACCTGAATTTTAGTGATAAATTATTGTTTGTCAACCGGAGAAGGAAGTGCCGAAATCGTCAATAATTGATCTGATAGATCAATAAATACGTGTCCGGCCTTTCATTTTTCAGTTGAAATAAAAAATAACAACATCGACTCTTATGCAGAGTGGACGAAAAATGAAAGTAGCATGGAAAAATTTTGAATTAATCGGGCGGGTATTTGTTTGGAAAAGTCGCAAACACTGCCAAATAGAATTCTCGCTTTTATTCCCGAAAGCTACATTTCTTTTTTTTGTTCGGCAGGTCTTCTGACTTTCCCGATTTCCAACACCTTCCCACGATCTTTGGAGTTCAATCGCAGTGGCTATATTGTTGGAAATACTATGCACGGCATCCGGGCGCATGCATCGGGATTACAGCTACGGGTATAGTTCCGGATTTGCACCGGATTCCCTTGACCGAAATCGACGACAAAGATATATAAACTTTTTAAAAATGATCTTTCTCCCGAAGCTATTTCTGATTATTTAGGAATATATATGTATGAAATTTCCATCCATATCCCTGTTTTGAAGGTTTATGAGTCATGAATGGAGATAAATAAGGAACGAGTTTTAAGCATTGTCTCTAGATTTTAAATTCATGAAAACAATATACCACAAACAGGGTATGTATATGCCCTGTTGTTGGTATTTATTAAGTATCCGGATCCACCGAAATTTGTAGTGAATAATCAGAATTCCTTTAGAACATAAATATACAAATGGATTTTTCGTTTTGAGGGACAAACGCGACAGATGTCCCTGAAGGACAAACTTCAAATAACTCTTTAAATTAATATGAACGGACTAAGCTCAGAAGTTGTTATGACTGTAGATTAGCCTTTGGCCGTTATCATTTAAAATAAATAACGTACAATGTTCTGATCATTACGTAGTAATCTTTAAATATATATGAAAAAAAATATAGTTGATGTGATTGAAAACAGCATACAGTTGCTACTTTCAGATGAAGTGCGGGAGTATCATTATATTCCTACGCACGAGAAACCGCTGCCTTCTTTGCAAAAGCTATCGGAAGTCATTGATTTGTTCCGAACAGTGATTTTTCCGGGCTATTATGGCGAAGCAATTACCGGTAGGGATACACTTCAGTTTCATTTGGGTGTGAATCTCGAAAAGCTTTACAATCTACTGAAAGAGCAGGTACAGAATGGTTTGTGCTTCGAATCCTCTGAATCGGAATGCATAGAATCGCAAAAACTGGCTGCTAATATCACCCGTAAAATGATAGAAAATCTGGCCGAATTGAAACGTGTGGTAGCCACTGATATTAAAGCTACCTTCGATAGCGATCCGGCAGCCAAGAGTTATGGCGAAGTCATTTTCTCTTACCCAACGATTAAAGCAGTTTTCAACTATCGCATAGCACACGCATTACTCAAGCTGGGTGTTCCCGTTATTCCGCGCGTGATTTCCGAAATGGCACACTCTGAAACGGGCATTGATATCCATCCGGGCGCAAAGATTGGCGAGTATTTCAGCATCGATCATGGCACAGGTGTGGTGATTGGCGAAACGGCTGTGTTGGGAAATAATGTTAAACTTTATCAGGGAGTCACTCTCGGTGCCAAAAGTTTTACCCTCGACGAAAACGGTCATCCACGCAATGTACCCCGCCATCCGATATTGGAAAATAATGTGGTGGTTTATGCCAATACCAGCATTTTAGGTCGAATCACCATCGGTCACGATTCAATCATTGGTGGTAATGTATGGCTCACCAATAGTGTGCCGCCGGGCTCGAAAATCCTGCAATCAAAGGCCTCTGTGAGTACTTTTAGTGATGGTTCGGGTATTTAGTAGCATGGTATTTGTTATCATTTCTAAAAAATAGCGATTATTATCTACCACTATTAAACATATAAAACAAGAACTTTTCCAATTGGCTGACCGACTGGAAAAATTTTTTCCATTTACATAGTATGCCAACCATTATACGGAGAATTGAAGCCTCAGACAACCAGGCAATCGCTCATCTGATTAAAAATGTATTTGTAGAATACGGAATTGATCGCCCGGGAACGGTGTTCAGCGATCCCACCACTGATAGATTGTTCGAATTGTTTCAAACTGATAAATCGGCTTATTGGGTGGCCGAAGAAAACGGCCAATTGCTGGGAGGATGCGGAATTTTTCCGACTGAAGGGCTTCCCGAAGGATGTGCTGAACTAGTTAAATTTTATCTTGCGTCCGAAGCACGTGGACAGGGAATTGGAAAATTACTCTACAGCATAGTTCAAAACACAGCTGGGAGTTTGGGATATCAACAATTGTATCTGGAGAGTTTTCCCGAACTAAGCGATGCTGTAGGCATTTACGAAGCACTGGGTTTTGAATTTCTCGATCATGCACTGGGCAATTCCGGTCATCATGCCTGCACTATCTGGATGCTGAAGCAATTGTAAGGATATAAATCGTGAGCATTTATCGATCTTTAACGGCTGTTTGCTTGCTTTATAGCTGTTTAAATGTACTTTTGCAAAACAATACCCGAATTGAACTTGTTTGTATAACACAGATGAAAAAACTACTTTCCATATTATTTGCGGCGATTATCGTGCTGTCGGGATTGCATCTCTCGGTAGCGGCGCATTTTTGTGGAGGAGAAATCTCTGCCTGGAAAGTATCTGTTGCTCAGGAAAAGGCCAGTTGCGGCATGTGTTCTGATGAAGCAACTTCCGGTACCAGTCTTTCAACTGAAAGTTGTTGCAAGGATGCTCTATCGGTACTGAATGTCGATAACGATTATCAGTTAGCTCAACTCAAAGTTCCATCTGCAGATTATCAATTATTACAAGTATTTGTTGTTCCACAACATATTGCATTGCAGCAATCACTGGCTGCTATACCGCTTCACGCATCTATCCGACCGCCCGGAAACTACCTTCCGGAGGCTGTAACCCTCGCTGATATTTGCGTTTTTCGTATTTAGAATGACCCCTGAATCCCCTAAAGGGGACTTTAAGACGCAGCTTCTTTGTTGATTGTATCAATGAAGGGCTATCTCTTATCTTCAAATTCAAACCAATATTACCAACTTATTCTTTAAGCCCCTTTAGGGGTTTGGGGTATTCTAAAAAAAATCAATATGAAAACTTTAAAATTCATCATAGCCCTAGTGGCATTTACTTTCTCAAGTGTAACTTTTGCAGCTGCTGCCGATAAAACAGAAACCATCAAAGTATCGGGCAACTGCGAATCCTGTGAAACCCGTATCGAAAAAGCGGCCAAAGTTCCCGGCGTAAGCAAAGCCGACTGGAGTACCAAAACCAAAGTGTTGACCGTAACTTACGATACAAAAAAGACAACAACCGATGCTATCCAAAAAAGCATTGCTGCTGCCGGACATGACACACCGAAGTTTAAGGCAACCAGTGGAGCTTACAACGCACTTCCTGGCTGTTGTAAATACAGATAGATTGCTAGTATAGCTTTTCCAAAGTTCCAAACTTTGGAAAAGCTTAGTTAGAAATAATAAACAACCAATCTATGTTCAACAGGATAGTCAAATATTTCCTGGAACACCGGCTCATTACGTTTATTTTTCTGATTTCCTTTGTGGTACTGGGGCTTGTGTACTCTCCGTTTGGGAGGGAAGGCTCCTTATTGCCTCATGATCCGGTAGCGGTGGACGCTATTCCGGACATTGGCGACAACCAACAAATTGTGTCCACCGAATGGATGGGACGCTCGCCACGGGATATTCAGGATCAGATTTCGTATCCGCTAACGACGGCTTTACTCGGCATTCCCGGGGTAAAGACCATCCGCAGCACGTCGATGTTCGGGATGTCGTTTATCTACATTATTTTCAAGGATAATGTGGAATTTTACTGGAGTCGCTCGCGCATTCTGGAAAAGCTCAATTCATTGCCTTCAGGCACCTTACCACCCGGAGTGCAACCTGCTTTGGGACCCGATGCTACTGCTTTGGGGCAAATTTTCTGGTACACACTCGAAGGCCGCAATCCGAAAACGGGCAAGCCCAACGGTGGGTGGAATCCGCAAGAATTACGCACTTTGCAGGATTATTACGTAAAATACAGTTTGTCGGCAGCCGAAGGCGTTTCGGAAGTGGCATCGGTGGGCGGTTTCACCAAAGAATATCAGGTAGACATTCGTCCGGATGCCCTCAAAGCCTATGGCGTGACAGTGATGGATGTGATGAATGCCGTAAAAAAGAGCAACCTCGATATTGGAGCCGAAACCATGGAACTCAACAGCGTGGAATACATTATCCGCGGATTGGGTTATGTGAAGAATCTCGATGATCTGGAAAATTCGGTGGTGACGGTGCGTAACAATGTACCCGTTCGTATTCGGGACGTTGCACAGGTAAGTTTCGGACCGGCTACCCGTCGCGGTGGGCTGGACAAAGGCGGCAGTGAAGCCGTGGGTGCAGTGGTAGTGGCTCGTTATGGCTCCAACCCAATGGAAGTGATCAGCAATGTAAAAGCGAAGATCAAAGAGCTGGAAGCCGGACTTCCGCAGAAGCGTTTACCCGATGGATCGATTTCGAAAGTGACCGTAGTGCCGTTTTACGACCGCACCGGATTGATTAGTGAAACCATCGGAACACTGGAATCGGCATTGACGCACGAAATTCTGATCAGTATTATTGTCATCATTGTGCTGGTGCTCAATTTGAGGGCTTCGGTTATCGTGTCGGGCTTATTACCCATAGGCGTACTGATGACCTTTATTCTGATGAAAGCCTTTGGAGTAGAAGCCAATATTGTAGCTCTTTCGGGAATTGCCATTGCCATCGGGGTGATGGTGGACATCGGTGTGGTGGATGTGGAAAATATCCTGCGCCACCTGGAGATGCCCGAGAACAAAGGCATTCGTGGCAAACAATTGCAGAGCGTGATTTATCAGGCTACCACCGAGGTGCGCGATGCCGTGGTGACGTCTATCGCTACGACCATCGTGAGCTTTATTCCGGTATTTGCTATGGAGTCGGCTGAGGGAAAACTCTTTCACCCGCTGGCCTTCACCAAGACTTTTGCTTTGCTGTCTGCCTTCGTGTTGGGAATTGTGGTATTGCCAACCCTGGTATATCTGATATTCAATGTGCGGGTCAATACCCGTCGCATTCGTCAGGTACTGAATTATGTATTGGTAGCTGCTGGTTTATTGATACCCATCATCTGGCAGGTATGGCCGGCATTGGCATTGGTGGCCGTAGGCGCTAATAATTTACTGGCACACAATTGGGCGGAAGTCCGAAAAGAGTTTCCGAACTATATCAATATTGGCATTACCGTATTGGTCGCGGTGTTTTATTTGTCGGAAGAATGGTTGCCACTGGGGCCTCACAACGGTGCTTTGCTCAATTTTTTCTTTGTAATTAGCATTGTAGCATTCGTGCTGGGAGCTCTGATGACGATGGTTCATTTCTATGAACCCATTCTTACCTGGGCATTGGAACATAAAATCAAATTTCTGATGCTGCCAGCCATTACTTTGTTGTTTGGTGCAACGATTTGGTTGGGATTCAATAAGGTATTTGGTCCGGTGGCCACTGGATTGGAAAAGCTAGGATGGGCAGCACCCGCCAAAGCATTTCCGGGAACCGGTAAGGAGTTTATGCCTTCGCTCAACGAGGGTTCGTTCCTATTGATGCCAACATCGATGCCGCATACCGGTATTCAGCAAAATCTGCAATACATTGAGCAACTGGATCAACGGCTCAAGGCTATTCCAGAAGTAGAAGTAGCTGTAGGAAAATGGGGACGTGTCAATTCAGCGCTGGATCCGGCGCCTGTGCAGATGTTTGAAAATACCATCAACTATCGCCCGGAATATGCATTGGACGAACATGGGTATCGCATGCGTTTCAAAACAAACAGCGATGGAGCTTTTCTACTAAAAAACGGAAAGACTTACAGTCCGGATGCCAATCAGTTTCGGGTGGTGCCGGTGGATAGTTTGTTGCCGTCGGCTCATGGAGAATACTACCGTCAGTGGCGACCGCAGATTCACAAACCGGACGATATCTGGAATGAGATAGTAAAAGTAACCAACTTGCCCGGACTGACTTCGGCTCCGAAATTACAGCCCATTGAAACAAGGCTGGTGATGCTTTCAACTGGTATGCGTGCGCCAATGGGGCTGAAAGTGTTTGGGCCGGATTTGGAGTCAATCGAAAAGGCCGGTATTCAACTGGAAAAAGCCCTGAAAGAATTGCCTTCCATCAATGCTTCGTCGGTGTTTTACGATCGGGCGGTGGGAGCACCTTATCTGCAAATCAAACTCAACCGCGAAGCCATGGCGCGCTACGGCATGACGGTGACTGATGTGCAGGATGTGCTGCAAGTAGCTGTGGGTGGAATGGCGCTGAGCACTTCGGTGGAAGGTCGGGAGCGTTTCCCGATGCGGGTGCGCTATGCCCGTGAACTGCGCGACAATCCCGACGATTTGGGTAATATCCTGATCCCGGCCATGAATGGCGTGCAGGTGCCTTTGCGCGAAATTGCCGATATTGATTATGCCCGCGGTGCGCAGATGATTCGCAGTGAAAATACCTTCCTGCTGGGCTATGTCATTTTCGACAAACAGGCAGGAAAGGCCGAAGTGGATGTGGTAAATGAAGCTTCAGTACTTCTGAAGCATAAAATTGATGCAGGTCAATTGAAATTACCAGCCGGAGTAACTTACCAGTTTGCCGGAAACTACGAGCATGAACTGCGAGCTACAAAGCGATTGTCGATTGTGATTCCGGTAAGTTTGCTGCTTATTTTGCTGCTGCTTTATTTCCAGTTTAAAACGGTAACGGCTTCGCTGATTCACTTTTCGGGTGTATTTGTGGCTTTTGCAGGGGGCTTTATCATGTTGTGGCTCTATGGGCAGGATTGGTTTCTCAACTTCAGCATTGTGGGTGTCAATCTGCGCGATTTGTTCCAGATGCATCCCGTCAACCTGAGTGTGGCTGTGTGGGTGGGCTTTATCGCTTTGTTTGGCATTGCAACCAATGATGGGGTGATTATGGGAACCTATATTCACCAGGTTTTTGAAGAAAAGAAACCACACACGGTGCAGGAAGTACGAAAAGCGGTACTCGAAGCAGGTCGCAAACGGGTTCGTCCGGCGATGATGACCACGGCTGTTGCAGTCATTGCGTTGTTGCCAGTGCTCACTTCCACCGGAAAAGGAGCCGACATCATGGTGCCAATGGCCATTCCTACTTTTGGGGGAATGATCATTCAGGTGATGACCATTTTTGTGGTACCGGTGTTTCAGGCGATCTGGAGGGAACGAAAGACCCCCAGCCCCTAAAGGGGAGTAAGATTACTAAAATCTATTTTAAAGAGATAGTTGAATGAAAAAATATAGAAGTCTGAACATACTTTATTCCCCTTTAGGGGTTAGGGGTCTTATATATATAGCTTTATTGGCTTTCAGCATGCAGGCTTTTGCGCAGGATTCGTTGGAAGTATACCTGACGGAAGCCATCCGGCACAACCCTACAGTGTTGCTGCGCTACAAGGAATACCAGGCGGCTTTGCAAAGAGTGCCTCAGGTAAGTAGTTTACCCGATCCACAATTGGAGTTAGGTGTATTTTTGAAACCGATGGAAGTGCTGAATGGAAAGCAGGTGGCGGATATCAAGCTGATGCAGATGTTTCCCTGGTTTGGGGTGCTGAAAAACGCCAAAGACGAAATGAGCCTGATGGCCATGATGAAGTTGGAGGCCTTTCGGGATGCGAAATTACAGGTGGCTTATGAAGTTCAGAAGAACCGTTACGATTTGTACCGGATCAGAAAGACGCGCCAATTGACGCAGCAAAACATCGACTTGTTGCAATCCATGGAACGCCTATCGGTCGCTCGTTTGTCAGCAGGAAACAAAACCACTTCGAGTACATCCAAATCCCTTGTAAATGAAGCCCCAGCGCCAACGGTTTCCGGCGGCATGAACAGCATGGGTGGAACACCTGCTCCTGCAGCTGCTCCGATGACGAATAGTATGTCGTCAGGCGGTGGCATGTCTTCGGGCACAAATGGTGGCACTCTGGAAGATGTGTACGAATTGCAGATCGAGCGAGCCGATTTGGAAAACAGTCTGACCTCATTGGACAATGAAGAACAGGTGTCTGTGGCACGCTTCAATGCCTTGCTGGACAGGCCGGAGAATGTTGCGGTTACGAGTCCCGATACGCTGATGGCAGAATCACTGGATGTGCAATATCTGTCGGTAAGGGATAGTTTGTTCAATCGCAATCCCATGTTGGGCATGTTGCGGTACGAACAGCAATCCCTGACTTCGCGAGCCAAAATGCAGCAGAAGATGGGCTACCCAATGGTGGGTGTGGGCGTGAATTATTCGGTCATTAGCCCGGATCCCATGTCGACTTCCACGATGAATGGCGAAGACATGATTATGCCTATGCTCACGGTGACTTTGCCTGTGTACCGGAAAAAGTACAAAGCTATGCAAACAGAAACGCGTTTGCTGAAAGAAGCTTCGGAGGAAAACAGCAAAGCCACCCGTAACGAGTTGCGCACGGCCTATCTGGAGGCTTTGCAGCAGTATTACGATGCCGACCGTCGGCTGAAACTCTACGACCGTCAGCGCGATTTGTTGCAAAAATCATTGGCTGTGAGTATGAAAAGCTTTGCTTCAGGAACTAAGAGCCTGTCGGATATACAAACCCTGCGTAGGCGGTTGCTGGATTATGATCAAAAGCAATTGCAGGCGGTGGTAGACTTTAACCGGGCTAAAGTGGCGATACATAGATTGACCCCTAGCCCCTAAAGGGGAACAATACCCCCGCCCCCTAAAGGGGAGTTAGGA
This sequence comes from Bacteroidota bacterium, assembly GCA_046051105.1. Taxonomy (GTDB): domain Bacteria; phylum Bacteroidota; class Bacteroidia; order Bacteroidales; family Paludibacteraceae; genus Paludibacter. Next base: position 8,995 of record JBJOOU010000279.1, read on the forward strand.
TACCATCATCGATACAATCAAAATATAGGATATATAGATACATAACATACTTCAATTTCCCGCAATTTATCTCGTTTGCGGGAGTGTTTAGGGGTAATATTTACAAAGATTATTATGGAAACAAAAAATAATAGAGACAAAACTAATTTTAATCCCCCTTTAGGGGTTAGGGGTAATAAAAAAAGATGGGCTAACTTCAGTTCCCCTTTAGGGGTTAGGGGTTCTTTGTGGGTTATGGTTCTTGTTGGGGTAATTGTCGGCCTTTTCCTGGGTTGGTTGTTCTTTCATTCCTCCCAAACGAAAGAAACAACGCCGATTGCCAAAGAGCATAAACACGAGATCTGGACCTGCTCCATGCATCCGCAGATCAAGATGGAAAAACCCGGGAAATGTCCCATCTGTGCTATGGATCTCATTCCCTTGAAGACTGATGTTGCGGTGAATGACAGCACCGCAGTGCAACTTTCTGAAGATGCCATCCAATTGGCCAATGTGGCTACCACCACTGTATCCCGTCAGAATCCGACGAAGGAAATCCGCCTGTACGGCAAAGTGCAGGCTGACGAACGGATGCTGCAAAATCAGGTGGCTCATGTGGGTGGACGCATCGAAAAGTTGATGCTCAACTTCACGGGTGAACAGGTACGCAAAGGGCAGTTGTTGGCCATTATTTACTCACCCGATTTGGTGACGGCGCAGCAGGAATTTATCGAAGCCGCTAAGACCAAAGCATCGCAGCCTGAGCTCTATCATGCTGCCATGGACAAACTCATGCAATGGATGCTGAGCGACCGACAGATTGCTCAGATCGAGAAAAGCGGAAAGGTGAAAACGAATTTCGAAGTGTATTCCAATACTTCCGGCATCGTTACGGCTCGTAGAGTCAATACCGGCGACCATGTGGCTGAGGGAGCTGTGTTGTACGAAGTGGCCAATCTTTCCAGCGTTTGGGTGCAGTTCGATGCTTACGAGAGCGATCTGGCTTTCCTGAAAGTGGGCGATGCCTTGCAGTTTAGTGTTCAGTCGGTGCCCGGGAAGTTGTTTTCTGCCAAAATACGGTTCATTGATCCTGTACTGGATGCCGCAGGGCGGGTAGCGCGGGTGAGGGTAGAGGTGCCCAATGCAGATGGCCGGCTTAAGCCCGAAATGTATGCCAATGCCGTCGTGCATGCCCGTCTGGATGCCGCTAAAGACAAACTGGTGATTCCCCGTTCGGCCGTGTTGTGGACAGGTAAACGTTCGGTGGTGTATCTGAAAACCGGCGAGGGCCAATTCCACATGCAAGAAATAGAACTCGGCCCGGCACTGGGAAACAGCTATGTAGTATTAAGCGGACTCAACGAAGGAGCCGAAATCGTCACCGACGGCGCTTTCAACGTAGATGCCGCGGCCCAATTGGAAGGAAAACCCAGTATGATGGGAAGGTGATAAGTTATGCAGTTATTATAGAATACGATGAAGTAAAGTGCTGATTGAGAATAATCATATTGGCACATTGGCAAAAATCCGTATCTTTGTAATCTAAAGAGTAAAAAACTATGCATAGCGACATACAACTGATTTTATCGCCCGAACAGGCAGAACGCCCGGAATTAATGAAAAAAAACGTGGCAGATAAGCTTAAGATACATCCTGAAAGCATCACCCGGTTGCGAACAACCAAGAAATCGATAGATGCCCGTTCGCAATTTCCAAAAATAAACCTGACAGTAGAAGTTTATTGGAATGAAACGCCTCCTGAGTTCGAAATGCCGGATTTTGGCTATCGCTTTGTAGGAAATAATGAGCCTGTTTTGGTTATTGGTGCCGGGCCTGCCGGACTTTTTGCCGCTCTGAAACTGATAGAGAATGGCTTGAAACCCATCTTGCTGGAGCGGGGAAAAGATGCCCGTAATCGTAAAAAAGACATTGCGCAACTGAACCGAAACAATGGTATTAATGCGGAGTCGAACTATTGTTTTGGCGAAGGTGGTGCCGGCACTTTTTCGGATGGTAAGCTTTATACCCGTTCGAAGAAGAAAGGAAATACACAGCGTATCTACGAAATATTTCATTACCACGGTGCAGCTGCTGAAATTCTCTATGATGCGCATCCACACATTGGATCGGACAAATTGCCGCTGGTAGTGGAAAATATGAGTAAAACCATCGTAGAATGTGGCGGTGAAATTCATTTTGAGAAAAAACTAAGCGAGATAATCGTAGAGAACAATGCTGTAGTTGGCTGTAAAACTGCCGACGGAGCAGAATATAAAGCCAAAGCACTGATTCTGGCTACGGGTCATTCTGCGCATGATGTGTACGAAATGTTGCACCGTCAGGGCATTTTGTTAGAAGCCAAAGGCTTTGCTATGGGCGTGCGTGTGGAGCATCCACAAAAGTTGATTGATAGCATTCAGTATCATTGCAAAGAGCGTGGTCCTTACCTTCCGGCTGCTTCGTACAATTTGGTGGAGCAGGTGGATAACCGCGGCGTCTATTCATTTTGTATGTGTCCCGGAGGACATATTGTGCCTGCAGGAAGTACCGCCAACGAAATTGTAGTAAATGGAATGTCGGCTTCGCAACGTAATTCGCCATTTGCTAATTCAGGTATTGTAGTAGAAATCAGACCTGAAGATATTCCTGCCGAGTTTCAGGAGTATGGCGTTTTGGCCGGATTGAAATTTCAGCAATATGTTGAAAATTTGGCTCTGAAAAACAATGGTGGTCAGGGACAAATGGCACCAGCGCAACGCTTGGGCGATTTTGTGAAAGGAAAATTGTCGGCTGATTTGCCGGAATGTTCTTACTTGCCCGGATTGATTTCATCTCCTTTGCACTTTTGGTTGCCAGATAATATTGCGAGTCGTTTGCGCGAAGGATTCCGAAAATTTGATCGGAAAATGCGTGGATATCTTACCAACGATGCAGTAGTGGTAGGCGTGGAGACCCGCTCTTCTGCAGCAGTGCGTATTCCGCGCGATCCTGAAACAGGACAACATACAGTAGTCACCGGCTTTTTCCCGGCAGGCGAAGGCTCCGGCTATTCGGGAGGTATCACCTCATCGGCGATTGATGGTGAGAATGCGGCTATTGCTGTTGTTAATTGGATGAAAAACAACTAAGCGCGTCTACAACGAAATAATTTTACACACGATATAAATGAGAAGAAAACCGCAGGCGCCACCTGCACCTAAAGAAACCAAACTGACCGTAAAAGAATCAGCTGAGTTAATGACATTTTTGCTGGCCAAAATGGGCGGCATGAGTCGCAGTTCAGTGAAGTCGATGCTTTCGCACCGTCAGGTAATGGTGAATAATAAAATCACTACGCAATTTAATCTCGAACTGAAGCCCAACGATGTGGTTGTTGTGAACAGCAATCGTGGAAATATCGAACTTTCGCACCCAAAATTACGTGTGGTGTTCGAAGATCAGTATCTGATTGTAGTGGATAAAAAAGAAGGATTACTTGCTGTAGCCACCGAGAAAGATGAAGAGGTAACGGCCTTTCAAATATTAAAAAAATATGTAAAGAAAAGTCATCCTCAAAACCGGATTTACGTTGTACATCGTATCGATCGTGAAACCTCCGGAATTATTATGTTTGCCAAAACAAAGGAAGTACAGTTGATACTTCAGGAAAATTGGCATCGAATAGTTACCCGACGCATATATGTAGCCCTGGTTGAAGGCAAAATGGAGAAAGAGCAGGATACCATCGTAAGCTGGTTTACTGAACATCAAAAGTCGCTTAAAATTCATTCAAGTAATGTGGATAATGGTGGCCAGGAAGCAATCACGCATTATCGTACTGTAAAGTCGAACGATAAGTTTTCGTTACTCGAAATTGAATTGGAGACCGGACGCAAGAATCAGATTCGGGTTCATATGCAGGATATAGGCCATCCGA
>JBJOOU010000280.1:0-7592 GCA_046051105.1 Bacteroidota bacterium
GAATAAACAACATCAACATTCCAGGCGTTTATCTGGTACGAGCCATCGTGAATGGACAACCCTATTCAGCTAAAATCAACCTGAATCACTAATCAATTATTCACAAGAAAATGAAAAGAAATATGATTAACAAAAAACAGTACAGTTCTCCGCAGATTCAAATTATAGAACTGGACAATGATATATCATTATCAATGGATTCAAACCCGCCAACAGGAAATGGGGAAAATCAAACTTCTTTGATGTGGAACATCCAGAATGACCCATATAAAAATCAAATAGGATAGATTTTCTTAACAGCGGCCTCAATTGAGGCCGCTGTTTTATTGTGCTCTTTCCGTACAACATTGCATCAAAAGAACTCCTCAAAGGAACAACGAAAACACAAATTACAATTCATTGGAACAACATCCCTTTTATATGTTATTGAATTTTCGAATAAAAGAGATATATTTGTAAAAACAACCTCAACATGACATATATGGACGTTCAATCTATCCAAAATCTCCAATCCCGATTCGTTTCCCGCGAAGTGGGCAATGAACTTATACTTGTTCCACTAACCAACAATGTAGCTCAAATGAACTCCATGTTTACGCTCAACGAAACCGGAAAATTTATATGGGAAAATTTGGCTAAAACATCAGACATCAATGAGCTTGTGGCTATTATGACATGCGAATTTGATATCGATCCTGAAACTGCGCGCATTGACATACAGGCATTTCTCAAAAAGCTGGAGACAGTTCTCAACAAATAAACAGCATACATGAAAAGTCGCCTTCAACTCACTATTGCTGATTTTCAGATTCATTTATTTGCCGATTTCTCACTCTTAGCAGACGAAGGGCATCAACCTTTTCTTTCAACATCTGACACTAATACGGCAGACATTAAAATCGATTGTCACCCAATCGGAGCTTTACCTTTTAGTACTGACAATATAGCATTTGAGGCCGCCAACGAAACTCAGCTTTTTTATCGTATCTATACTATCGCAACCGGTTTGGGATTTATCATTTACAACCAACAAACCAATCAGGTTCAACAATATGCAACCCTGTCAGCCGATTTTGCAAAGTGGAATATATGGTCGGAACTGCTGACCGAAAATACGCTTGATCCGCTCCGTTATCCGATGGGACCTATTATGATGCATTATATGACCTTGAAATACAATGCGGTAATGATGCATGCCTCCTGTACTTTTGACGGAGAAAAGGGGCGCATGTTTTCGGGATTTTCAGGGGTAGGCAAAAGTACCATGTCGCGCATCTGGGCCGAAACGGGAAGTCAGATTATCAACGACGACCGCTTGATTTTAAGGGAACAGAACGGTAAAATAAGGGTGTACAACACGCCCATGTATTACCTCGACGAACCCAAAAGCACGGTATTGGATGGTATTTTTCTGATCAGCCATTCCCCCGAAAACAAAATCAATAAGCTAAGCGGTGCGATGGCCATGTCCAAAGTGATGGCATTCAGCATTCAGAATAATTTTGACAAACAATTTATAGCAAGCCGACTGGATCTTTTCAGTCGCATTTGCAGCCTGGTACCTGTGTTCGAGCTGGGCTTTGTTCCCGATCAATCGGTCATTTCATTTATCCGGGAAAATGAACGAAAATGAGCTACATAACCAACTTTTCAGCATGGCAGGTGAGTTGCTCAGCGACAACCTCCAACTAAGCTATCGGCTCAAAGGGCGAAGCATGTTCCCCACGCTACGTCCGGGCGACATTGGCCTCGTTGAAAAATGTGCGCCGGAAGACCTACAGTTGGGCGACATCGTTGTTTTTAATCAAAACGGTCTGCTGATTGGCCACCGATTGGTTTTGATCGAGAAATCAGACAACCAGTATCGTTTCATCACCCGCGGCGACAATTGTCCCCTACCCGACCCTGTTTTTTCGGAACAGCAATTACTCGGTCGTATTCGTAAATTTACCCGAAAAGGAAAGACTTACAGCACCGTAAATTTTTGCCGCAAGCTGGCAGGCAAGCTGATCATGCGTTTTCCGAAACTGGCATTAAAGCGCTCGGCAATTCTTCTCAGATTGGTTGATTTAAATCTACGCATCAACAAACAAAGCATCTCTTTCAGAAAAAATATCCGGGATGTATCTGCTGGTTCAGGTAAGCTGTTGCTTACAAATGCCCTTATCAACATCCTTCAAGGCGTATTGCCCTTTGTCATTATCGTATGCATCAAAGCACTCGTCGACCTGCTCACCGAAACACAAAACAGCTTTCAGCAAACCTTATTCTTTGGGTTATTGGGACTTACTGCCGCTGTATTTTTGCTAAGCGGATTATTGTCCGAAATCAGTTCCTACTACTCCGAAAAGCTGGCTCAGTCCGTGAGCAAACGCATCTATGCTCAACTGCATCAAAAACATACTGAACTGGATTTATCGGTCTACGAAAATCCGGAGCGTCAGGATAAGATCCACAGAGCGGTGCAGGAAGCTTCGTTTCGCCCTATCAAATTGCTCGGCGATGTATTGATGGGCATCAAATCCATTGCTTCGGCACTTTTCCTTTTAGGATTATTTATCTCCATCCGCTGGTATTTGGTTCTGATCCTGTTTGTAGCCATTGTGCCGGGCATTCTGTTCCGTTTCAAAATAGCACGTAAGTTGTACCGCCTCAAAGAGAGGCAGAGTACCCGCGAACGCGAAATGTATTATTACAACCGCATTCTGACGGGCTTTCCGTTCGCTAAAGAACTGAGGCTATTCGGTTTTGCCGACTTTTTCCGCACTCGCTTCAATCGCACTCAGGACTCGCTTTTTGCTGAAAAACTAGACCTGCGCAAATCGGAAGTACGACTCGGACTTTTCGCTCAGCTATTTGCAGTGATACTGATTTTTGGCTCATTAGGTATGATTTCGATACTGAAACTGAAAGGCGAAATCTCTATCGGAACGGTGGTTTTGTTTTTCTTTGCCTTTCAACGGGGTTATTCTGTTTTGAATGAATTGTTCCAATCGGTTACGCGCATCATTGAAGACAATACCTACCTGAATGATTTTGTGGAATTTATGGAGAGTCCAACCACATCAAATAAAACCTCAACGGTTGATTTTACATTAAACGAGGGAATTATTTTCAAAAATGTAAGTTTTCACTACGAAACCAGCCAGCGAAATGCCCTTCAGAATATCAACGTTAGTATTCCCGCAGGCAAAACTGTTGCTTTAGTGGGTGCCAACGGCTCAGGCAAAAGTACTTTTATCAAGCTGCTCTGCGGATTCTATCAACCCGATTCCGGGCAGATACTGTTTGACAATACTGTGAGTACTCAAATTGGATCAGCATCCATCAGGAACAATATCAGCGCTGTTTTTCAGGATTTTGCATTGTATAATATCTCCGCGCTTGGTAATCTGGCTTTAGGCGATGCCCGTATACCAGCCAATCTGGAAAAAGCCCGTGAAGCAGCTCGTGCCGCCGGAGTTGATCAGGTGTTGGAATCACTTCCAAACGGCTATGAAACTATGTTGGGCAATCTGTTTAAAGGTGGCGAGGAACTCAGCATTGGTCAGTGGCAGAAAATAGCCATAGCGCGCGCCTACTACCGCAATGCACCTTTAATTCTGATGGATGAACCTTCGAGCGCGTTGGATGTGAACTCTGAACGTCAGGTGATTGAAGGTCTGAAAAAGCTTTCGGCAGGAAAAACTGCCGTCATTGTCAGCCATCGTCTCAGCACCATCGATTGGGCTGATTTGATTTTCTTCTTTGAAAATGGCGAAATTGTGGAACAAGGCAGCCACGCAGAATTGATGGCATTGAAGGGAAAATATGCAGGATTATTTAGTAACAACTGAAATTTATTGCCATGACAAACTACAGCAATATAACCAACTTTGACGATCTTATTAATCTTGAACATGGTCAAATAGGATCAGAGAGTAGAAATCAGTACGAGGAGCAATCCCAGATGTTTATTGTGAGCGAAATGCTTAAGGAAGCACGCCGACAAGCAAATTTAACACAAGAACAACTTGCAGAACGCTCAGGCACCAAAAAGAGCTATATTTCCAAAATAGAAAACGGGAAAGGAAATATCCAGCTAGCAACATTAATTCGTATTTTCGAGAAAGGGCTAAATAAAAGAATAGGACTTACTTTTTTGTAAGCCCTATTCTTTTATACAATCCACATCCAGCACCACATCGCCAAATTCCACCATCGCATTAAACAAGGCTATCTGCGAATATTTCTTTAAATCGGCAACTGCGATGTCTTTTTCTACAATTTTGCCGTCGGCCAATAATTTTGCCCGATTGGTTCCATAAAGCAACGGCACACGCGGCGTATGCCATTCCTGCCCATCAAAAAGGGCAATATTAGAATATGACGTATCGGAAAGCAATCCGTTTTTTATCAGAATCACATCATCGCAATCTCCCCGTTGATCGAAGGCAGTTTTGAAGGCTGAACGTTCCTCCAGCTTGTATTCACAACTCTCAACAGTCGTTTCTACCAGTTTCAGCGATTTAATTTCGCGACGCACATAAGGCGTAAATTCCACCGACTGCACAATTTCGTCGTACACCACCCGACATTTATAGACACCATTTGCAGGGAGAATATGACGACTCAGCGTTTCGAACAAACTAATTGGTTCATCGTAGGAAAACAGCGCCGCAAAAGCCTTATTTACCCGTTCCTGATGGTAGGGCAGTCGCACAAACTGGCCGTCCTGCAATTTTATCGATTCAAATAAGAGGCACATATACTTTATGAATTAATTCTTCGTATTCTTTTTCCAAATCACTTTGCGACGTAATGCCACCGCCACTTTTGAAGGTCAACCCATCGGAAGCCGGTTCTGCAAAACGAATCATCACGGCCGAATCAAAATTCCGACCATCAAACCAGCCAAAAATTCCTGTATAGAAATCACGTTCATACCCCTCTGCATGTTCTATAATTTCCAGCGTTTTGGGCTTTGGAGCACCGCAAATAGAACCTGCGGGCAGCATTGAAAACAAAATATCACCCAATTGACTCCGAAAACCATCGGGCAATTTCCCTGAAATTTCCGAACTCACCTGCAATAAATCTTTCTGATGCGTGGTCAACCGCTCCACATATCGGTAGCGCTTCACCTCCACTTCATCCGCCACCTGACTCAAATCATTACGAATTAAATCTACAATGGTAGCATGTTCGGCTTTTTCCTTATAATCATCAAGAATAATCCGCTCGGCATCCGGCAACGAAGCATCAATGGTACCTTTCATCGGATAAGACGAGATGGCATTCCCGTCAATTCGTACAAAAATTTCAGGCGAAAGCACCGTGAAATGATCTTTCAACCAAAGCTTGTAGCGGGCATGTCCCAACTGATACAAGCGATCAATTGTGAGATCTGTTTTCACCGTCGTTGACTGCGTCAAGTTGGTCAGAAACGAATTACCAAGGCCAATCTGCTCCACGACATAATTAAATTTTGGCGCATATTCTTCTTTGGATACAGGATGAATCTGCCAACTAAATTCAACCGACGCCTCATCTATCTTTCCAAAGGATTTTTGAGCTACCGAAAACTGAAGAAATTCTTCATCCCACTCTTTTTCCTCCAGCACAAAACCCTTTTCGGCCTTAAAATCTACAATCATCAGAAACGGACTTCCCTCACCGGCAAATTGGTTGATCCGCCGAATCATTTCATCCCGCGCCTGAATCTTATATGGAAACGAAACTGACATTCGCTGCACTGACTTTATCTATACATCAACGGGGCAACTTTCGCCACCCCGCAACTCCTTTTATTTATCTCTTTATAAAATGATCTATTCAGCATCCCGGAAATCATTCAGAACACATCTTCAAATCATTTCATGTTCAAATCTGCAAAATCACCCTCTCTTAGGGCTTCCGCCTCTTTTGAAATGGCCTTTGCCGGAACGGAACTTTTTATGTCCGTGGCGATGAGCTTCAGGATTGTATTCCGGTGCCTCGCCCAATTCCTGCGGCATTGGAATTTTATAAATATCTTTTTCAAGAAAATTCTCGATCTGTTTGAACTTATACTGCTCTTCTTCCGATACAAAGGTGATCGACATTCCCTCAGCCTTCGCACGTGCAGTACGTCCGATGCGGTGAACATAATCTTCGACATCATGCGGCACATCATAATTGATCACCAGCGTAATATCATCAATATCTATCCCGCGCGAAACGATATCTGTAGCCACAAGAATGCTCACACGATTGTTTTTAAATTCGTGCATCACCGAGTCGCGCTGCGCCTGTTCCAGGTCGGAGTGCATTTCGCCGGCTTTAAGGCCCATGGCGCGGAAAGTTTTAGTAATTTCTTTCACCTTGATCTTAGAACCCGAGAAAATAATCACTTTATTTGGCTCCTGTTCAGCAAAAAGACTACGCACAATACCTGCTTTTTGCGATTCATGGCAAATATAAGCCGTCTGCATAATCGACTCAGGTGGGCGCGAAACAGCAATCTTCACTTCTACCGGATCCACCAGGATCGTTTTAGCCAACTGACGGATTTTAGGTGGCATAGTGGCCGAAAACATGATCGTTTGACGGTCGGCAGGGAGTTTTTTCACCACCTGCATAATGTCTTCGAAGAAACCCATATCCAGCATCCGGTCGGCTTCGTCCAGTATAAAATATTTTACCCCCGAAAAATCAATGTCATATAAATTAATGTGCGAAAGCATACGTCCGGGGGTAGCAATCACCACATCGGCACCATTTTGTAAGCCACGACGCTGCGTATCCCAGGCCGAAGCATCGTTGCCACCATACACTGCCACCGACGAAAAAGAAGTGAAGTACGAAAAACCTTCCATCTGCTGGTCGATTTGTTGTGCCAATTCGCGGGTAGGCGCCATAATGATGGCATTTATTTTATCTTCGGCATGTGGTTCGGCCTCCAGGTTGTGGAGCAAAGGGAGTATGAAAGCAGCGGTTTTACCGGTACCGGTTTGGGCACAGGCTATCACATCTTTTTTCTGCAAAATCACAGGTATAGTTTGCTCCTGCACCGGAGTAGCTTCGGTAAAATTCATGGCACTCAGGCCATCCTGAACAGAGTCACATAGCGGAAGTTCGTCAAATCTCATGAAAAAATCAATTTTAATCTTACAAAGATACAGAAATTCGATGACTCTGTATCAGAATACGAAGGGAGTAAAACAAAAAACGCTGATAACATGCGTTATCAGCGTTCTTCGCGGAAGCTACGAGATTCGAACTCGTGGTACGGTTACCCGTACGTCAGTTTAGCAAACTGGTGGTTTCAGCCACTCACCCAAACTTCCATACTTCGCTTTTGCGGGTGCAAATATAGGAAGCTTTTTCGGAACTTCAAAACTTTGTAATGAAAAAAATCGCACAATTGAAACATATATTCACTATCAGAACTGATATTCCGAATGTTACAATCCGAAAATACTTTTATTTTTTTTCAACATCTCTTTTATCGGCCTTTCAGAAAGATTTGACTAAATTTGCGCGACAAACAAGGTCTGTTTAACTCTCAAATCATGACAAAAAAGAAGAAAGAAAAATTGAAACAAAACTCTGTTTCAAAAGCCATTAAATGG
>JBJOOU010000281.1:0-7292 GCA_046051105.1 Bacteroidota bacterium
TGACCGCATTGGGGGCGTCGGCATCCGGGGGATGGATTCTCGGTGTCGACTCGCCCGATGCAAAAAATTACTATGGAATCACTTCGGGCAATGGTATGATAGGTATCGTATCATCGCCCGAACCTTTAAAAGTAAAACAAGTAGTGATGGCGGGGTTGTACGACATGTACGGCCGTGGTCGTGTGAGTAACTTTCTGTCAGGCTTCAATCTTCTGAACCTGAGATTGAATATCAACGGACGCACCGTCAATCGCGACAATATAACCGCATTTCATCAGGAAATGGATATGAAAACCGGTATCTTTCGTACCAGTTTTGAAATGAACAATGTAGCCAAAGTAAATTATTCCTACCTAGCGCTACGCCACCTCCCCTACTCGGTAATGGGAATCGTAGAAATTACGCCAGTTACCGATATTACATTTACGGCAGTAAATATTCATGAACTCCCCGAAGGATTCCATGATTCACGCTTTACTTTCAACGAAATCAACCGTAAACATATCGGTATTCAGCTGCTTACATCCGTTGCACAAAGCCCAACCGGCAAAATGCAACTGGCCGCCACCACCTCATTTGCCTTTACCGAAAAACGAGGCGATGAACCCAACGTGATTCATGAAATGCCCGACAACAATCTGCATCAACAGAAATTCAGCAAAACGCTGAAAACTGGTGAAAAATACAGCTTTGCGGTGGTAGGTACCACCATATCGTCGGCTCAAACCCCCGATGTGTATAACGAAGCGGAACGATTGACCATCTTCGCCCGTTTGGAAGGAGTTGAGCGTTTGCAACAAAGAAGCAATGATACATGGGCAGAACTTTGGAAATCGGACATTCAAATTGAGGGAGACGAGCAGGCTCAACTGGACATCCGAAGCATGCTTTACCATTTGTATGCGTTTAATAGTACATCGTCCGGTTTTTCGGCTTCGCCAATGGGATTATCCGGCTTAGGCTACAACGGACATATATTCTGGGATGCTGATACCTGGATGTTACCGGTATTAGCTGTTTTGCAGCCACAAATGGCCAAAAACATGATTGATTATAGATTTAATCGTCTTCAGGCTGCCCGCAACAATGCCTTTGCACATGGCTATAAAGGTGCCATGTTCCCATGGGAAAGTGCCGATTCAGGCGTTGAAGAAACACCCGTTTGGGCGCTGGCAGGACCGTTTGAGCATCATATTTCAGGTTGCGTGGCTCTGGCTGCATGGCAATACTACTGCGTTACACAAGATATTAATTGGCTGCGCGAAAAAGGGTGGCCATTAATATCCGAAACAGCTAATTTCTGGTTATCGAGAGTAGAAAAAAGAACTGACGGAAAATATATCATTCGTAATGTAGTAGGGTCAGACGAATATGCTGAAAATGTAGATAATGACGCATTCACGAATGGAGTAGCTAAGATAAACCTACAAAATGCTTATACAGTCGCTTCCATACTTCGATTCCCGGTAAATCCTGAATGGAAAAATGTGGCTAACAATCTGTATTTTGAACATTTCGAAGATGGAACTACCCGTGAACATGCTACTTACAATGGAGAAAACATTAAACAAGCCGATGTAAATCTGCTCGCCTATCCATTAATGTTAATCAAAGACACAGTACAAATCCTGAAAGATTTGAAATACTATCAGGTAAAAGTACCGGAACGCAATACGCCTGCAATGACACAAGCCATTTTCTCACTTTTATATACCAAACTTGGAAAAATGGATAAAGCAGCTCATTATTTTTCAGATGCGTATGTACCTAATAAATTAGCACCGTTTGGTGTATTAGCAGAAACCAAAGGGGGAGATAATCCTTATTTCCTAACAGGTGCTGGTGGTGTATTACAATCTGTTTTAATGGGATTGGGAGGAATTGAAATTACTTCAACAGGTATTAAACTGAATCAGGGCAAATTATTACCGGGATGGAATTCTCTTACCATCACCGGCATTGGAACCGATAAGAAAACCATTATCATCAAAAAATAACATCATGTAAGTGAATCCATACCTTAATACTTCTCTGATGTAAAGCCGAAAGGCAAAATTCCGGAGATTGTGACATTACTTTTGTGGCCAAAGTTCAATTCAGCCTGAACTAAGCAGCAGAGTAATTCACTTTCTTCGGAATTTTCATTTGCATAAAACCAAATGAATATTAGTATTTGATTGCTTATGTTGCAATTGAACGACAAATGTAATTGGGGATTATTCCTGTAGAATTGATGAGAAGTTCCGCATTTTTTTCGAGTACATTGCCCGAAAGTACCAAACAGGTGTCGATACCATACTTGTTACCGCCTATGATATCTGTTTTCAAGGTGTCGCCCACCATTAAAATATCTTTCTTGGTGATAGAAAGATTTCTGGAAGCATGCTCATAAGCGAAATTAAATATCTGAGAGTCCGGCTTCCCGAATCGGATAAATATCTTGTCGGAAAGTGGTTCCAGCAAATCGGCTAAACCACCTACAGCAATTGCAACATGTTGTGGCGTTACCGGATAAGTCTCGTCGGAATTAGCTACAATAACGGGCAAACTTCTGCTTCGTAGAAGATTGACGGCTTTTGTCAGGTCGGTTTGCCAGTCGAATCCCTCGTCGTCCAACATGACCAAAGCTGAGTAATCATCCGTCTTATCCAGATCTATATCGCTAATTGATACCGCTTTCAGGCCTACCGTTTCGATGTAGTGTGCCGAACATTCAGTTCCTAAATATACCACCGTACCCCCTTTGATTTTGTTTTCCAGATATTCATTTGCAATCATTCCCGATGAAATGATCTTACTCTCTGTTATTTCAGGAATGCCTTTGTTATTAAAAGCCTCTGCCAGCTGCTGTGGACTGCGCGAAGCATCATTCGTGAGCACATAATAGTCAATATTTTCATCTTTCAGAAATTGAATCATCTCTCGTGCGCCGGGCAAAATACCCTGAAAGTTGCGCAGAACGCCATATGAATCTAAAAACACGACTTTGTAGCCTTTTACTACTTCTTTGAATGATTGTATGTTCATAATTTGAAAGTTAATTTTATTGTTCTTTTACAGCTTCAACAAATGAGTCGAACACGAGCTTATTGCCTTCGTATTCGTTGTACATCCGTTCGGGGTGAAACTGTAAACCTACCAAAAAGCGATGTGAAGGGTTATACACTCCTTCTATCAATTCATCTTCGGAATATGCCATTGGTACCAAGCCATCTCCCAGTACTTTGATACCCTGATGATGATAGGAGTTGACCGACAATTCGGGCATTTTATACCATTCGGCCAGCGGTGTATTGTCTACCAAACGAATGCTGTGACGATAATTGTCGTAGTTTTCATAATTGATATGTATCACATTAAAGTTGGATACTTCGTGAACATCTTTGTGTATTTTTCCTCCGTGCAGTAAGTTGATAAGTTGCATTCCTCTGCAAAATCCGAGAATCGGTTTGTTCGATTGTATGGCGTGATGCAAACATGCTATTTCTATTTCATCTTTCAGAGGGTCACATTCGTCGAGCTCTTCTATGGGGTAGTTTTCGCCGTAATGTATCGGGTTGATATCCCCACCTTCCATCATCAACATTCCATCGTAATCCGATAAATATTCATTGAGAATCTCTTTTGTGCTTTCTGCAATCGGAACAATGATCGGCATAACGCCTCTGCCAGCCAACAATTCAAGATAAATCTCGGACACCCAGTTGACAAGTTTATTTTTGCGTGTTAATCGACGCGAAACGATTAATATTTTTTTCATATATGTATTTGCCCCCTAACCCCCTGAAGGGGGAATAAGAGTTGATTTTTGATATATTATTGTTATATAAGTATTTATTCCTGTTATGAGTTACTACCACTGCATTTTTTGGAAATTTCTTTCAATGCATTAATCAGAATGCGGTCTTTCTGTTTTCCCTGCGAAGCTACCCGAATGTGGAAATTGTCCAGGCCCACTTTGTTGCTACAATCGCGCACATAGGCTTTGTAATCTTCGAGTAGAATTTGCTGTATCTCAGTAGCAGTCAGTCCACACTCCAGTTTAATGAGAATGAAATTGGTACCACTTGGATATACATGAAATTTTTTAATTGTTTTTAATTCCCTGTAAAGCAGGCGCACATCTTTAATCACTTTCAATCGTGCTTTGTGGTACTCTTCGTCCGTCTCTTTCAGTTGAGTGAGGAAAAATTCTGCCAGCGTATTTATGTTCCACACAGGCAATAACACTTTTATCGTATTCAGAAAATCCATATTGGACGAACAACAATACCCCAGGCGTAAACCAGGTATACCGCAGTGTTTACTCATACTCCTTACCAACATCAGGTTGCTGAATTTATCAATGTGCGGCAACAGGCTAGGAATGTTTTCATCCGCAAAATCGATAAAAGATTCATCTACAATAACCATTTTCAGATGTTTCATTTTATCCAGAAACTGCATGATGTCATTCAGCGGAATTAATTGTCCGGTAGGATTGCCCGGGTTAATGATTAATGCTGATTGTATGTTTTGTTCATCAATCCAGCTGGCAAAATCATTCAGGTTCAGTTGATATTCCTTATCGGCGGGCAACTGATATAAACGCGCAAAATCCTTCCGACGAATTTTATCGATATATTCGCTGAAAGTTGGTACCGGAATGGCAATGTCGTCAATCAAATGTTCCACAATCAATGTAATAAGCTCTGTTGCTCCGTTTCCTATAATCAGATTGTTTGCATCAACATTCAAAACGCTTGCAAGGTTGCTTTGCGAAATCAACGAGTTGCTCGATGGGTATGATTTAATTAGCATCGGCAAATTATGCTGCAAAAGCTTTAGCAATTTTTTGTCAGGATAGTATGGATTGGCAATAAAACAAAAATCAACCACTTCACTCAATGCGTCTTTGCCCACTATATCCGCCAATGAAGGCGAGTGAGACGTTTCGTAAAAAAGATGTCTCTTTATTTCTATTTTGTCATTCAGGAACATTAATGTAAAATTTAAGGGTAAATGATTCAACAAAGGTATTAAAAAAATAATAATTTCTGTCCTCAGTTCGCCGTAGTGTGGTGGACCGGTTTGTTTGGTAAAGCCCCGTATCACGTAGTGTCGTTGGCGCATTAATTTGTACAATCATCTTTCGCTTGGTGGTAGTTAAAAGCCAGCCTTCGGCAGGAATATTTTGCAATAAAAAAATCAAGTCTCCCCAAAAAACACCAAAAAACCACGAGCCGGATCACATATCTATGAGTATTTAAATAAACAAGCTGACTTCCACCCGGCAACTATTCCCCACGTATACGTTCGCTGTAATTCTCCACCAATGTGACATCAGTATCCTTTACGTTTTCGAAAAAAAAACGTATTTTTACCGCTCATTATCAAATAAGCTTATACTAACTTCAAACTATATGGACAACAACACTTTATTAAACGAAGTAATTTCGAGAGCTCAGGTATGGCTCAACGGCAATTACAACGAAGAAACAAAAGCGGAAGTAAAACGCATGATGGATGCTGAGGACAAAACTGAGTTGATCGAATGCTTTTACCGCGACCTCGAATTTGGTACCGGCGGTTTGCGCGGTATCATGGGCGTAGGTACCAACCGCATGAACATTTATACTGTTGGTGCAGCTACTCAGGGTTTGAGCAATTATCTGAAAGCTCAGTTTCCCGATGTTCCGCAAATCAGCGTGGTAATTGGTCACGACTGCCGCAACAACAGCCGTCTTTTCTCTGAAATTTCAGCCAATATCTTCTCGGCAAACGGCATTAAAGTATATCTATTCGAAGACCTCCGCCCTACCCCTGAAGCTTCGTTTGCGATTCGTCACCTGGGTTGCCAAAGCGGTATCATCCTTACTGCGTCTCACAATCCGAAGGAATACAACGGTTACAAGGCTTATTGGAACGATGGCGCACAAATGATTGCTCCACACGATAAAAATGTAATTACCGAAGTATTGAACATCACCAATGTAGATGATATCAAATTCCAGGGCAACCCTGAACTGATCGAAATCATTGGTGAAGCGATTGACAATGCATTTATCGAAAAAATCAAAACCATCACACTGTCGCCGGATTCGATCAAACGCAACAGCGATTTGAAAATTGTATACACTCCAATCCATGGTACAGGTGTGAAACTGGTTCCGCATGCACTGCGCGAATTTGGTTTTACCAATATTATTCCTGTACCTGAACAAAACGTGGTGAGTGGAGACTTCCCAACTGTAGTTTCGCCTAACCCTGAAGAACCTGCTGCACTCGAAATGGCTGTAAACAAAGCCAAAGAAGTGGATGCCGACATCGTAATGGCTTCCGACCCTGATGCTGACCGTTTGGGAATAGCTGTAAAAGACGACAAAGGCGAATGGATTTTGGTAAATGGTAACCAAACAGCGCTTATTTTCACTTATTACCTGCTTCGCAGATGGAAAGAGCTAGGCAAAATCACTGGTAAAGAATTCGTGGTAAAAACGATCGTTACTACTGAAATTATCAAGCAAATTGCCGATAGCTACGAAGTGGAAATGTACGACTGCTTTACCGGATTTAAATGGATTGCAGCCGTTATTCGCGAAAACGAAGGCAAAAAACAATACATCGGTGGTGGCGAAGAAAGCTACGGCTTCCTGCCCGAAGACTTTGTGCGTGACAAAGATGCCGTTTCCTCTTGCACCCTGATGGCTGAAATTGCTGCCTGGGCAAAAGACAACGGCAAAACCTTGTTCGAATTGATCCAGGACATTTATCTCGAATATGGCTACGGAAAAGAAAAAGGAATCTCTGTTGTTCGCAAAGGAAAATCGGGAGCCGAAGAAATCGTGAAAATGATGAGCGATTTCCGCAGCACACCTCCGAAAGAAATTGCAGGATCGCCGGTGGCTATCATCAAAGATTACAAAACACTGAAACAAACCAATGTAGCCACAGGCGAGGTGATTGACCTTGTAATGCCTGCTACTTCGGATGTACTTCAATATTTTACCGAAGACGGTACTAAGATTTCCGTTCGTCCTTCAGGAACTGAGCCAAAAATCAAGTTCTACATCGAGGTACGTGGCGAAATGAAAACCCGTGCCGACTACGATGCGGCCGATGCAGCTGCCAACGCAAAAGTGGAGGCTGTGCGCGCATCACTAGGTGTGTAACATCATTAGTTGACAATAAAGGTATAATGGACAAAAATAGTTGGCAAAACCCCGCGTAAAACACTGATTATTTGTCAGATACAAGAAGTTTATTGAAATTCGTTTCAATAAACTTTTTTTATATGTCAAAAACTAGAAAAA
>JBJOOU010000282.1:0-8590 GCA_046051105.1 Bacteroidota bacterium
CAGAATACCTAACAGCTATTCAAGCTAATGGCATGTTGGAAACTGTAAAATCAATTCTTTAATCATTCCAATTACTGAATACCAAATGACGCAATAGACCGTAATTGTCTTTTTGCGTCATTTGCATTCAACATAACAAATCCATGCAAATCAAATTTTTAAAAATCAACCCTGAAGACAATGTTGCTGTAGCCATTCAGAACTTGTCGGCAGGCGAAACTCTTAATGTAGATGGACAGGAAGTTACACTTTTAGAAGAAATTCCTGCCGGTCATAAATTTTCATTGAAGGATTTAGCTACCGACGAAAACGTAGTGAAATACGGATATGCTATTGGTCATGCACGCACAGCTATTGCTCTGGGCGCATGGGTAAACGAAAAAAACATCAAAACCAACTTGGACGGTTTGTTGGAATACACATACAATCCAAAACTTGAATATCCTGAAATTGCTAACCGTAATCTTACTTTCAAAGGTTTCCGTCGTGCCAATGGCGAAGTAGGTATCCGTAACGAAGTATGGGTAGTGCCAACTGTAGGCTGTGTAAACGGTACAGTGAACCAACTGGTAGATGCATTGAAAGCTGAAACTGGTGGCAAAGGCGTAGATTCAATCATGGGCTGGCCTCACAACTACGGCTGTTCGCAGCTGGGTGGCGACCACGAAAATACCCGCAAAGTATTGCGCAATCTGGTAAAACATCCTAACACCGGTGCTGTATTGGTAGTAGGTCTTGGCTGTGAGAACAACCAGTTACCAGCATTCCGTGAGTTTTTGGGTGAGTTCGATAGCGACCGCATCAAATTCATGGAAACTCAAAAAGTGGGCGACGAATTTGAAGAAGGCATGAAACTGCTTCGCGAAGTGTACGAAGTGGCTGCCAAAGACGAACGCGTAGATGTGCCACTGGGCGAACTGAAAGTCGGATTGAAATGTGGTGGCTCTGACGGTTTGTCGGGCATTACTGCTAATCCATTATTAGGCTTGTTCTCAGATTTTCTGGTAGCTCAGGGCGGAACTTCGGTTCTTACTGAAGTACCTGAGATGTTTGGTGCTGAAACCATTTTGATGAACCGTTGCGAATCAACTGAATTGTTCGACAAAACTGTTCATCTGATCAATGACTTCAAAGACTATTTCATCAAAAACGATCAACCTATTTACGAAAACCCATCTCCGGGCAATAAAGCGGGCGGTATTTCAACACTGGAAGACAAATCGCTGGGATGTACACAAAAATGTGGCAAATCTGTAGTAAAAGACGTATTGATGTATGGCGACACCATCAAAACAAAAGGATTGAACCTGCTTAGCGCACCCGGCAACGACCTGGTAGCTGCAACAGCATTGGCTTCGTCGGGATGTCAGATTGTATTATTCACCACCGGTCGTGGCACTCCGTTCGGATCATTTGTTCCAACCATGAAAATCTCTACAAATTCGACATTGGCAGCCAACAAACCAGGTTGGATCGACTTTAATGCCGGTGTTATTGTAGAAGATAAAACCATGGAAGAAACGCTTGAAAGCTTTATCGAATACATTATAAAAGTAGCCAGCGGCGAAAAGGTAAACAACGAAAAGAAAAATTACCGCGAAATTGCTATCTGGAAAGCAGGGGTAACTCTGTAAACTCACATACATTACTCACACACAATTTCTGGAAAAGGCTTCTGATTGCATCGGAAGCCTTTTTTGCATACAAACGTGTGCATATTTCAACCACTCCCCATCAAAAAAAGTCCACATTATTCAAAAAAACTACCTCTTCTTAAAATCAAAATACAAAGCCTTTCAACCAAAAACCTTAAACGAATAGCCCCGGATACATCATATTTTTGCAAATACTAATTATATCGAAATCAGTCCTATGATAGCTTCACCAGCGGGTGAAGAATCAAAAAGTGTACGATTAATATCAATGATTGTACAATTCTACATGGTGCTGAGACATACTTTTGCAATACTTTAAATCAATACTCTACAAAAAAATTACTATGAGACAGTCCATCGCTGTATTCGTAATCGTATGCGTGCATATCTGTACTTTCACAGCATCTGCATCCATCAACCGATTAGCTCTTGTCAATCGAAACAACCCACAAGTTACGGCTTTCGATTCACTGACATCTCTTTCTGTTGGCAACGGAGAATTTGCCTTCACCGTGGATGCCACAGGCCTGCAAACATTCCCGGAAAAATATGCAGCCGGAGTTCCGCTCGGCACCCAAAGTCAGTGGGGCTGGCACAGCTACGCCAATCCAAACAATTACCGTCACGAAGAAACACTCAAAAAATACAATTTCCGGGGAAAAGACGAACTTTATTCTGTCCCCTTCAATGAAGATGGCCGCCCGAAAGAAGCAGCGGAATGGTTCAGAGCCAATCCACATCGCCTTCATTTAGGCATTATCGGTTTTGAAATTGCTGATCAATCGAAAATTGCAAACATCCACCAATCACTTCAACTTTGGACTGGCACCATCGTTAGTAGTTTTTTGTTGAACGGAAAAACCGTAAGCGTTGAAACGAACTGTCATCCAAAGCAGGATCTGATTTCGGCGCACATTAGTTCGTCCACTCATACGGGCATAAAGTTTCATTTTCCTTACCCTTCAGGCGTGCATACCGATGATGCTTGTAACTGGAATGCCAACGACAAACACAGTACAACCATCGTTAGCCAGGATAACAATTCAGTTGTTTTGCTACGCACAATTGATGCTACTACCTACTATGTATTAATACAATGGGAAGGTAAAGCAACATTAGTAGAAAAAGAGAAAAACTACTTCGTATTACAACCTGCGTGCGATGATTTCTCGTTTACAACTTCGTTCTCCGAAGCGAAACCAACAATCCAACAACCTACCGCAGCAGCAACCAAAGCAGCCTCGACTCAATATTGGGAAGGCTATTGGACAAAAGGAGCTGCAATCGATTTCTCGAAATGTACGGATAAACGTGCGAAAGAATTGGAACGCAGAGTAGTTCTATCACAATATCTTCTGGCCATTCAGTGTGCAGGTTCGGTGCCTCCCCAGGAAACCGGACTCACTTACAACTCGTGGTTTGGTAAGTTTCATCTGGAAATGATATGGTGGCACGAAGCTCAATTTGCCCTTTGGGGACGCGCCGATTTACTGGAAAAAACCCTTGATTGGTACAACAAAGCCTACCCTATAGCCAAAGAAATAGCGCAACGACAGGGCTTTCAGGGTGCTCGCTGGATGAAAATGACCGATCCTTCGGGAGTTGAAGCACCATCGAAAGTTGGATCTTTCCTTATCTGGCAACAACCTCACTTCATCTATCTGGCCGAACTGGTATATCGTGCCAACCCAAGCAAAGAAGTGCTTCAAAAATATGCAAAACTGGTGGACGAAACAGCTAAATTTATGTATTCGTTTGCCACTTACGATCAACTGGAAGGCCGATTCATACTAAAAGGAGCCATCCCTGCACAAGAAACCTTGCGTGCTGCCGAAACCGAGAATCCACCATTTGAGCTCTCGTACTGGCATTTTGCCATGAGTGTAGCCCAAAAATGGCGCGAACGCATGGGCGAACAGCGCAACCTGCAATGGGACGAAATGATTGACAAACTGTCGCCGCTGGCTTATCAGGATAAACTTTACCTGGCAGCCGAAACCGCTACAGACACCTACAAAGATATTCGCTTTACGTCCGACCATATGGCCGTTTTGGGAGCTCTGGGTGTACTTCCCAAATGCCAGTTGGTGCGCAAAGACTATATGCAAAATACGCTTAACTGGGTGTGGGACAATTGGAACTGGGGTAAAACCTGGGGTTGGGACTTCCCGATGACCGCTATGAATGCAGCCCGGCTAGGTGATACCGAAAAAGCGGTAGGAGCTTTACTGATGCCAAAACGCACCAACACCTACCTGCCCAACGGACACAATTATCAGGACAGTCGACTGCGGGTTTACTTACCCGGTAACGGCGGACTTCTTACAGCAGTTTCGATGATGTGTGCCGGCTGGGACGGCAATAAAATCAAAAATCCGGGCTTTCCCAAAAATGGAAAGTGGAATGTGCAGTGGGAAGGCCTGAAACCCATGCCATAAAGAGAAAAACAAAACAATTATAATCTGATAACTAATTACTAAACAGAATGGGAAAAATCATGAAAAAATGGACTCCGCTTTTTCTGTGTATCTCTCTATTTCTTGCATCCTGTGTGAGCGAACTGGAGAAATACTACGAAACACCCGATTGGCTCAAAGGAAATACATGGGAAGTGCTCGAAAAAAAGGGAAACTTCAAGTTATTTTTGAAAGCTATAGAAAGAAGCTCTTACAAGGATTTGGTACAGGGAAAAGGTATCAATACCGTGATGGCTCCTACAGACTCAGCCTTTCAAGCCTATTTAACTGCTAATCAAATTATATTTGACAGCCTCAAAGGCAGCCAACTAGACCGTTTAATTGGCTATCATCTGCTTTATTATTCCTTCAATAAAGAAGCATTGGAGAACTACAGACCCAATGGTTCTGAATCTCAGAATCTTTATCCAGGAATGTATTACAAATTCAGAACAAAAAGCTGTGACCCTATTTCGGTGGAAACAGATTTTACAAATGATAAAGTTCATAAAGTAATACACAACGACCGGTTCTTGCCGGTTTTCTCCCAAAACATTTTTAATAGTTTTCAGGTAGACGCCAAGTCCAACTACGAATTTTTCTACCCGGGTTCTACATGGACCGGAAGCAACGGCTTCAATGTATCAAGCGCATCGGTAAAAGAATACGGATTGGTATCAGACAATGGTTATGTATATGTGATCGACAAAGTATTAGAGCCGCAGGAAACCATTTTTAAAACCTTGGCCGCTGACGCAGCTTATTCTAAGTTCTTAAGTTCATTTGAGAGGTTTGCGGCTTATGCCTACGATCCCACCTCAACCACCGATTTCGGGAAGGGAGATTCGCTGTACATCAAGTATTACAGCAATGTATTGCCATCCATTGCTTCCGAATGGCCTGTATCTTCTTATCAGTCATTGTCGATACTGTCATATGGAGCTCATAATGTTTTTGCTCCTGATAATACTGCCATGCAGGCATTTTTCGAAAAGTACTGGGCACCCTATTACACAGACATCAGCAAAGTAAATTTTGAACCGCTGCTTGCTTTCCTTCAAAATCACGTATACAGCAGTACTATTCTATTTCCAGAGATGATTGAGAGAGGAACCATAAAGTCCAATTATGGCACCCCAATCACCTTCAATCGGTCGGCAGCACAAAAGAAAAGTATTTGTGTAAATGGGGCTATATATGGACTAAACGAGTCATTGGTTCCATCCATGTTTACTAAAGTGACGTCTCCAATGTATTGTGATCCGAAATATAATATGTTTCTGGACATGTGTATCAACTCATCCTACATTTCAACTCTGATCTCAAATGGCACATCATTTAAGGTCTTTTATCCATCAGACAATATGATTCTGAACAATTCAAATCTGGATGGAAAACTAATGTATTGGGTAAATACCAACCCAAAACAATACGGAGCTCAAACAATCAATATTGATGGCGACCTTGGACAGCAGGCGATGTCAATCAATCAGAAAAAAACATTGTCAGGAGCACATATTGCAACAAGCCTTATTTCGTCGAGAGGCACAAACGAGGCGGTTTATCGTACATTATTGCCCTACACTTATATTTACACCAAGGACAATAAAGTGTACTCCAGCTATCTGTTCAATTTAGGGATAGACTCAAAAGTACCGACATTCAGCAAAATTGCAACAACTTCGGATAATGGTGACGCATACGAATTAACAGGAGAAACAGCATCAGCACTGGTACCTGAATCAAGTCGTTTCTTATCATACACTGCCACTACAGGGCCAGCTGATTTGAAGTTATTCCTCGGATATACTACTTTAGCTGGATTCATGAGTAGTACTCCGGCCTATGACTTTATTCAGGGCAACCGCTACATCATACTTGTTCCTCCCAGTACGGTGCTTGCATCTTACTACGCATCACTCACCGGAACTGCCACAGAAAAGCAAACAAAAATG
Source organism: Bacteroidota bacterium (assembly GCA_046051105.1). Classification (GTDB taxonomy): domain Bacteria; phylum Bacteroidota; class Bacteroidia; order Bacteroidales; family Paludibacteraceae; genus Paludibacter. Next base: position 6,067 of record JBJOOU010000282.1, read on the forward strand.
GCTGCGTACATGAAATCCTATTTTATCAATGTAGATGCCAGCGGCCTGTTAGATTATCCATTTCCCGGAGCTAATGTACAGGGAGAGCTGACTACTTTCGGCAAAAAAGCGTCAGATGGAACTACTGCCAAATTCACTCTGGTTGACAGAGGAAATGAGCTTGTAATAGTTGACGGCAAAGGAAACGAAGCCAAAATTACCAACTATTTCCCACGCATTTATGCCGATGGGGCAGTTTACACTATTGACAAAGGATTAAGTGTAGAATAAACAAATTACTGAATATGAATATATTTCGCAATATAATATTATCGTTATTTGTACTGATTGGGGTACAAACTGTCGATGCGCAAAAAGTGCTTACCGGTACTGTACGCGACTCGAGAACGAACGAAGCACTTACGGGGGCCAACGTATATGTGCTCAACTCAGACAACAGGTCACTGGCCGGATGTGTGGTGGACCTGAACGGCGAATATCGCCTCAAAATTCCGGAGAAGACTGGATTGAAAATCACATTTTCTTTCGTAGGCTATAAATCAAAATCGGTACAATATACCGATCAGAAAACCATCAATATGGTGCTGGAAGATGCAACCACATTCAAAGAAGTAGAAGTAACTGCTAAAAAAACGGAGAAAAATGCATTGGGGCAAACCAACCGCGAACGTGTATCTGCTATTTCGAAAGTAAACATGGAAGGGTTGGAAACTGCAAACGTAACCAACGTAACCGAAGCACTACAAGGTGCATTGGCCAACGTGGATATCTTAACCGGCGCCGATCCGGGCTCAGGTAGCTCTATCCGCATTCGTGGTACATCATCGCTGAGTGCTTCATCGGAACCATTATTCGTGCTTGATGGGGTGCCAATGCCAGTAGACGTTTCTTCCGACTTCAACTTTGCAACTGCAAACTCTGATGACTATAGCCAGTTATTAAATGTATCTCCGAGCGACATTTTGAGTATCGAGGTATTGAAAGATGCTGCTGCTACAGCCATCTATGGTTCAAAAGCTGCCAACGGTGCCTTATTGATAACTACTAAAAAAGGGACAAAAGGCCGTATGACATTTACGTATAATACAAAGTACGAAACCAGCCATGAACGCAATTCGATCCCGATGCTTAACGCCAAGCAATATGTATCTATGGTTCAGGATGCATTATGGAACTCCATCACTGATGCAGGACAAGGTACAAGTGAGGCCACAACTTATATGAACCTGCTCTACAATACCAAAGAAATTGGAGTATTCCCTACCTGGGCCTATTACGATGAATACAACCAAAATGTAAACTGGTTGGACTTGATCACACAAAACGGGATGTCGTTCGACAACAATTTCTCTTTGTCGGGTGGCGGCGAAAAAGCAACATATCGCTTATCGTTGGGCAATTTAAATAGTACAGGAACCACCATTGGTACTGGCTACAACCGTTTCAGCGGCAAATTCAATATGAAATACATTTTCTCGGATAAACTGGATGTAGCTGTAGACTATAGCTTTACAAAAGGGAAACGGGAAGCTACATTTAGTGGTAATGGAGTTGGAAACTCAATCCGTAGCCAGGCATTGAGTAAAATGCCCAATATGAGTCCCTACATCATTGGTGATGACGGACGTATGACCAAAGAATATTTTACTCCTTATTCCTATTTCCAGGGATCATTTGGCACCAATGGCATATTCAATCCGGTAGCGCTGGCTTATGAAGGAAGAAACACGACTCAATCCGTTACCAGTTTAATGATTTTCAATTTGCACTACCGCTTTTTCGATGGATTGGATTATTATGGCATTATGGGCTTTCAGGCGGGAATTAATTCTACCGAAAAATACCTTCCCCAATCGGTTAGCGGCGAATCTTACATTAGTCCGTCGGTGGGAGTTAGCTCCGAGTCCGGATCGGATGGATTGTATCTTACCACTGAAAACCGCCTATTATTCAATAAAACATTCAATGAAATTCACAAAGTTTTATTGAGTGCCAAATGGAGTACCGAAAATCAAAACAATTATTCCTTTTCGGGAGGCACCAGTGGTAGCTCCAGTGCAGGTATCACAGATTTGATTTCCGGGGGAAACACTAAAAACATCACACCTGGCTCAGGGCATGTCGAATACAAAAGTGTGGGTGGCCTGATGAATGCACAGTATACACTGAAGGATCGCTATATTGTAAATGGTGGTGTGAACATCGAAGCCAGCTCGAGCTTATCCGAAAAACAACGTTGGGGAGCTTTTCCTAACGTGGGGGTAGCATGGATCTTCGGCGATGAAAAATTCATGAAAGACTATAAGTTTATATCGCTTGGCAAACTGCGTGCCAACTGGGGACAAAGCAGTAATTCACCATCAGGTTCAGCGCCTTACGTGGGATCATTAAGCGCGATAGCCAACGGATATGGCGAAATGAACGCCATCCAACCCTATAGCATACAAACCGACAATGTGACTTACGAAACAGTGTCGCAAAGCAACTTAGGTATAGATGTGGGATTATTGGATAGCCGTTTAAA
>JBJOOU010000283.1:0-10949 GCA_046051105.1 Bacteroidota bacterium
ATAGAACTATAATTGTTCCCTGTTTTTGATACAATTTCTTAGTGAGAGGGTGACTCAAAGTCACCCCCTCACTAAAAACGAAATCAGTCGGCTAATCCATCAATAGTTTTAATGGTACCATCGGCATTGTATTCCAGCTCGGTCACTTTCAGGCTGCGTAGCCAGGTACGGCCACCCGAGGGTTTACTGTCGTGATGAAACAAATACCATTTCTCGTTCAGCGTAAAAATGCAATGATGAGTGGTCCAGCCTACCACGGGCGTAAGGATTTGTCCCTGATAAGTGAACGGTCCGTAAGGATTATCGCCAACGGCATAACACAGCAAATGGGTGTCGCCGGTGGAATACGAGAAGTAATATTTACCCTTGTATTTGTGCATCCACGAGGCTTCAAAAAAGCGTCGGTCGTGATCGCCGGCTTTCAGTGGTTCGCCATTTTCGTCCAGAATCAGCAGGTCGCGGGGGTCTTCGGCAAACTCCAGCATGTGGTCGGCTATCTTCACCACTTTGGGGCAAAGTGCCGGCTCGTCATCCGCCGGCTCGTGACCGCATTCAATGGCTTTGTTGTTGCGATAGCGCTGCAACTGTCCGCCCCACAAGCCACCAAAGTACATATAATGACTGCCATCTTCGTCTTCAAACACACAAGGGTCGATGGAATAGCTGCCTTTGATGGGAGCATCTTCGGCCACAAACGGGCCTTCGGGCTTATCGCTCACCGCCACACCGATATGAAACACATCATTGCGGTCTTTCAGCGAAAAATAGATGTAATACTTTCCGTCTTTGTGCGCTGCATCGCTATCCCAAAGCTGTCGGCCAGCCCAGGGAATGTCTTTTACGTGTAACACCTCGCCATGATCGGTGACTTCACCGTCCATGCTTTCCATGGAGAAAACATGGTAGTCGCGCATATCAAAATGGTCGCCGTTGTCGTTTTCGGGGATGCCCGATTCTACGTCGTGCGAGGGGTAAATGTAGATTTTTCCGTTGAAAAAATGCACGGCCGGATCGGCGGTGTATAAATGAGGTACTAAATAGCGTTTCATAATGTAACTCCAGCCCCCTAAATCCCCCACAGGGGACTTAAGATAGCCAGTTTGGTTTTATTTAATATTAAAATTTTCTAACAAGTCTTTATGTCCCCCTTCGGGGGATTTAGGGGGCTAATCCCTTTAGGGGGGGCTTAGGGGTTGGTGGTCATCTCAGCAATCTTCGTCACAATCGGTTTGGGCTGATGATTGCGGTCGAAAAGTAATGGGTAATCGGTGCGGCCGCGAATAGGCCAGTCGTTTTTCCAGGAATCACCGTCCGAAAGTCCCCAAAGTGTTACACGGGAAATTTTATCCTGATGTTTCAAAAATAATTTGAAAAAACTCAAATATACTTTCTCCCATTCGGCATATTTATCGGCAGGAATGCCTTTTTTATAAGGATTCATTTTTTCCTGATACTCTGCTTTATCCGAAACATTGGCACCGCCATTGTTCCATGGCGAAGGTAATATGCTTAAATCCAGCTCGGTCATCATTACTTTTACTCCTAACGACGAGAATGCAAGGATACTTTTTTCGAACTCAGTAACGGTCGGAAAATCCAGCCCAAGGTGACTCTGCATACCGATAGCATCAATTCTCAGTCCGGCTTGTTTCAGCTCGCTTACCATTTTCACGACCCCTTCACGTTTGCCTTGCATGGCCATGTTGTAGTCGTTGTAATACAGTTGAGCATCCGGATCGGCCTCGTGTGCAAACTGAAAGGCCAGCTTGATAAAATCTTTACCAATAATCTTATAAAAAGGACTTTCTCTGTAACTGCCATCATCATTAATCGCTTCGTTTACTACGTCCCAGCCTTTTACGCGGCCTTTGTAACGACCAACTAAAGTTGCTATATGCTTGTGCATGCGCTCAATCAACACTTCTTTGCTCACCTGCTGCCCTTTGTCGTCGGTAAAAAACCACCTTGGAGTTTGCGAGTGCCATATCAGCGTATGCCCAATGATGAACATCTTATTCTTTTCGCCAAATTTCACGAACTGATCGGCCAGCGAAAAGTCAAACTCTCCTTCTACTGGCTGTACAACTTCACTTTTCATGCAGTTTTCGGCTACAATGGAACTAAAGTTTTGAGCGATAACCCGATCGCCAACTGAATCTTTGCCGGTAATCTGATTGGCATTCATAGCCACACCAATTAAAAATTTGTTCTTAAATGTAGTTTTCAGGCTTATGTCAGTTTGTTTAGTCTGTGCCATACAGGAAGATAGCTGACCAACAAACAATGCGGAGAGAATTATTTTGGATATATTCATTTGAATAAATTATTGAGTTATATATTATTTTCTTCTTTCTTTCAAATCAGCTTCTATCTGCACTTCCATCTTTTTGTCGATCACATAGAAAAACAGTAGCCCAACACCCAGCAAAAACGGAATGGATGGATACACACTCACCAGCATTTTTGCACCTTGCGCCACGCTCTCGGGTTGTATAATGTGCTGGCCTTTGCCACTTTCCATGGGAATATAGCCATACAAGCTCAAAATCCAGGTTACCAGTGCACCACCAATTGAAAGTCCGGCTTTCAGACCCACCATCATGGCTGAGAAAATAATAGCGGTGGCTCTACGGTTGGTTTTCCATTCGGAATAATCGGCCACATCGGCAATCATCGCCCACAAAATAGGGATGGTAATACCATAAGAAAAGCCATGCAAAATCTGCGCAGCAAACATCAGCAGGATATTCTGCGGATTGAAAAACACAAACACCAGCACAAACAAAGTGGCCACCAGCAAACCATATTTATACACATCGCGCTTGCCGTATTTATCAGCCAGACCTTTAGACAACGAAATACCCACAATCATAAAAATAATACCGCCGGCATTGAACAAGCCAAATCCAGCCGAAACGGGATCAGAACCAAAGAACGTAATGCCTACCGACGATAGCACTTCAAAAACAGGATTGATAAATTGAGCCAATGCCTCCTTGTCCACATAGTTATTGAAGTAGTACACATACGAACCGCCTTTCATCGCCAGGGTAACAAACACTAAAATCGTCAGCACAAGCATGATGAGCCACGGTTTATTGCGGGATAAGTCCGAAAGATCTTCTTTCAACGATGATTTTTGTTCGGGAGTGGGTACCACACGCTCACGGGTGGTAAAAAACGTAATCAGCAACATGATAGTGCCAATTATTGCCAGCCACGACATCACAATTTCAATACCGATAGCCTTGTCGCCGCCACCGGCATACTGAATAATCGGTAACATAAACACCTGCACAAAAAATTGCGCAAACATCACCGCTACAAAACGGTAGGACGAAATGCTGTTACGCTCGCCCATATCGCCGGTAATTACGCCACTCAACGCCGAGTAAGGCAAATTGCTGGATGCATAGAGCAGCAACAGAAAACTGTAAGTCACCGCAGCATAAATCAGTTTACCCTTGTAGGCAAAATGAGGAGTGGAAAAAGCCAGAAAAGCCACCACACCTAGCGGAACAGCTGTGTACAATACCCACGGACGAAACTTTCCCCAGCGGGAATTGGTGCGGTCGGCCAGCACGCCAATAATCGGGTTGAAAAGAAAAGCCGCCACCAGCCCAACCGACAACATCACGATGGAGGCATCGGTACTTTTAAGCCCGTAAATGTCGGTGTAGAAATACGCCAGGTAAGTAATAAGTGTTTGAAAAACGAGGTTAGCCGCTAAATCGCCGAGGCTGTAACCTACTTTTTCGAGAATTGTGATTTTTTGCGTTGAGGATTTCATAAAACTCCGAAGTTAAACCAAAAAAAAATAATACCTATTTATACATAAAGTATCAGGACACTTTACGTATACAAAAGTAGCTGTACGGTATTCTGATTACTTTTAAAAATAGATATTTCATCTTTAAAATTCGACAATAAGCAGGCATTGAGAAAGAATAAAAGAAAACAACAACAAAGAACATTCGGCAAACAAAACAGCTATATATAAGCAGTTTATCACACATAAACTGTCTGAGAATATCATTTTAGGTTGTCGAGACTAATTACAAAAAGTAAAATTCCGAGAGGAACATATATCAATACCCAAAACAAAAACCTCCTGACTACCGTATTCGATAATCAGGAGGTTTTATCTTGCCACAAAAAAACTAATTCTATTTCAGCACTCCATAAATAAACTCTATTCCCTTTCCTTTCTTCGGATTCAGGTTACGGGAGTAGCGCATGGTCGAGTCATTGTCCCAGTGCTCAAAAACACCCAGACTTTGCACCGGCTGGCCGCCCTGCACATATTTTACACCCGAAGGTGCATTTTGTGGTGTGGCCATTTCTCGGAGGAAATCGTCGGCATTGTCGCGCACCAAGATACGGGGCACATTATGATAGGAAGTCTCGTTGTTGTTTTTGCTTTGCGCATACATCAGATCCAGTCCTACCGACTGAATAGCCACACCATCAAACGAAGCCAGCACACACGACGGCCATTCGGGGTTTTCATACGGCTCAACTTTGTTGTTAAACGGATAATTGGGGAAATGCGAAGGATAGCAACGCCATTTCCGCCCGCAATACAGTCCGTCCAGCACATACAGAATGGTTTTGCCACCCAAATTAGGCGAAGCAGCCAAATCCACCAGCGGCGACCAGGCATTTTTTACGCCTTCTTTTTTGGTGTTCAATATGGAATGTAACTCCGAAGTGCCTTTAATAGAACCGGCATGGTTTTTCCCCGTCATGGTGATTGCCGTTTGGCCTTCGTCGCCATCTTCCATATAATTGTAGGGGTACGAATGCAGTTTTAGCAAGGCCAGATTGATTAAATAAGTCGCTTCTTTGATTTGCCGGGGCATGAGTTTGGCCTTATTGAATTTGCCAGCAGAATAAGTGATTCCCTCCACCCAATCGGCAGCCTCCAGTCCGGTATAGTTGCCATAAGTGGGGTTTACAGGCTGTTTAGGGTCAGGCGCATTTTCCTGCAAAAACCGCACATCTTTAAATTCAGCCCAGATCTCAGTCAGCATATAAGGATAAATCGGCCGGCGGGCATCGTACACGATAATGTCTTTTTGCGGAACTCCGGCCTCATACACCAACTGACGCACCATAGCCAGCACCATTTGTGGCGTAGCATCGGTTTGATTGTCCTGCTTGTCAACGCTGCTGTTGTTCAGGTTTATTTTTACAGCTACTACTTCGCCCGGCTGATAACCACGGTTTCGCAACTGACGAACGGATTGATTGTAATAGCTAAAAATCTTTGCCCACGAAGCTTTATCGTTTTTTGCACCCGTAAGCTTTTGCAGCGTGCTTGAAAGCAGGGCCGACACGCGTTCTTTATCAGTATTTTTATCGAGCCACCACTGATCCGATTTTTCTTTCCAGTTACCTGCCCAATGTGCCGCTTTGGGGTCGCGCATCATCACCACACGGCCGGGAAAAATACCTTTTGCTTCACCAATAGGTTGGTTAGACGCACCCGGTTTCCAATCGAAGCCGGTAGCAGGAGCATATTCTTTAGGTGGAGCAAGTGCCAGAGCATCGCCGATATTGGTGGGAAAAACGGTGAACCAACCCACTAAAACCACTACCACAGCTACCGAACACCCGATAACCACCCATCGCTTGTGCGAGAATTTCCGCCCCAGATATTTCAATCCGAACATACTGGAAACAACTCCCGTAAGCCAGATCACAAAAGCACTGGCAATAGGGAATGCTGCTCGCTGACACGGGTAACTGGCTCGACTAGGCTTGGGAATGACGCGAATCAGAAACCAGGCAAGTGCAGCCAGCCCCAGGAAGAAGCTGACGAGCTTCAGTTTTTTGTTCTCTTTTTGGGCATTCATATCAGAATGAAAACTTTCTTTTGTTCAACTTAGCTGTATCAGGCTGCAAATATACGAATCTTTATTGTTTGATTTTGAATACCAGCGCAATGCCATTCGGAATGCGGATAGGTTTTTCGATGGTTACACAATCATTTTCCTGTTTCCAAATCAGCTTTTCTTTGCTTCCCAGCAATTCTATTTTTTTGATGCTGGCTTTCAGATTCGCTTTTCCCAGATTTTTGATCACAATTTTTTCCTGAGGCATGCCCATTACCGTAGCATACAGAATGTTACCTTTTTGATTGAACCGGATATCCTTAGCCGAATATTTGATACGTCCTTCGTTGAATCCCTGTGCATTAATCGGATTAGCTGATTCTGCCGCAGGACCTTCGCCAAATACCCTCCAGGGGCGTGTGTCGAAAATACTTTCTTTGTTGATGTCCATCCATTGTGCAATGCCTTCCACCACAGACACTTCTTTTTCGTCGATGGTACCATCGCCACGCACAGGAACATTCAGCAGGAGATTTCCGTTTTTGCTCACCACATCCACCAGCATCAGAATCACATCTTTGGCCGACTTATAACGGTTGTTGTCGTACACCGAGCGGTTGTAGTGCCAGTCGCCAATGCAGGTACAGGTTTGCCAGGCAGCAGGTTGAATTTTATCTGGAGCACCGCGTTCCACATCCCATACCATGCATTTTTTCTGATCGTCGGTAAGGATTTTTCCAAACAAAACCGCTTCCAGTTTGCCCTTGTGCGTAGCCATGTTGTGGTTGTAATAATGCGCTGCAATTTTCAGCCCTGCATCGCTGGCCGGATAAAGAGGCAAAGCCGTGTCGTCGAAATACAACAAATCGGGATTGAACTGATTAATCATATCCACAGTGCGGTTGTAGAATTTGTCGCAATAATCCTGCGAAGGTGTTGAAGCGCCGTTTTCCCAGCCCCACTGACTGTGAATACGGTTGATGTTCTCGCTTCCTTCGCTCAACGGGTGGTTTTGTGCGTAAAGTTCCTGCGGATCGAGACCTTCCCACCACTTTCCTTCGCCATCGGTTTTGGATAGTTTGCCGTCGTACGGAATGCCATCAAACTCTCCACCTTTATCGGCTCGTTGGGCTGTTTCCATCCAGGTCCAGGCGTGTGCAGCGTGTACGCTTAGCCCGAAAGGCAGGTGATTGTCGTGTGCAGCTTTGGCCCAACCGGCCAGAATATCTTTTTTTGGTCCCACACGGGTGGTATTCCATTCCTGATACTTGCTGTTCCACATATCGAGGTTGTCGTGGTGGTTGGCCATAGCAAAGAAATACTGAGCTCCGGCACGCTTATAGAGTTTCACCAGTTTTTCAGGATCCCAGCTTTGCGCCTTCCAATCGTTGATCACTTCCATAAATCCGGCTTTCGATGGATGTCCGTAATTCGCCACATGCCATTTGTACTGACGGCTGCCCTGCTCGTACATAAAGCGGGCATACCAGTCGCCTTGCTCGGGCTGACATTGTGGTCCCCAGTGCGCCCAGATACCGAATTTAGCGTTCCGAAACCAGTCGGGAGTCTTGTATTGCTGAAGCGATTGCCAGGTTGGTGCAAATTGTCCTGCTGCTATCGGTTCGTTGCCCGGACGAACGGGCGAAGGATAGTTCGTTTGTGCCTGGAGCAGTTGTGATGCACAAAGCACGATCGTCAGAAATAGTTTTGTTTTCATCTGTTTATTGATTAGAGCAAAGATAAAAAGAACAAAGAGTAAAGACTTTTTGGTCTTGCGTGTTCAGTATCTCTGCCAGTGGTTTTTTATTTTGTTGTAATGCTGTTTATTTCTTCAATTTTGGCTACAAATCCGCCGCGGCGCAACATTTTTACATGTAGCACTGAACTGTTGCTGACTTCTTGTGCGTTGCAGATGAAGCTTTTATCGTGCTCGCCATCGGCTATCAGTAATACCCTGTATTTTTTATCAGGTGCCAGGAAACTCAACGATATGTCTTTTGTTTTCACTTTTTGTTCGCTGTTCAGGGCGCCTATGTACCAACTCGTAGCTTTTCGGCGCGCCAGAAATATGTCTTTGCCCGGATATCCATCGATAAAATGAATGTCGTCCCAGTTGTTGGGCACCAGCTGAAGAAACTGTTTCACGGTATCGGGTAATGTCAGGTAACCTTCCGGCCGATCGGCAAAATGCTGTATGCCCGACTCAAAGACCACACTTAGCGCCAGTTCATGTCCGTACGAAGTAATGTGTGGATACTGCGAATTGGTGAATGTAACAGGCGTGTAGTCCATCGGCCCCACCACATTGCGGGTAAAAGGCACAGTGCTGTTGTGCTCGGAAGCCTGCCAGGTAAAATCGGGGGTATTGTTGTACCATTCGGCACCCCGAATACCTTCATACGTCATCAGGTGCGGATACGTGCGTGTCCATCCGCGTGGCACCAGACAGCCATGAAAATACACCATCATTTCAAAAGGCGCAGCGTCTTTCAGAATATCCAGATAGTACCGGATCATATCCTGTTTTTCGCTTTCGAAGAAGTCGATTTTCACACCTGCGAATCCCAGTTTCTTTAGTTTAGCAAATTCCTCCATTCTGCTTTCGTGAGTAAGCATTCTGTCGCGCGGTGTGGCCGATACATTGGTGTGTTTTCCACCTGAATTGTACCAAATCAGCGGCTTAATGCCTTTCGACTGTATATAACGGACTGCATCTTCGAGCGTTCCTCCATTCGCCATAGCGTCCCATTCCCAATCGAGCAGCGTGTAAGGCCAATGCATGGCTACTGCCAAATCGGTAAAGCGACATACTTCCCGGAAATCTTTTGTACCATGATTGTTCGACCAGTAATTCCACGAAGCAATGCCCGGTTTTACCCAGTCGGTATTTTTCAGCGTCGTCGGCGTACTCACATCATCTATCAGCGTAGATTCCACAATGTCCTTTAGTCTTCCGGCGATGATTACGCGCCAGGGCGATTTCCAGGGCAAGTGAATAGTCGGGCAAACTTCGCCCAGCCTATTTCCATCAGCAGCATCGGGAAAGGTAATTTTATATTCGTTCTGCAATGTCGTATTGCTGAGTTTTGAGCCACAGTAGCTTCCGTCGAGATCAGCTTCGTGTATCAGGCACCAGTTTTCGCCCACCTGAAAAAGCGCAGGATAGCCCCAGCTTTGCTGTTGATGATCGTCCTTTTGAGCACTGTATACGTTTTCGTTGGCCGTATTCCACTTCTGGAGCCAGCGAGGAGCACTAGCAGGCATGTTGTAGGCGGTATATTCATCCTTGATCACAAAGCTACCTTTCTTGTCGGGAAATTCATACCGAAATGCGATACCGTCGTTGTAGGCTCTGAGAATAAGATTCAAAGCTGATTTTTCTTTATTCAGAAAGGAAAAGGTGACTTCGCTGGCCTGGTTGGAGCACTCTACGCGTTTGCCATGCGCCACCCGATAAGCTTCATTGATGAGCTTCGGTTTCGATTGTTTCAGCAACGTCAGATTGTCCGAAAATTCCTGATCCTGGCGGGATATTCCTAACCGAATGGCGGGGATTAGTTCCTCTGTTTTTCCATCGGCGACACAAACTACCTTCAGGTACCAGCTTCCGTTGGCTGTGGGTTGGTATAGCTCAGTTTTGAGTTTTCCGTTGGGCGATACTACCTGCATGGTTTGAGCTAACAACCAAACGGGCAGACTAATAATCAATAGTAATAATGTAATTTTTTTCATATATTCATTTTAAAAAAATCAGGAACCGGAAGATTTTCGGGGAGTTATTTTCAGATAATCGGAAGGAGTTTTCCCCAATTGCGCTTTGAACACCTTGTTGAAATAAGAGATATTGTCGAAAGCAAGCGAGCAAGCCACCTCCTTGATGGTGCTATGTTCCAGCACAAGCATCAGCTGCGCCTTTTCAATCTTTTTCTTGTTGACATAGGCTATCGGCGTCATATTCAGCTCCTTTTTAAACAACCTGATCAGATGATCTTCCGAAACATTGCATGCATTGGCCAAATCGGGTATTCTGATCCGTGTGTGGATATTGTCGCGGATATAATGCACTGCATTCCAGATGCGGTTATCGTTGTTGATACTCGTTTCGACAGCCAAACCAAAGAACCTCGAAAAAAGCACGCTGAGAATTCCTTTTGTTTCCATCTGAGCAGGCAGTGGCGTTTGTTCCGATCGCGCCAAGCCATTCATAAGTACCAGGTCGTTGGTATATAACTCCGGATCGTACTGAAGCAATTCTCTTTCGGGATTGATTTCTATCAATCGCCCGATCAATTGCGCAGCAAGATCATCGGCCTCCACTTCCACCGGAAAGTGATACTGTTCGAACAAACTAATTGCATTTTTCTGATTTTCAAATACATGAATATAGTACAATGAGAAGATGCCCGAGCAGCTATCATTGTGTACAGAAAAGGGAGGAATAAGATACAATTTTCCGGGCTTGAGATCATAAGCCATCTGGTTGATTTCCAGCCTTGCACCCCCCTCCATCACCAGGTATATCCGAAAGAAAGGGTTGCTTATGTTATTGTAGTTCCAATCGGCATCGTGGCAAGCCAGTCCCGCATTGAGCAATACCGGATTGAAATTGTGATTTTTGTGACTCATAGTAATTTGGATTACTGTACTTTACAAATGTAAAGCATAATCCAATGCCATGCAAATGAAAAGAAAGTCAAATTAGTGGATAAATTCCCAATGTCGATATAGTGTTATCTTTTGTCGGAATTCTGCAAGAGAAAATTCAAAATCCATACACTATACACATCATAATAGAATCAACTAGTTCATCAAATATTTAGATATCCCCATACAGGCCTAATTGCAATCATCAAGTAAACACATCATACGATGCCTATCGGATAACACCTTCTACATCAACCGATCACATTTCCAATTCTTCGTCAGGAAATTGAATGCGCAATTGTATACCGCCCGACCAATCCATTTCTTCGTCGATGTTTTTAATACCGATGCCTATCAGTCGCACTTTGGGTGAAAGGTCCAGCGCTTCGAGCAGTTCCATGCCGGTATTATACAAGCTATCGAAGTGGGGGGGGGGGGGGGGGGGGGGGGGTGGGGGGGGGGGGGGGG
>JBJOOU010000284.1:0-5736 GCA_046051105.1 Bacteroidota bacterium
CGATTACCTTTAATTTTATGTTTTTGTCCTTCAATGCGATAGCGCCGTAAAGGAATGGGACGATAACTCCGGAGCGGCGAATCGTAGAAACAACTGAAATCATTGAACCTGGCAATGATAGGGCATAAAAATATACAAAATCGGCTGTTACCAAAAAGGTAGATATCCAGAAAATGGCCCATTTGAACTGAAATGGAGTCGTTTTGTGTCGGGTTGGTGCCCATAAAAAGAGAGTTATCACTCCCATAATCACTGCCTGGTAAAAGGTGTAGTATACCTGTACCGACATAGCATCGTACTTGTTCATCAGGTATTTGTCATACAGGCCGCTTATGGCACCTGTGAGGGTTGCAACAACGATGAACCAGAACCATTTGTTGGTGCGAAATGATATGCCTTCTTTTTTTCCGGCAATAGAGAACAGGTAGAAGGAAATGAGCGTAACACCCACACCGGCAGATTGGTAGATGTTTAAGCGTTCGCCAAAAATCAGCATGGCGCCCACAACCGTCCAAACGGGCTGAGTGGCTTTGATCGGCGATGCTAGCGACAGTGGAAGGTGCTTAAGAGCAAAGTATGCAAATATCCATGACGTGAGTACAATCACTGCTTTGATAATGAATTGTATATGAGCATGGAAATCTACCTGAGGAACAAAGAAAATGGTTCCTTTGAGTGTTTCGGGTGAGAATGTTGATATCAGATAGAATGGAGATAGCGTAAGGCAAGAAAAAAGTACAGAAACCAGTAGGACCGGAATAACTGCATTCTCGTGAAGCGATACTTTTTTAAATACTTCGTAAGATCCAAGTAAAATGGCTGAAATAAATGCGAGAGCTAACCACATGAAATAGGTGTTTTAGTATGAATATTCGTCTTGGTGTGATTTTCAAATGAATAGATTGTCGGGGTATTTGATGTCGACCAGATAAAGTCCGTGGGCTGGTACGGAAGTTCCTGCTTTGCAGCGGTTTTTTTGTTCGATGACCTGTCTGAAACCCTCCAACGTGAGTTTGTGTCTTCCTACTTCGAACAGGGTGCCTACTACCGCGCGCACCATATTTCGCAGAAATCGGTCGGCTTCAATCGTGAATACCCATTCGTCGCCCTGCTTGGTCCATTCGGCATGCTTGATTACACAATTGTTGGTTTTTACATCGGTGTGCAACTTGCTGAAGCTGGTGAAATCCCGATATTCATGCAGAATGGCGGCAGCGGCGTTCATGGCTTCGAAATCAAGTTTCTGTGCTTCGCGGGCAGCTAATTCGTTTCGGAATACATTTTTACAGGTTACGATATGGTATTCATATCGTCGAGATATGGCGTCGAAGCGGGCGTGTGCATCCTCCCGGACTTCCACGATTTTGTAAACTGCAATATCGTTGGGCAGGAGGCTGTTTAGTTTGGAGGCTAGATCCATGTTGCCTGGAATGCCATCTTCCACATCGAAATGAGCAACCATTAATCGGGCGTGTACTCCGGTGTCGGTGCGTCCGGCTCCTGTTATTTCAGTTTCGCGGCGTAGAATGGTAGAAATTGCTTTAGCCAGTACTTCCTGTACTGAGATGCCGTTGGGTTGAATTTGCCAGCCATGGTAGGCGGTACCTTTGTAGGAGAAATATATGAAGTAACGTTTTTTCACGCTGCAAAGATACGGCTTTATTTAGCTTCAGACAATCGGATGTGGCTGAAATGCTCTGTTTTTAAATCAAAAATGCAGACTAACATCCTGTCAATCTGCATTTGTATGTATCTTATGTATGTTTATGCGAATAATTTTTCAATTTTCTCTGCGTAGAACTCTTCCAATACATTTCTTTTTATTTTAAGTGTAGGAGAGAGGAAGCCAGCAGGCTGTGTCCATTCTTCTGCTACGAGTTGAAAGCGTTTGATCTGCTCGGTGTCGCCAAAAAGTTTGTTGTAACTTTTGACTTCTTCCTGAAATCGTTTTTGGACTTCAGGGTGTTCGATGATGGCGGCCTGAGTTGGATACTCTATTTTATGTACCTTGCACCATGATTTCAGGTAAGTGAAATCGGGGGAGATAAGCGCAGCAGCAAATTTCTTATTTTCGCCCAGTACGATCATATTTTCAATAAAGGGCGATTCGGTGAATTTCGATTCGATGAGCTGTGGATTGACATATTTCCCAAATGAAGTTTTGAAAATACTCTTCAATCGTCCCGTAATAATGAGTTGACCTTCTGGGCTGAACTTGCCGGTGTCGCCGGTGTGGAACCATCCGTCGGCATCTAAAACTTCGGCAGTAAGTTCTGGGTCTTTGTAGTAACCCATCATTACATTGTGTCCGCGGCAGATGATTTCGTCACGTTCGCCGAGTTTAACTTCGATTCCCGGAAGGGGGAGTCCCACTGTCCCAAATTTGCGACCATTTTTGCCACGTTGACTTACAGCGATTACCGGCGAGGTTTCGCTCAATCCATATCCTTCAAATACAGGCATTCCGATAGCCGAAAAAAACGAGGCTATGTGTGGCTGAATGGCCGATCCGCCTGAAACCACGATGTCGAAATTTCCGCCAATGGCTGCTCTCCATTTTGAATAGATAAGTTTCTCTGCCATTTTGTATTGCATTTTGTAAATGGACGACTGCCCTTCTAACTGGTAGTGGTTGGCCAGATTAAATGCCCAATAATACATCAGTCTGCTAAAGTAGGGAAGCTTTTTGCCTGCCAGATAGAGCTTGTCGTATATTTTTTCGAGCAATCTCGGCACGCAGCTCATCATGGTAGGGTTGATTTCTTTTATATTCTCGGCAATGGTGGCAAGGCTTTCGGCATAATATACCGACATTCCCAGATATTGGTACAAATACACCAGCATGCGCTCGTAGGCATGGCAAAGTGGAAGAAAGCTTAAGGCTGTTTTACTCCAGGGGGATGGAATTGTTCTCAGATTTTTGACCTGATTTACGATGTTGCTATGCGATAGCATCACTCCTTTAGGGTAGCCGGTGGTTCCTGACGTGTAGATGATGGTGGCCATGTCCGACTCTTTGACGTTTGTTTTGAGTCTGGCCAGTTTTTCAGGTTGCTGATTGTTTTGCCCCAGCTCTACCAATTGAAAGAAACAGGGGTATTCTTCACACTGTTTTCTGAAGGTGTAAATGTGTTTCAGGCTCTTTACTTCGGGGAAAATTGGCTCCAGCTTGGTGCGTAGCTCTTTTCCTTCAACAAAGATCATTTTCATTTCGGCGTGATTTAGTATGTGCCGATAATCATCCTGGCTGATGGTGGGGTAGATGGGAATAGAGATCGCCCCGATTTGCATGATGGCAAAATCAAGCATGTTCCATTCGGGGCGATTGCTGCTGACGATACCTACTTTGTCGCCTGGCTGTATGCCCAGTTGTAACATGCCGTAACTCAAAAAGTCGGTTGTCTGGACGTACTCCTGAATGCTGAATTTCTGCCATTGCCCCTCCCGTTTACAGGCTAGTGCTGCATCTTGTTGTGGATAACGTTCCAGATAGTTATCCAATATATCAAATAAGCGAGTTACATTCATTTATTTTTGAAGAAATAGGGTTAATGAGTCGGGTTTGCGCCCTGACGGATGCCGAAATCGGGGCTCAGTGGCTAGTTACTGAAATACAACTGTTCTGTTTTTGTAGGCCAAAACTTTGCGTTCGATATGTTTTTCCACTGCATGTGAAAGTACAATCTTTTCAAGGTCACGCCCTTTTTTTACCAGTTCATCTACAGTGTCTTTGTGCGAAATGCGGGTGACATCCTGTTCGATAATCGGGCCTGCGTCCAGATCACTTGTAACGTAATGGCTGGTGGCACCAATGATTTTCACACCTCGTTCATGAGCAGCATGATAGGGTTTTGCTCCAGCAAATGCAGGTAGAAACGAGTGGTGAATGTTGATGATGCGGTTGGGGTAATGTTCAATAAAATCAGCAGATAAAACCTGCATATAGCGAGCCAGGACGCAGAAATTAATGCCATATTCCTTTAATAGTGCCAATTCCTTGGCTTCCTGTTCGGCTTTGTTGTCTTTTGTTATCGGGAAAACGTGGTATTCTATGCCAAATCGTTTGGCAACGGGTTCCATGTCCGGGTGGTTGCTGATGATGAGGGGAATTTCCACATGCCATTCGCCAGCAGAATAACGAGCTAATAAATCGTACAGACAGTGCGACATTTTGGAAACAAAAATAGCCATACGTGGTTTTACGTCCGAAAAATACAGGCGGAAATCCATGTTGTAGCGGCTGGCAATCAATGTCCCAAAATATTCTTCAATTTTCTCTTTCGGGATTTGAAATGTTTCAAGTTCCCATTTAACACGCATAAAGAAAATTTTTTCTTCGCGGTTTACATATTGATCAAGGTAAACAATGTTTCCCTTGTGTTGATTGATGAATTCAGTAACTGCTGCCAGGATTCCTGGTTTGTCAGGACAGCTGATTAAAAGAACGGCTGTGTTATCGTTTCCCTTCATTTGGAGTAATAATTTTTTAAACAGAATGCAAAGATAATATTTTTGGATGCAGAGTTGATTTTTTGATGACTAAAATACAACGAAGGTCGCAAAGTGTGCTCTCTGCGACCTTTTTGGGATGGTATTTTATTCAATTTTTAGTCATTTGCCAACTCTTTGCAGGCTTTGTAAATGTTTTCGATAAGTTCTGGAATTTGCGTCTGTGGTACGGCCGAGAATGCAAGCCGAATTACGTTTCCAAGTACAATTACGCCGGTGCTGTATTTTTCCAGCAATAACTGGCGCACTTCTTCGGCTACTATGCCTTTGAGTGGTTCAACGCACATGAAATAACCGGAGTTGAACGGAAGCGGTGCGAAGTAAGCAGCATACTCAGGTTTCTGTAGCTCATTTCTCAGGGTGCTGTAGCGTGCTTTCAGGATGTCGTATTTTTCCTTTTTCGAAGCTTCGTAAGTTGGAGCCGAATATACTTTGTACAACAATGACTGTGAAAGTTGGCTGATGTTTGAGATGTTTCCACGAACAGCGCCTGCAGTTTTATTTTCCAGTGCGTCGTACAGTTCGGAAGTGCCACCTTTGATGGCGTATGTGATGAACCCTACACGGAATCCCCATACGTAGTCTTCTTTTGTAGGGCCGTCCAGTTTTACTGCAAGTACGTTTTCTGATAAGTTGGCCAGTTCGGTAAAAATCGACTCCATGAATACGCCTTCTTCGTAAACCAATCCAAAGTAGGCATCGTCGATGAGGACCACTACTTTTTTGCCCTGATCTGCTACATTTTTAATGGCTGCTACAATTCCCGGAATTTCGGATGCAAGCGGTGTATATCCCGACGGGTTGTTTGGGAAGTTGAGCAGGGTGACGATTTTGTCACTTTCGATACTGCTGAGTTTTTCTGCAAATCCGTCGGTATTGAATCCGCCATTGGCAAAAAGCTCGAATGTGTCTACTTTTGCTCCATAATTGTTTTCAAAAATCAAGTTATAGTTTTCCCAGTAGTGGTTGGATAATAATACGGTGTCGCCTTCGCCGGCAAACATATAGCCAGCCATGCTGATCCCGTGCGTCAGGCCGTTTGTTGCAATCGGGTTGCTGATAACTGTTTGTCCGAGCGATGGATTTTTGCGATAGATTGAATCTTTCCATAAAGCGCGGAACTCGGGCTTCCCAAAGCTTGGAGCGTAAGGAAATATGTTGGTGGTTGGTACGTTCAGTAGTTCGTCGAATTCCGGTAGGTGCATCGATGTACCATTGTCTTCAACT
>JBJOOU010000285.1:0-6741 GCA_046051105.1 Bacteroidota bacterium
CAGGACAGAATGTATCACAAGTCCAATCAGATGTCGGGCGGACAAATGCAACGAGTGGCCATTGCCAGAGCATTGGTCAACGACCCGGTGCTGATACTTGCCGACGAAGCCACCGGTAATCTGGACACCCGCACAGCTTTTGAGATCATTGTTTTGTTTCAGGAATTGTATAAAAAAGGACGTACCATTATTTTCGTGACACACAACCAGGAACTGGCTGCATACTCCAGTCGTAACATCGTGTTGCGCGATGGAAAAATTATCAAAGACACCATCAACACCAAAATTGAATCGGCAAAAGCAGCACTCGAAGCTCTTCCGAAACAAGAAGATTAGAAAATGTGCCTTTGCAACCAAACAATTGCTACTATTAGAAAGCTATGAACATCGGAAATCTTTTTAAAATATCCATGCGGGCATTGATCAACAATAAGCTGCGCGCATTCCTCACCATGTTGGGGATTATTATCGGCGTAGCATCAGTAATCACTATGCTCGCCATCGGACAGGGTTCAAAAATCAGCATTCAAAGCCAGATTTCTGAAATGGGTTCGAACATGATTATGATACAACCCGGTGCGGGAATGATGGGCGGAGTTCGCCAATCGTCCGGCAACATGCAATCTCTAAAGATGGAGGATTACAACGCCATCAAACGGGACGTAAGCTATGTATCGCAAATTTCGCCATCGGTAAGCAGCTCCGGCCAGTTTATTTTTGGTGCCAACAACTACCCTGCGTCCATTTCGGGAGTGAATACCGAGTACCTCGACATCCGAAAGTTGAACATCGACCAGGGAACTGTATTTACCGAACAGCAAATCAACTCGGCTGCCAAAGTGTGTGTGATAGGACAAACCATCGTCAAAAATCTGTTTACCAATGGCGAAGATCCAATCGGTAAAGCCATTCGGTTCAACAAGATTCCTTTCACCATCATTGGCACACTGAAAGCAAAAGGGTACAACAGCATGGGTATGGACCAGGACGATATTGTATTGGCACCCTACACCACGATTCAAAAACGGATTTTGGCCATCACCTATATCCACGGTATATTTGCATCGGCCACCACCGAAGGAGTTACCAACAAAGCCTCCGATCAGATCAGTACCATTTTACGTACCAATCATAAACTAAAAGCCACCGACGACGACGATTTCAACATCCGTTCGCAGGAAGAACTTAGCACCATGCTAACATCTACCAGCGATATGATGACCATTCTGTTGGCTTGTATTGCCGGGATATCGCTACTGGTGGGTGGTATTGGTATTATGAATATTATGTATGTGTCGGTGAAAGAGCGTACGCGCGAAATTGGATTACGCATGTCAATCGGTGCAAAAGGGCGCGACATTCTTGCTCAATTTCTGATCGAAGCCGTACTGATCAGTGTAACTGGTGGATTAATTGGAGTGCTTCTGGGGGTTGGAGCTTCTTTAGCTGTAAAACTATTGGTATCATGGCCTATCTCTATTCAGGTCTATTCTGTCATTCTCTCGTTTCTGGTATGTACCGTCACCGGCGTATTTTTCGGATGGTACCCCGCCAAAAATGCTTCGGAACTAGACCCTATTGAGGCTTTGCGCTACGAATAACTACGCGAACATTCACCCGAAAACAAAAGAAAAGCATCGCTACCTATCATGGCGATGCTTTATAATTGATTGTTTCACTTATCTTTGTAAAGTACCATTTTTCAACCAATAATAAATATGAAGCAGAATAAAAAGCTGTTGCAATTTGTGATTCACCTCATGGCCTGGGGGCTGTTTTTCATCCTTCCGTTTGTCACCTTTTGGCGCAATTCAAACGACGATATGGGGCTCAAACTGCTGCATCACGGTACCACCCTTGTTTCATTACTCACTATCTTTTACCTCAATTTCTCTTTTTTAATTGAGCGATTTTTGTACCGTCGCCAAATCTGGAAATTTGTTGCCTACAATGCCATCATTATTATAGTAGTGGGTTATATCGTTCATTTGCTCAAAATGAATATCCCCGAACTGCATATCAATAATAGAATGCCTCCTCCACCAAAGGATGATTTCAACCCGCTGGCGATATTGTTTTTCAAAGACATCTTTCCGCTCATCATTACCATGGGACTAAGCCTGGCCATCAAAGTGACAGCCAAATGGTACGAACTGGATTTGCAAAGCAAAGAAGCAGATAAAAAGCATACCGAAGCCGAACTTCAAAACCTGCGACAGCAGCTGAATCCACATTTTTTGTTCAACACACTGAATAATATTTACTCACTAATTGCCATTAGTCCCGAAAAAGCCCAATCTGTTGTGCTCGATTTGAGCAAATTGCTGCGCTACGTATTGTACGAAAACGATGCTGAAAAGGTAGCATTGAGCCAGGAAATGAATTTTATTGTCAATTATGTAGAACTGATGCGCATCCGTCTTACTTCGGATGTTGAGGTAAAAATGAAAGTAGAATCGGTAACCGAAAGCAAACTCGAAATTGCCCCTATGCTGTTTATTACGTTGGTGGAAAATGCATTTAAACATGGCGTAAGTCCGAACAATCGGTCTTTTATCAACATTGATATTCACATGACCGACAACAAACGGCTGATATGCACCATAAAGAATAGTTATTTTCCAAAAACCGAAACCGACCGGAGTGGCTCTGGCATCGGACTCGAAAACCTGCGCAGACGACTGGGACTTCTGTACCCCGAACGATATACATTCACCAATACCATCGAAAACGATGTATATACCAGCGAACTAACTATTTTACTTTAACCCGGATCACCCCAAAACTAACAACAGACACCAATGACACTGACCTGCTTTATCATCGACGACGAACCTCTGGCACTGGCACTACTGGAAAGCTATGTAAGCAAAACTCCGTTCCTGAAACAGACCGGGAAATTCTCATCGGCCATTGCTGCCATCGATGCGGTACAAAATGATGTGCCCGACCTGCTTTTTCTGGACATACAGATGGCCGAACTCACCGGAATGGAGTTTGCACGCCTGGTACCTGAAAAAACACGTATCATTTTCACTACCGCCTTCCAGCAATATGCACTCGAAGGCTACAAAGTAAATGCGCTGGACTATCTGCTAAAGCCCTTTAGTTACCCTGAATTTTTGCAAGCCGCCAACAAAGCTTTGCATTATCATCAACTTAGCAACACCCCGCTGCAAACCGTACCCGAAACGCAGAAAAGCATCTTTGTAAAAGCCGATTACAAGTTGATGCAAATTGATTTGGACAAAATTCTGTACATCGAAGGATTGAAAGACTACCTTAAAATATACACCGAAGAGCAACCACAGGCCATCGTATCGCACATTACGATGAAAGCCATGGAAGAAATGTTGCCTTCCAATCGCTTTTTGCGCGTACACCGATCATTTATCGTCAATCAGGAAAAAATAAAAATCATAGACCGCAACCGCATCGTATTCGGAAAAGTACACATCCCCATTTCCGATTCGCACAAAGAAGCCTTTCAGGAGTTTCTGGACAAACGATTGATATAATAACCCGCACACACATTTAAAAACCTCTTTAAAGCAAAACTGAGTTGAACACTCGTATCAGCGTCAACTCAGTATAGCTTTTCCTTTGATTTTTATAGAATCAAACAGTTTTATTTAGATATTCGAAGTCCTGCGACTCAAATCTTTCTGTCAAATTCCTCTTTTTGCATCCTGAAAGTTCAAGTTCAACAGTTTTTTTTAATCTTTGGCATTCCGAAGAATGAAAAATTTCCGTCGATTTTCACATATATCCCCAAAGTCACCCTTTAAAAAAATTATGGCTTCAGCCTACGTATCCCCTTCGCTGCCATTTTTTTTTGCAAAGCATGCCTGTTAAAAATATTTTTCTTTGTTCTTTAATCTCCACAAAACATGCAATTTATTGCACTTTTCATTACATATAATAAAATTCATTGTATATTTGCAGAAAAAAGAGCCGTATAATGCACTATTCAGAACTAATAAAAACAATAAAAGACCGCAGGGAAGCCATGCAGGTAACACAGGAAACCGTAGCGGAACTATCGGGAGTTGGGTTACGCACCCTCAAACAGTTCGAAAGTGGTAAGGGAAACCCTACCCTACTCACTTTGCAAAAAATAGCCGACGTGTTGGGATTAGAACTAACACTCACCGTCAAAAACCTATCATAACTTTATAACTTTCAAACTTTACGAACTTTATAAACTTTATAACTTTGAGACAGGCAAAAGTATTATTCAAAGATCAGGAAGCAGGAGTATTAACCCAACACGATGACGGCTCCTTCACCTTCAGTTATAACGATAGTTGGTTAGCCAGCAGCAAACCTGCTATAAGCCTAACGCTCCCTAAAAGTGAACAACACTTTCATGCTCCATTTCTATTCCCGTTTTTTTTCAACATGCTACCGGAAGGCTCCAACAAACAGCTTGTATGCAAATTAAACAGAATTGATACCAATGATTATTTTGGATTACTGATGACTACCGCAAAAACAGATAGTATCGGTGCAGTAACCCTTCTAAAAATCATGAATAATAACTCAGCAGAACAATGAAACAAAAAATAACCAATAAACTGTCAATTGACAATTATCAACTGACAATTAACAACTGTCCCGGCACCTTAGCCGAAGGCTTTAATGCCTACAGCCGAACATGCCTCAAACGGGTATTTCAGGGAAAAGCAGTGCATTACGTATTACCGTATGATTCCCCGGCTTCCAATGCAGAAACAGACGACCTTTTCGATCAAAACAGAAAACGCATATCTATCTCTGGAGTCCAGGAAAAATTCTCGGTACTACTCGATAAAAACAAATTGAGGCTAATCGATGAAGGAGAACGCGGCACCTATATCCTGAAACCGATACCGGGGATAGGTAAAAATCCTGATCAAATGCCGGCCAACGAACACCTAACGATGCAAATTGCCCGTAAGGTCTATGGCATAGAAACAGCCGAAAATGCACTGATTTTCTTTAAAAACGGGGCACCGGCCTACATTACCAAACGATTTGATGTAAAAGACGATGGGTCTAAGCTGGCACAGGATGATTTTGCGTCGCTGGCTGGCCGAACTCCTCAAACGCACGGAGAACATTACAAATACCTGGGGAATTATTTAGAGTTGTTTGAACTGATGCAAAAGCACTTGCCAACCTATAAACTGGAAGCGCTCAAACTATTGAAACTACTGATTTTCAATTACCTACTTTCCAATGGTGATGCACACTTCAA
Source organism: Bacteroidota bacterium (assembly GCA_046051105.1). Classification (GTDB taxonomy): domain Bacteria; phylum Bacteroidota; class Bacteroidia; order Bacteroidales; family Paludibacteraceae; genus Paludibacter. Next base: position 5,240 of record JBJOOU010000285.1, read on the forward strand.
AAACTTTTCAATTCTGGAAACCCCTATGGGCGATTACCGATTAAGCCCGGCTTACGACCTGCTTAACAGCCGTATTCACATTGAGGATAAAGATTTTGCACTGGACGATGGACTATTACCAAAAAAAATAGCACAGGGCAAAGTAAGTCAGCAATTTGCAATACTTGCCCAAAACGCCGGAATAAGTGAAACCGTATTCAATGGAATCATAAAACTAATGCTCTCAAAATCAGCAGAAGTAGAGAAACTGATAAATGCCTCTTTCCTAAGCGAAAGCATTAAACGAAATTATTGGCAAGCCTATCAAACCCGACTAAAAAAATTATCAAAAGAATAGTCTCCTAACAGTTTTCTGTCGCAAATATCATACATATTTGCGACAGAATCGTTTTTTAAGTACGCTGCACTTTCATAGTCCACTAAGTCCTCATTGTCCTCAAAAAAAACAATCCAACCCACGCAGGTTTAAACCGAATAGGTAAAGCGGTCTTCGTCATTCCGCCACTTTGTTCACAAAAACATAGCCCCAAGGGTAAAACAAGCAGCCTGAAAAAAATCTCCACACCTCGTTTACACTTCGGGTAGTATTTTTTCGGCTGCCCTTGTGGCTACCGCTTCCACACTCACCATTGCGCTCCGGTAGGTGCTCATGCTGGCGTGTTAGCTTGTTTTGTTCACCACGTTCTGTCATTCCTCAGTCGTGGTTGCACCTGCCCCCTAAAACCCCTTTAAGGTATTCGCTACGCTCATCAATTTGTTTGTAGGGGTCAGCCACCACTTAGAGTTTTGCTCGCCTGCGGTCGCTCGTGCTGTTATGGCCTGTCACATTTTTTGCTGCTCACTTTTCCATGTTGGCATAGCAGTGTTCATTCAGTCGTTTCGTTCATTTGATTTCTCTGCACTCCTTCTTTCACACCGCTATTGCCAACCGCACGCAAGAGCTGGATTTCATTCACTCATTACGTTACATTGCGCTTCATTTCACTTTCAGGGGCCATGTTTTTTCCACCCTGCAAATCCTCGTGGTTGCAGCCTATGACGCCTTTAGCGTCATAAGCTTCACCACCGCACACATTACCCCTTTTCGTTCATTACACTTCATTCCTCTTCATTCGCTCTTTCCATCCAGCCCTTGCATTTCCAACGCACCGTTCGGGCAAAAAAATGCGCCAGGCCAGCTGCCGGCAGCACCCGTCCACCGCGCTCCGCGCTTCCTGTGTCCGGGGCACTCGCTCCACTCGCATAGGCTCGCACACAACGCACAGGCTGCATACTTCGTTCCGTTTCTCTACACTCGCATTTCAGCCTTGCTATCCACGCGCGCTCAAGGCTGTTTTTCCCATTCGGTTTAAACCTGCTTCTCCCACGCCAACCCCCGACCACCCACCCCTGAATATAATGCAGTTGAAGTTTTTGATTTAAAACAAAAGAGTTAAATGTGAATATCCCTGATTTTGAAAGGTATTAGCTACAAATTCATAGTCTTCCATGTCCCCAAGTTC
>JBJOOU010000286.1:0-12023 GCA_046051105.1 Bacteroidota bacterium
TATTTGGTAATATTATCCACTTTGACTGTATAATAATCTATTATTTTTGTTCTGAAATACAGATGCAACAATGTGTTGCGTAAAAGTCAACAGGATGATTTTATGAACAAAAAAATTACTTCATTATTGGTACTTTGTTTGCTGATTTTCGGATTAAAAGCAAATGCCCAAACACAAGCGCTGAACATTGCGAACACTGATGGGTCAGTAAAGTCTGTAAAACTGACAGACATCAAAAAAATCAATTTTTCCGGTTCAAATATGGTGTTGAATCTGCAAAGCGGCACGGCTGAATCGGTATTAATTTCGGGTGTAAACAGGATGTATTTCTCTTTATACACTTCGTTAAATAACGTTTTTGGTTCATCCGCTCTGAGCGTATTTCCCAATCCGGCCCTGGATATTATTTCGTTCAAAAATCTCACAGACACCCCCACCCTGATTAGCGTATTCAATGTTACAGGGAGTAAAGTTTGTGACCTGTTGATCAATAATAATTCGGTAAATATTTCGTCACTAAGAAAAGGAATTTACCTGATGAAAGTTGGAACTCAAATAGTGAAAATTACGAAGTTATGAAAAAAATAGTTCTCATTAGTATAAGTGTTTTGTTGATTTTTGTTGTGTTTGCGCAGAAAACACTTAATATATTTAAAGCTGATCTAACAGTGATCAATGTAGATGCATCACAAATAGACAGCATGAAATTCTCAAACTCAAACACACAGCTGGATGTTTATAAATCGGACAAAACGGTTGTCAACTCTACAATTTCCAGCATAGATAGCATCACGGTTACTGATAGCATTTTACACAAACTGCCTACACTCACAACCACAGCGGTAAGTTCAATCAGCTTCACTACAGCTACTTCTGGCATATCAGTAAGTTCAGCTGGAGGCACATCGGTTATTGAAAAAGGTATTTGTTGGAGCACTTCCGCCAATCCGACCATCAGCAATACCAAGATTATATCCTCCAGCCTGACCCCAGCAGCGGCTGTTAGCTTGACTGGATTGACTGCTGGCTCTACTATTTATATCAGAGCCTACGCGACCAATGCTTATGGTACTGCTTACGGACAAGAAATAAGTTTCCAAACCACTGCTTATAGTCTTCCTACTGTAGAGACGGTATCTCAAACCTACAATTATTCAACCAACAAAGCCACTGTAGTAGTGAATGTAAAATCAAATGGAGGCTGTGCGCTTACCGAAAGAGGAATTTGCTGGTCGACTTCTAAAAATCCGACTGTGGCTAATACCAAGTTTGCAAGCGGCATTTCAGTAGGACAATTTTATGCCATGATGTCTGGACTGAGTTTAAATTCAACCTATTATGTTCGAGCCTATGCATCAAATTGCCTGGGCACTGCCTATGGCGCTCAACTTACAGTAAAACCACTGATGGGAAATGTGACATACACTTTGGACATTGATTCAGCAGCGCTCCCAACTCAGTATAAATTAATAAAAATTGCAGTAGATAGTGCGTGCGTATACTTCAACAGATATACGACCTTTAAAGGAAATGTGTATGTATATTACAATGCTGGTATTCCAACAGCTCAGGCTTCTTACCACGGAGGATTAGGATTTGGAGCCAATACGCGCTATATGTGGGTAGGAACAGCCCTCCATGAAATGTGTCACTACATGGGCTCTGGTACTACTTCTGCATGGCAGTCAAAAATTGTAAATGGGGTATGGACAGGCACAACAGCATCAACGTTGCTGCTAAACACAACGGGCGAAACACTCAAAGGTGACACGCAACATTTCTGGCCATATGGTATCAACCAGAAAGAGGAAGTTACCAATTTAGGCACTATCGCTGCGCAGGAAAATGCGATGGCATTGTGTGCTAAGTTATGTAAGGCAATGTGTGTGGATGACGCAGGATTGCCATCAAGCTGGTAAAAACAAAAATATAGAAACTCTCAGGTTAAACACTGAGAGTTTTTTTTTGAATGAAATCAAACTCCACATTTTAGATGGATTTGTCATCCGTTATACATTGTTGGTAGCACTAACTTTGCCACTATAAAGTAAAAGAGGTATAAAATAAAGCAAAATTAAAACGAATGTTCAACATCTTTCCTTCTTTGAGGCTATACTGCCCCATCTTACTATTTTTTCTATTCTGCAGTTCTGTTCAGGCTGCCGATACATCTTTGAAGCTTCAATATCTTTTTTCAGATACGCGCATCGATTCTGTTGCCGATTTGTCTGGAAATGGATATAAAGCAGCCTTGAAGAATGGTGCAAAACCTAAAACTATTGGTCGGTTCTCAGTTCTTGATTTAGGAGCATCTAACGGGTATCTGGATCTGACCGCTAAGACCGGAAGCCTGATCAGCACATTAACCGACTTTTCAGTATCCATGTATGTGTATGTCGACCCTACAGTAAATATAACCGCGGCAGGCAACTTTCTTTGGACTTTTGCTAACTCAGATTACATGTCAACTACCGCTAATGGCAATATGTTTTTTAGTGGTATAAATAATCGATTTGCAATATCGAAAACAAATTGGGCCACCGAGGTGTCGGTAAATTCGAACGCTGCACTCGCAAAAGGAAGTTGGCAACTTATTACTTATACCCAGTCGGGCAATACAGGCGCCGTGTATGTAAACGGAACACGTACCAAGCAATCCACCAATGTATCGGTAAAACCGTCTGATTTGGGAGCAACTACCTCAAACTATATTGGAAAGTCTTGCTATTCGGGTGATGCTTATTTGCAAAAGTCATATATATATGATTTCAGAGTATATAACCGCGCATTAACTTCCAGTGAAGTGATAGGTTTGGGTGCTAGTAAAGCTGGCCTTGATAGTGCTACAACGAAAATGCAATTATCAGATGCTCTAACGGCTCTAACGCTAAATAACCTTAGTGCAGTAACTTCGAATTTATCTTTACCTACTGATGCTGGGAACAGTATAGTTATTTCCTGGAGTTCTTCAAAAACAAATATAATTTCGAATACCGGTATTGTAAACCGCCCAATAAATGGCTCCGATACAGCCATAGTAGTCCTCACAGCCACCCTTACTAAAAACGGCCTAAATAGCAGCAAGCAATTTACGGCTAAAGTCATACCCTATCCATCCGACAAACAAAGCGTCAGCATTGATTCATTAAACCTCATTTTATCTGGCAATCTGAATCTGTTGCGTTCTAATCTGAGCTTAGCTCTTTCTGGATCAGAAGGTTCTACTATTTCCTGGCAATCTGATTACCCTGGTACTCTTTCTAACTCAGGTGTAATTGTAAATCGCCCGACACACGGGAGCGGCAATCAGAAAGTACTACTGACAGCCACAATTAAAAAAGGCTCAACCTCCACATCAAAAGTATTTAGCATTAATGTGGCCGAAGATGAAGGGTTTGCCGGTTATCTTTTTGCATTCTTCACAGGCAATTCAATCGATCAGGAGAATATACGTTTTGCATTAAGTTATGACGGATTAGTATATACTGCCCTAAATAGTGGTAAAGCAGTAGTGAGCGCCGATACTGTAGCCACCACCAGCTACGGACTGAGAGATCCACACATTCTGAGAGGTGAAAACGATGATTACTATATGGTAGTTACAGATATGCGTTCTTCACTCGGATGGAGCTCAAACAGAGCCATGGTATTGATGAAATCCACCGACCTCACCCACTGGTCACATACAGATATAAACATACCTGCCTTATACAGCCAGTATGCTGCTGCCGACCGCATTTGGGCTCCACAAACCATTTACGATCCTGTAGCAAAAAAATACATGATTTATTTTACGATGAGACTGGGATCATCTGATTACGACAAAGTGTATTATGCCTACGCTAATAGTACATTCACAGCATTAGAAAGCGCTCCAAAGCTATTGTTCGACAACAATGGTTTATCTACTATCGATGCTGACATTGTACTAAAAGATGGAGTATATAACTTATTCTTCAAAACAGAAGGAAATGGGAATGGTATCAAGAAAGCTACGTCTACATCTCTAACCAATGGTTATACAACGATTGACAAATACCTTCAATCCACCACCAATGCAGTAGAAGGAGGATGCGTTTTCAGAATGTACAATACCGACAACTGGATACTGATTTATGATATGTACACAAGCAGTGCATATCAATTTACCACCAGTACCGATTTATCGAACTTCAGTGTTTTGCCTGGCGTTTCTTTTGATTTCACACCTCGCCATGGAACAATTATTCCTGTTACTTCAGCCGAAATACAACGATTGAATTATAAATGGGGAGTTAATGCAGCTGTCGAATCCATCAAAAAGGATGAACTGAAAATATATCCAAATCCTGCGAAAGATGAAATTATCGTAGAGAAAGTTCCTCAGGGATCTGCTTTTTCTATTTACGATATTTCCGGCTCATTATTAATGAGCTCAATATTAAGTTCATCAAGGATAGATGTTTCAAGTCTCAAAACCGGTTTATATTTAATACAAATAAAAACCACCAATGAGACACTCACAAGAAAGATTACCATCAAGTAACTTCAAAAAAAAGAGCCATCATTTTATTGATGGCTCTTTTTTTATTAGAATCTTAATCCAAGAGTCAAAACCAGATTATTTGTAATCGTTTCAACCTTAGCTCCCGTGGCTTTTACAGCCAATTGACTTGATCTATACGGATAAAACGTTTGATGTAAAATCTTTTTCATGTAAGCAAAATCCAGGTACCAATCAGAATCGCGATAACCAAGACCTGCAGTAAAGTAATCCAATGAATTATCTAGATAATATTCAGTATCTACACGTTTAGTATATACACTCATATATTTTTCCGCATTGGGTAACGTTCCCGAACTTGTATTAGCATAACCTCCTCTTATAGAGAATTTATCTGTCAATTTATACTCACCACCCAATTTTATTGTTCTTGAATTCCTTAGAGTTTCTTTCATACCATCATTGACTGGACTAAAATTTTGATCATAATCCGAATTCATGTATCTGATAGAGGCATAATCAATATAATCATACTCAAAACTTAGCAATCCTTTCTTTCCAAATAGGTAAGCAATACTTGCATTATATTTGAAGGGGCTTCGAACTTTAAACGAATTTTCATACTCCGCTCCAACTACAACAAAAGAACTATCATTTGGCATTGTATAACCTAATGTCGACTTATAGTTTTCACTAATCCTGTATACTGTTGGTGTTTCTAAAGCAAATCCTAATCTTATATTATCAGAAGCACTAAATATTCCTCCGATCTTCAAATTAATACCATTACCATTTGAAGACACCGTATCGCCCAAGTTAAAACTCCCCTGAGTCAGATAGGTTTCCCCATAATGTCTGGCCGAAGTGTATCTATAAGTTTGATAATTCAGAGATGCTCCTAAAAAAAAGGAATTGTCATAATTACCCGCCCATGCTAATGAATATTGATCTAAATACCCGGTTTCGGTTTGTCTAAAATTCGAGGAGTTTTTCTCACTAAAAGCAGACTTCCACGTCCCTTTACCCTGGGAGTCAAGACCATTATAATCCATCAAATAACCTTCAAACCCATAAATCGACAGCGGTGATAAATATTCATTCCTAAATAGATCTCTTATTTTTCCGTCAAAATCACCTGGTCTATATTCATAGCTGAAATAAGCCAGATAATCAGCAAATGAAGAATTAGAATTTGAGGTAGACACGCTGGTCATTCTATCAAAATTCTTCAATCTATTGTATGAAAAATTCCAGTTAGAGCTCTGTAAACCCGACATTTTATTCTCCGACAGCCATGTTGGATTGGCTAATGTGAGCGAGAAATTATTCAAGTTCATCTTGTACATATCCCCATAACCTTTGTTGCTATTCCAAGTTGAGGTCGAATTAAGTGACATGTTATTCAACGTGCCAGTCAACTCAGAACGCCTGTAAATACCTAATCCAGCTGGATTATCTTTAATGGATGAAGCATCACCTCCAAGAGCCCCAAAAGCTCCGGCCATACCCATATATCGAGCAGTTCCATTAATATCTGTTTGTACCACTTTATAGGCATCAAACTCAGTTTGAGCAAATGTCAACAATGAAGTAAATATGCTCAATCCAACTATTATATATCTTTTCATATTCTTTTAGTAATAAATCAGTTTAATCAGATACAAAATAACAAATTACCGACGGCCTCCGCCACCGCCACCACCACCGGATGCACGGGAACTTCCACCACTACTACCACTACTGCTACTGCCACTTGAATAAGAACTATTGCTGCTACCACTACTGTATGAAGGAGAACTATATGAAGAACTGGATGGGGTATAACCCGAGGAATTTGAAGACGGAGTATAAGTTCGTCCCGTATTCCGACCTTCATTGTAAGTTTGAGAAGATGATGCATTTACCGTTGGGCGCGCACCCGAAGTGAATGTAGTCTGCGATGAACTACGGGTTCCAACGGATGTACTACCCGAACCCGAAGGAACGGAAACAGTTGTACTGGTTCTGGGTCTTGTATTAATATTACCTGGATTATAGGCTCCACCTGCAACAGTAGAATTGAACGATCTTGAAGCTCCTTCAGTATTTATCCTTCCGCCAACGGTTGTTGACAAGCCTGTTGGTCTTTGTCCTGACACAGAATTGGAGTTGTAATTATTTCTAAAATTAGTATTTACAGATCTACTTACGTAAGAACTATTCCCTGATGAAGTTGCACGGGTTCCACTCACTGCCGTATACGAATTTCTGCCGCTACTCGTGTTAGATTGTGTAGAATATCTGCCAACGCCGACTGAACCCGAACCCGAAGTAACACTTTGGGAGGTTGCGTACCTGCCAACATTATTTGTAGATGAAGCTTCCCTTAAGTGATTTTTGGTAGAAACTCCCCCCCAGGTTCCACCTCCATAATAACCACAACCATAGCCATAATATCCTCCATATCCATAATAAGGAGAGTTCCATCCGTAGTAATCGTAGAAAGGCCATTGATATCCATATCCATAACCTGAGAAGCCATAATAACTATTCCAGTTTCCATAGTACCCACCATAAAAACCACCGTAGTAAGCTCCATAGCTGTATGGATACCCATAAAATCCACTATAGCCCCAGCTTGAATAAGGGCGATACTGATAATCATACCAATAAGGATTTGTCCATGTAGGGGTTACATACGCATATGACCCATCAAGATATACGTTCCAATCACTACTATTAAGGAAATATACATCATTATATCTGGGGGCGCCAATAAAAATTGTGTATTTAGGATCATGAAATCTTCGTAAGCGATTAGCATATTCCAGATCGGATTGGTTTCCTTTAAAACCGTTTAGATAATAACCTGTCGAATCCTGGTTTTGTTGCGCAACACTATCATTCATTTGTGCCAACACGACAGATGAATCTTTTTGAGATGCAGTCGTTCTGTCAATATAAACAATTTCGCGGGCTCCATTTTTATATTTTGGTGCTTGCGTTTGTCCATTCTTCTTTTGTTCAGCTGTTTTTTGCTGGATCTTACCGGCATCACTTGGCTTGATATAAATATCATCCAATGATGTATTCTGTGACTGTGCAGATGCCAATACCGGCAGCAACAGAGCCATGAGACTAATGAGGGTGAATCGTTTCATAATAATACCTCCTATGATTAAAAGAGACTGTTAGTTATAAAAAAATTGAAACAATAATCATGCCATGGGGCATCATAATTTCTATTTTTAAATGGCTCATTCAAACAGCGATGAGCCTGTATCCCAAAAAAAGAACTATTTTTGTAAATGCATTTCAGATTCTGTTAATCAAAGATAAGACCAGGTTAGCTAATTTGGATGCACTGAGCTTGCATTATAAGATTAATTAACTATTATAGCACATGAATTACATTGAAGTACAACTAAGCATCGAACCATTCGAAGAATATATTTCAGACGTTTTAGCTGAAGAGCTTGGTGAAATAGGTTTCGAGAGCTTTGTTCCGGCTGAGGAAGGACTGACTGCCTACATACCTGAAGAAAAATTCAACCAACAAGCCTTAAACGAGGTCGTAACTGACTTTCCGCTCGAAGCGTCTATCGAGTACAAATTTACCCAGATTGAGCAGATAAACTGGAACGAAGAGTGGGAAAAGAATTATTTCGAACCTATCGTAATCGGCAATGATTGTGTGATACATAGTTCTTTCCATAAAAATGTGCCCAAAGCGACCTACGATATCGTAATTGACCCCAAAATGGCTTTTGGAACCGGGCATCATGAAACCACCAGTTTGGTTATTGGCCGCCTTCTCAAAATGGATTTAGCTGACAAAACGGTTCTTGACATGGGCTGTGGAACTGCTGTACTAGCTATCCTGGCCGCCATGCGTGGTGCTAAAGATTTGGTAGCTATCGATATTGATTCGTGGTGTACTGAAAACTCTGAAGAAAACATTGCCATCAATAATATAAAAGGTATTGATGTGCGTTTGGGGGGAGCGGAACTGTTGACGGGACTGAAATTTGATATCATACTTGCTAATATCAATCGCAATATTCTGCTGAATGATATGGAACAATATGCTTCCTGCCTTTCGTCGGGTGGCGAGCTGTATATGAGTGGGTTCTACAAAGAAGATATCCCTCTGATTGAAGCGGAAGCTAACAGAAATGGATTGAAGCTGATTGATTTCGATCAGAAAAATAATTGGGTGGTTGTTCGCACGATCAAAGAATAAGGACATTGCCTTAATATGCAAAAAACGCTACTCGAGTTTTTGAGTAGCGTTTTTTCTTTGTCATGCTATTACTGAGCAAGAATCAGAATTCAATATCGTATAAATGTTTGCCATCGCGCACAAACCATTCCAGACTCATATCCGTCATTGGGTGGCTGCGTAGGCGTTCCAGAATTTCGTGGCTAACCGTAGCGGCATGACTTCCCACCATACTCACACGGTGAACCTGGTCAACAGTCTTAAAGCTAGCTGCCAACACTTTAGTGTTTAGTTTAAATTCGCGAATATTATCCACAATGTGTTTTACCACCTCAATACCGTGCGAAGAAATATTGTCCAAACGATTTACATAAGGCGCCACCCAATCAGCTCCCGAACGGGCAGCCACTAAAGCTTGCTGCTGCGTAAAAATAGCCGTAGCCGTTACGTTTATTCCCGCATCTTTCAGCATAGGCATTGCTTTGTAACCTTCCTGCGATACCGGAATTTTAGCGAAATAATTGTCGCCCAGTCCAAATTTGGCTTTGTATGCTTTCGCTTCGCGCACCATGTCTTCAGCTTTGTCGCTGATCATTTGCACGTGCAACATTTTATCACCCACAATGTCGATGATTTGAGGCATAATGACTGACATCGGTTGGTTTTCCATGCCGATAATGGTGGGGTTGGTAGTTACTCCGGCAATGGGGAAGTAATAGAACAATTCTTTAAGCTCAGCAATGTTTGCTGTGTCTGCTAAATAAATCATAATGTTGTTTTTTTTGAGTTAGCGACTGCAAAGGTACAGCTATTCCATTAGAATATGTTATAAAACACATTTAAATATCTGTTGTGATTTTATACCACTTTGGGTATTGATCAATCTGCAATAAAAAAAAGCAGAAACCATGCGGCTTCTGCTTTTATATCAGGATGAAATTTATTTTATTCTTTTACCACCTTACGAGTCATTGCTGTTCCTTCTGAAGTGCTTACTTTCAGAATATAAAAGCCCGCGGGTAGTTCCGAAAGATTGATACGGCTACGATCGGTTGTACCCAGATTGCGGGTAATGATGGTAGCGCCATTCAACGATTCAATAGTCAGCTGAACATTGTTATACACTTTATCCAGAGAAACTTCTGTGTAATCGACTATCGGATTGGGATACACCTTTAAACGGGTATCTTCAACCACGGTTAAACCATCGGCAACATCTACTTTCAATACCCCATTTGTCAATGTCCATTTCAAGCCTACACCCGGAGTTGCAGGAATCATTTGAGTAAATGCTCCGCTAAATGTTGTTCCTGAAAACAGTATAAACTGATCGCCAAGGGCCGGCGTTCCTGTAATCGTCAAATTCAAAGTTCCGCCTAAAGCAACAGAAGAAGTTGCTGTAATTTTATCTACCGTTCCGGCTGTACGATTAATTTCCATATTGGTAGTACTTCCTGCCTGAAGATTCAGACTGGCTACCGTAAAGGTTCCGATATTAGAGGTTCCTACTGATGGGTCGCCGGGTTGGATGGTCCCGCCCGACTGAACCGTTACCGCAGCAGGCATGGTACCTTTACCGGCCAGTTTTCCGCCATCGGCAACAGTCACAGCACCGGTTCCGGTTTGAGTTCCGTTAACGATAAGAGTTCCTCCGTTTACCGTGGTAGTCCCTTTATAGGTATTTGCACCTGCAAGCTTCCAATAGCCATTCCCTTCTTTCACAATACTGGTGGTTCCTGCGTATCCGGTGGCAGAACAATCATTATTTATAATCCCGTTAAAGGTTTCATCCGAACCTGCGCCGCCAACAATCCAGGTTTGCGCCGATGTGTTCGTGTTTTTACTTGCACCACTGAGGAAAGTTCCGGTAACACCCGACACACCACCCAGACGCATCGTGCCTGTAGTTGCCCAGTTGAGCACTTTTGCATTTCCTGTCAGATATAAACGGGTATTAGGCATACCTACGGTATTGTAAAGCATCAACTGACTGCCATCGGTGGAGTTAGAACCATAAGCATTTAGTACACCTGTAAATTCGGTCCAATCGCCGGTAATATATTCGCGCAGATACGGAATGGTGTATTTTAATGTACCTGAACCGATGATTTTCGATTTAATACTACAGTTGCGGAATGGTGTGATACCACCCGTTTTACCTTCCGGAACAATGATGTCGAAATCGTAGGTTTCGTAGTTCGCTGTTTGACCGTTGGTAGTTTGAAGCGTTCCACCAGCGAGTGTTACCGATTTAGTTGTTCCAAACACACCGCTAACTGTTAGCGTTTGCTGCATATCCAGATTGACTGTTCCTTCGGTAATCGTTGTACCGCCCTCGTAATCATTGCCTTTGTTATTGATGAGTTTCAAAGTACCTGCACCTGATTTCACAAAACCACCTGCACCGGTAAGCATACCATTCATGGTAACTGTGGCAGCACTATTCGACACGGAGAACTCACTGGTTTTATCCAATAAAATATTGCGGTCGGTGGCCACAGTGGCTCCCGAATAATCTACTTTTCCACCTTTCAGTACAAAATTGAAAGCATAATTAGCCGAGGCTCCGATAGAACTTGCAGCACCACCGTTGGCCAGCGTATTTATTTTCAAAACTCCGTCATATACCACTGTAGCACCTGTATAGGTATTGCTTGTCAGCAACGACAGACTTCCTTTTCCGGTTTTATTCACAGAACCAACTCCTGCCAGCTTTCCCGTTCCACTCATCACCACACTACTATCCGACTGATATACCAACGCTTTAATGCCTATTTGATCGGTAATATTGATTGTTTTGGAGGTGGTTGGAATAGTGGTAAACATCACCTTGGCACTATCCGTAAATGCCACTGACGTGCTACCCGAAGTCCAGTTGGTGGTCACTTTATCCCAATCGGCACTTACGCCACCATTCCAGATCAGATCCGGTGTATAGGTGGTCAGATTCAGCACAGGAACTTCAATAGGTTTTGATTTAGCAATAAGCTGAGCCGAATAATCCGAAGCCAATGAGCTATTTACAGCTTTGATTCGGAAAGTATCTTTTTCTTCAGGTGCAAGACCTGTAAGACAAAACGTATCTGTTTCAGCAGCGATGTTGGCAATCGGTGTCCATACTTTATTGATGTTGCGTTCGATCACAAATCCGGTTTCATCGCGAGTGTAATCCAACCATTTGAAAGTGATGGAGTTTTGAGTCGTCGATTTTACGCTAAAAAGCAATGGCGCACGAAGATAGGCCTGCGACGAAGCAATCGTCAAACTATTGATATAGTTTTCGATATTAGTATAACCATTCGAAGCAATCGTTACGGCATCCGAAGCCGAGTTTGGATT
>JBJOOU010000287.1:0-13897 GCA_046051105.1 Bacteroidota bacterium
CCCGAAGCCAATGAACTGGTAGTGCGCATGTTTGATATCCTGACGGCTCGCATTGAAGGTATACTGACCTACAGAGAGCTACGAAAAGTATTTGCTAAAATTGATGAGCAGAATAGTGAGCTGACGCAGCAAAAACATGAAATGGAGCAACAGTCGATAGAGCTGATGGAGCAAAATCGCGAACTGGAAATGCAGAAATACCAACTGAACGAAGCAAGCCGGCTAAAGACCAACTTCCTGTCGAATATGAGTCACGAGCTGCGCACGCCGCTTAATTCTGTGATTGCATTGTCTGGAGTGTTAAACCGTAGGCTGAAAGAAAAAATTCCGAATGAAGAGTACAGTTATCTCGAAGTGATTGAGCGAAACGGTAAACATCTGCTTACGCTCATCAATGATATTCTGGATATTTCCCGCATCGAATCGGGGCGTGAAGAGGTGGAGCTGACTCAGTTTGGCCCGGACAGTCTGGTCGATGAAGTGGTGACGATGCTATCGCCTATCGCCGTACAAAAAGGAATACAATTAACTCATAGGATGAAGGGCAACGTGAATCCAATACAAAGCGATGCCCATAAATGCCGCCATATTCTTCAGAATCTGGTGGCAAATGCTCTGAAATTCACCGAAAAAGGCCATGTTGAAATCACAGTGTCCGAAACCAGAGCACAATTGGAAATAGCCGTAAAAGATAGTGGTATCGGTATATCGAAAGAGCAAATTGTACATATTTTTGATGAGTTCCGACAGGCCGAAAGCAGTACTTCCCGCCGATATGGTGGCACAGGTCTTGGCCTTTCCATCGCACGTAAATACGCCCGCTTGTTAGGTGGCGATGTTACGGTAGTGAGCGAGGTGGGAGTTGGCTCTGTGTTTACATTGACCCTGCCTTATGCCTATCAGCCCGAAGCATCCGGCAAAAAGGCGGAAGTAGCCAGTGTGCCCGTTGCTAAGTTCCATGAGCCTAACTATAATGCTCCGGCTCCGGTAACGACAAAGAAAACCATTCTGGTAGTGGAAGATAGCGAGCCTGCCATTATTCAAATCCGACATTTTCTGGAAGAAAGTGGCTATGCAGTTGTTGCGGCCGGGTCGGGGCAACAAGCACTGGAAATCATGTCGGGGTTGAAGCCCGTGCCTGATGCGATTATTCTGGACCTGATGATGCCCGGTCTGGATGGATTTCAGGTGCTGAATAAGTTGCGAAGTACCGAGGCTACAGAACAGATACCCGTATTGATTCTGACTGCCAAGCATATTACTGCAGAAGACAGGGCGGTGTTGAACCGCAATCATGTTCATCAGCTTATTCACAAAGGCGATGTAAACCGTAACGAACTTCTGAATGCCATCGCTTCGATGGTGGCAAATACAGACAGGGAAGATCAATCGGTCGAAAGTCTGCCATCTGTCCAACAGGTAACCGCAGAGCAGCCCGCAGTGGAGGCGCCTGCTGCCGACCTTCCACCCTCTATTCTAATTGTAGAAGACAATGAAGATAATATGATTACCGTAAAGGCATTGCTCGATGGAGATTACCGCCTGTACGAAGCCACCGATGGCGAGATGGGAGTGGATAAAGCATTGAGTCTGGTGCCCGATCTGATATTAATGGATATTGCGTTGCCGGGAATGGATGGTATTGAAGCGTTCAGAAGAATACGAAACCATCCGGCACTGGAGCATATTCCTGTAGTGGCTCTCACGGCCAGTGCTATGCTGTCTGAGCGCGAAACAATTCTGGCACACGGATTTGATGCCTATCTGGCAAAGCCAATTGAACATAAGGCGTTTTTTAAAACCCTAAATGAAATATTGTATGGAAAATAATGGGATTAAGATTCTGGCGATTGATGATAATGAGGACAATCTGTTTACACTGAGAGTCCTGATAAGTGATGCGTTTCCCGATGCAGCTGTTTTTACAGCCACTGGGGGGGAGGCTGGAATCAAAATTGCTCATCGCGAAGATCCGGATGTAATTCTGCTCGATGTGATTATGCCCGGAATGGATGGATTTGAAGTATGTACGCAGCTAAAGCATGATGCACTTTTGAAAAACATCCCTGTGGTATTTGTTACTGCCATAAAAGATGATAGAAACAGCAGAATCAGGGCTTTGGAAGTGGGAGCCGAGGCTTTTCTGGCTAAACCGATTGATCAGAGTGAACTGGTAGCACAAATTAGAGCCATGCTTAAGGTAAAGCAGTTGAACATCAGTAGGATGGATGAAAATAAGCGACTGGCTGAACTAGTGGTGGAGCGTACAAAAGAGTTGCACTCTACCCATCTGGCTACTTTGAATCTGTTGGAAGATTTGCGCAACGAAGTAGAAAGTCGAAAGCGAACCGAGGCTGACCTGCGTGCGAGCGAAGAGCGCTTGCTCAGAGCTGAGATTGCGGGTAAAACCGGCAATTGGGAGCTGGATCGTACCACCGGACGCATGATCGTTTCGAAAGGAGCAATGTCTATTTACGGGATATCTAAGAGTGAATTGGAACATGAGGAGGTGAAACCTCAGGCATTGCCCGAATACAGAGAAATAATTGATGAGGGACTGCGTAAACTGGTGGAAGAAGGGGTGGATTTTGATGTATATTTCAGAATCCGAAACCTTGAAACCCAACAATTGGTTGATATTCACTCGATAGCTACATTTGATAAAGAGCGGAATAAAATATTTGGCGTCATTAGTGATGTCACTTTCGAAACGCATACCAAAGAAGCTTTACGAGCCAGCGAGGCTCTTTATCGATCAGTAATTCAGGCATCACCGGATAACATTACAGTGACCGATCTGGAGGGGAATATACAAATGCTATCGCCTGTAGGACTGAAACTATTTGGGTATGCGTCTGACGATGTGGTGCTGGGGCGGAATATCTATGAATTTCTGTTGCCTGCTCAGCATGAACGAGCACGAGAGAAGTTGGAACAAATGATCAATGGTATTTTCAATGGTCCGGAAGAATACTCCATTCAGAAGTCGGAAGGGCAGATTGTTGATACAGAAATCAATGCTGAGTTTGTTCGTGACGGACAGGGCAACCCTTGTGGTTTTGTATTTGCCATTCGCGACATTACAGAGCGCAAGGCCATTCAGCGTAAAATTGCAGAGAGTGAAGCCCTTTATCGGGCTATAATCGATGCTTCTCCCGATCATATTGTGATAACAGATACGGATGGAACCGTGTTGAAACTCTCGCCATCCGCATTGAAGGCACATGGATATAGTCGCGAAGAGGAAGTGATAGGAAAATCGATCTTTGATTTTGTGGCTCCGGAATATCTGGATAAAATGAAGTCGGACTTCGAAAAAAGAACTACCACGGGTGAAAAAACCGGGCCTAATGAATACAAGGTACTCACAAAGTCGGGCGATTCGTATTTTGCCGAAGTAAACGGTGGGTTGATAACCGATGAAGAGGGAAAGATAGTACGATTTGTCAGCATATCAAGAGATGTCACCGAGCGGAAGCAGATTCAGGAGGCTCTGCAACAAAGTGAAGAGAGATATCGGAGCATTTTTGAGAATACGCTTACTGTGATGCTGATCATCGATCCGGAGTCGGGCTTCATAGCCGATGCCAATCCGGCGGCATGTCAGTTTTATGGATGGGCACTGGATGAGCTGAAAAGAAAGAAAATCACAGAAATAATCAATTCTGATTCCGATGGAGTGCTTCACGATATCAGGTCTGTTTTGAAGGGAAACAGCTACAAAATGTTGCGTCAGCATCGCTTAGCCAACGGTGATTTGTGCCATGTAGAAGTGAATGCAGCTCCGGTGGTGATTGATGGTAAAATAATGCTTTACTCAATTATTGAGGATGTGTCGAAACGTCTGAAGGCTGAAAGTGCATTGAGAAACAGCGAAGAGAAGTACAGGCTCATTACCGAAAAAATCAGCGACGTCGTTTGGCTGATGGACTTACAAGGTAAAAGTACGTTTGTTTCAAAATCAATTGAGAAATTTACCGGATACACCGTTGAAGAATATCTGGAGCAAACAATAAGCGACCGATTTACCGAAGAATCGGCTCAGGTAGCTTTGGCGGCATTCCGGTCAGAAGTAAAAAGATACCTCGAACTGCATCTCCAAACCAAAGAATATGTGGCAACCTACATATTGGAATACAGGTGCAAAGATGGTAAAACGAAATTCGGGGAGATGCTGATCACGCCTAACGTAAATTCGGATGGTATTTTGGTGGGCATCCATGGAGTAACCCGTGATATTACGGAGCGCCTGAAAGTAGAAAGAGCCCTCAGAGAAAGCGACGAGCGCTACAATACGTTTATCAATAACAACAAGGATATGATTTTTGTGAAAGATAGCCAAATGCGTTATCTGGTTGCAAATCAGTCAATGGCATCGTTCTATAATTTAGAGGTTGATGCGATAATTGGTAAGACGGATCAGGAACTGGCCGGAGAATCAGGGGCTATAGCGCCATGCGTGTCGTCGGACATGAAAGTGCTTTCCGGTCTTGAATTTTATAATCAGGAAGAGCAACTGGGAGATCATATCTATGAAACAACCAAATTCCTGATGAAGTTGGGAAATGGTGAACTCGGGATAGGTGGTATAATTCATAATATTACTAACCGTAAGCAGGCGGAGCAAAAACTACAATACGTTACCCGACTGTATGCTCTTCTGAGTCAGATCAACCAAACCATTGTACACGTAAAAACAGAGAAGGCTCTTTTCGAGTCGATATGCGGTTTGGCCATTGAATATGGTCATTTCAGGATGTGCTGGCTGGGAATACTTGATGCGGAATCAGGCGATATTCGCCCGGTCAGTATGGCTGGCTACCACGATGGCTATCCCGATAAATTCCCTATCAATATAAATGATACATCCGGTGGCGGAAGTTATCCGGTGGCACATGCTCTGGTAGAAGGAAAAGCCGTGTATAGTAACAATATAGAAACGGATGAAGTGATGTCTTCCTGGCGGGATGAAGCTCTTCAGCGGGGCTATCGATCGGCCTTTGCTATTCCGATACACCGAAAAGGGAAGCTGTACGGTTGTCTGGCTCTTTATGCATCTGAAACAGACTTCTTTGATGATGAAGAGTGTAAGTTGCTTCAGGAGGTGAGTGTGGATATTTCCTATGCGCTGGACGTGATGGATTCGGAGAAAGAGCGGCTTGATACCGAACATGCTCTGGTAGCAAGTGAGTCCAAGTATCGTGATTTTGTAGAATATTCGCCCGAGGCAATTGCTATTTATCAGAACGGAAAGGTGGTATATGTCAATCTGGAATGTTTGCGTCTGATGAGAGCGCAAAGCAAAGAGCAATTGATAGGAACCAATGTGATCGATTTTATCCACCCCGACAATCGTCAGCTTGTGTTCGAACGCATGAGTAGCCTGGCCGATAGCAGCATTGATATTGCCCTGCCGGCAGTGGAGGAAAAGTACATCCGTTTGGATGGAACAGCCATCTATGTGGAAGTAAAGGCGATGCCTATTGTGCTGGAAGGTCATCCGGCTGTGCAACTTACCGCACGTGATATTACCGACCGTAAGCAGGTAGAAGATGCTCTTGAGCAGAGCCGCGTGGAGCTCAAAGCCATTTATGATCATGCGCCGGTGATGATGTGTGTGGTAGACGGGCAGCGTAATATCTATTTTGCCAACAATGCATTCAATTCCATCAACGGGCTTTTCGAAGATATCTCCTCCAGTGGCGTGGTAGGTAATGTGATTGGATGTATCTATTCATTCGAAGATCCGAAAGGGTGCGGTCACGGGCGGCAGTGCAATACCTGTACCCTCAGAATGGCGCTGGATGATACTTATCGTACGGGGCAAAGTCATCACAATATCGAGTATCAGTCGTCGCTACTAATAAATGATCATGCTATGGATATATCCTTGTTGGGGTCCACAGCATTGATCAACACGGGTACCGAACGGAGAGTTCTGCTTTGCCTGCACGATATTACGGACCGCAAACATGCCGAAGAAGCTTTGCAAAAAAGTGAAATGTTGTTGAGAACCTTTATCGATAATTCGCCTTTCGAAATTTGGGCAAGGGACATCGAAGGAGTCGGTATTCTCGAAAACCGCATGCTGGTAAATCATTTTGGCTCTATAGTAGGTAAGAGGCTAAATACCGACCCGACAGCTGATCCGAATATTATAAGGCTGCTGGAGGCGAGCAATCAGCGTGCGTATAGTGGCGAAGTGTTTGAAGAAGAATACGAGTTTTTGGACAATGGAAAAATGCTGTATTATCAGCAAATCATTTTCCCGATCAGGGATAGCGACCGCATTATTGGTATTGCGGGCTTCAATATTGATGTGAGCGAAAAGAAGGCAGCCGAAAGGCAGTTGAGGGAATCCAAAGAAGAATTGGCTCAATTCTCCTCCCACCTGCAAATAGTGCGTGAGGACGAACGCAGCAATCTGGCCCGGGAGATACATGACGACCTGGGGCAGATATTAATCGCCATGAAAATTGACATGGGGCTGCTGAAGAATATAGTGCTGAAAAATGTTCTGCCTCAGGACCTGGAAAGAATAAAGGCCAAATTCGAAGAAATACAGCAACTGGTGGATAATACCCTCAAGTCGGCCCGACGAATCATGACCGATCTGCGTCCCGAAGTGTTGGATTTGCTGGGTCTGACCGAAACGATTGTACAACATCTCAAAGGATTTGAGAATCGGTACAAGACTGTTTGTCAGTTTGTGAACAATACCAGCGAGCACAATCTGTTTTTGAATCCGACCCAGGCTGTAGCGTTGTATCGCATTGTTCAGGAGGCGCTCAACAATGTGGCTAAATATGCAAAAGCCACCGAGGTAAAGGTATCAATAGATATGATCGACGATACGGTGGTGTTGCGAATAGCGGATGATGGAGTTGGCTTCGACCTGAATGAAAAAAGGCGTAACGACTCTTATGGGCTACTGGGGATCAGGGAACGTGCCGTGTTGCTGAACGGCAGCTCTACTATTTACAGCCAGCCCGGTAAAGGTACCATTGTGGAAGTGGTATTCAAAGTGAGCGAGAATAGCTAAATGATTTCAGAATAAAAGCGTTGGTAGGCTTTTCTATCACTTTGCTTCAATATACTTTATTCTTCGGTGAAATGACTAATGTCGGATTTCACCGAAGAATAAGTATCTGAATTTATTGTAAGTCACATTTCCATTTGTTACAGCGATAGTCGTATCTTCACCCCACTGCTTAAGCGGGTCACATTGTCGCTGAATCGGTAAGAGTCGTAGTAGTTGCTCGCAAGATTTTTGTAGCTTCCCGGTATGATGGAGGTTTCCAAACCTATACTGACCCATTTCCATACCTGATAGTTGACCTCCAGCCCAGCCAGATACGTAACTTTGTGCCCCCTCATCACGGAGGTGCTCCTGCCGGGATTAGCTCCCGCCATCACCTGCTCCGTATTCATTTTGTAGGACTGTATCCCCAGGCCTGCTTTGCAGCCAGCCTCCAGTTTGTTGTCCATCAGGGGGACGCGGTACAGCACTTCTGCACCGTTGAAGTCGAGAGTCAGCTTGTTGCCTAGTGCCCCATTCTCCAAAATGCCATCGCTGTTGAAATCCATATTTTCGTAAGTAGTCGCTGCATCGGCGCGGTAGCTGTTATGCAGTATCGCTACGCCCACTGTGTTGAAATATACCCCCAACTCCACTTGCTGACTGGTGCCCGATTTCAATTGCTTCACCTCATTCAGCATCGGTCCGCTCAGGCTCGGATCTACCTTGGCCGTCAGATTTCCGAAACCGTAACTGTAACTTCCAAAATACTGAATGTCTTTGTACTGCGCGCGGGTGCTTATCGAAGCGAAAACCACCAAAATGCTAATCATGAATGTCTTTGTTGGGTGCATAGGTGTAATTGTTTTTCGGTGTTGTATCTCTGGGGAGAAGCGACTTCCTTATATTTACTATTCTTTATACTTTATTGCAATGGCCGTCATGCCGTATTCTTTGGTGTCGATATAAGCGGCATAACTTCCTAATGGAACTCCTACAGATGTACTGCCAGCCTTCCCGATAACAATAAGTCCATCAGCTCCAATTTCACGTGCTTTTGCCATTAGTCGTTTGAAGCACTTTTCCTCATTTGATAGTTTGCATACAAGCTTAGCAAACTCAGTGTATTCCTGCGTAGGTGTTTTGGTGATGTAAATATCAATAGTCGCATCTTGTTCCTTTTGTGGGTAAGCATAACCAAATATTGTAACGTTGGTGCTGGAGCATCCTGCCAATAATAGCAGCATCGTCAAAAGGCATACTGTAAATGGTATTCTTTTCATATTTTTTTTAGTATTGATATGTTGGAATTTGAGAAATGTCATTTAATGATCTCTTGCTAATTCATATCTTAGCGAAGCTTCGTTACAGATTGGTGTGTATTTCATGCTCGATTCTATCAGGTCTTCAAGCGATATTAATTCTGGATTGTGTAACGAATCATAATTATCTTTCAGATATTCACGAAATGCATCTTTCAAATCTTGAAGATGCACTACCCGTTTTCCTTCCTCTGTCCATCTGTAGAAATATTTCTTCTTTTCTTTAGTCTCGTATTTGAATGCTAACTTCTTTTTTAGAATTCTATAGGTTTCAATGTGGGTGAATTCTATTTCCTTAGAACCATCTTTTTTTGATCTGACTTTGAATAACTGCATTGTTGTGTGTTTAAAAAATGATACAATATGAATATGGCCTGTTTTTGTGTTTCCAACCTACTGAAATCCCATGTCAATTCAGATCAGCGATCTGTTTTATATCTCTCTCGGCAAAGGTTCTCTCTAACATATTCTGATATTCCATTGTCGTTTGCGAGTTCTGATGGTGTTCAATGAATGGATATTCCAATGGACGATAAAACTCAGATGGAAATGGAAATTCATTGAGAGCCCTGTATAATTGGGTGCCAACGTAAGCCCCGTCGTGAAACATAGACGGTACTTTGTCAAAGATGCAATCTATTATTTTTCGAAACTCTTTCTTTTCGATTCTGGTGTTTTTGTTTGACCGGAAATAAATCAAATCAAAGACGTGTATATCGTCTTCCAAATCTTCCATATCTTCCCAATCTTCATCTATGGGAGCTTCATACTCAATGGCTATGGCGTAATCAAGACTATAAATTGCTGCCAAATGTTTGAGTAATTCTATCAGATTGTATCGATGTAAGTAGGCATTGTCTTCTCCAAAGTAAGTCAGAATCACATTGATTCGCCAGGTTCTCTTGCGTGTTGATTGTTTCATTGGTTTGTATTTGATTCGGATGGTTAATGAAAGGGGTTATGCTACTATAAGATTTCGAAATGTATTTTATTTCATGGATTAAAATTATTCAGCACGTTATATCGACATACCTTTTATAAATGTATCCACAAAGTCCATTAGACGATTAAGTATTCTGTCACCTAGTTTTTTGCGTTGAAGCAAACTGGGCTTTTCGCCGTCGATAAGTTCAAGCACTTCATCACGAAGCGGTTCACGCTCTGCAAATAAATAATCTTCAATTAGTTTCTCTGTCTTTTCTTCAGAGAGATTTTCTTCCGAAACGAGTTTCGAAAATGCTTTTTGCTGTTCTTCTGTCCAGTATTTCTCAAATACAGGTATTATTTCATCCGAATCATCAATTGCAGCCAGATTCTCCTGTATAAATTTCTCTATTAACTCCCGTTTACTACGGAGGGCGGTTTCTGTACCCAATAAGTTGAAAATCTCTTGTTCTGCTTTCGTCGTATCTTTCTTATTTTCAGATTTGAGTTTAATTAATAGTTGAATAATGTAAGATACATTAATCTCATCACGATGGATTAACTCTAGTTCGAAATCCACATCTTCCAAAATCGAAACTTTCTCCTTTTGGTGATTGGTTTTTACCTTTTGCCACAAATCGAGGTACTTACTCTGAAATTCATTAAACTGCTGTTCCGACATTTTCAAATCGTCCCATTTGAAGTCAGAGAATGCCGCTAAGATATTTTTTATACGCATCAAATCACGAAACGCCTGTATGAATCTTAGTTCGTCATCTTCGCTCTTCAGATCGTTCACGCTATTCGTGGTTGGCGTTATTTCCATCAATCTTTCAAATGCCTGATCAAATTTTACGGTGTAATCTTCGTAAGGCTTCATGACGATGTCTTCGATAGCTTCTTTGTTGCTAAACAAAGTGATTGCATTGTCAGTGTTGGTTTTCAGGTTGCGGAATGCAACTATGTTCCCCTGTGATTTCTGTTCGTTTAGTATTCGGTTAGTGCGCGAATAGGCTTGTATCAGCCCGTGGTATTTCAGGTTTTTATCTACATAGATAGTGTTCAACGGCTTACTGTCGAATCCGGTGAGGAACATGTTTACTACCAGTAGAATATCAATTTTTCGCTCTTTTACTTTCTTGGAAATGTCGTTGTAGTAATTGTAAAAGTCTTCGCTCGTTTTGGTGGAGTATTTCACTCCGAATAATTGATTGTAATCTTCAATATATTCGTCCAGTTTTTCACGGCTATGCGCTTGTAATCCGTATAATGCCTTAGGTTCTTCAACTACAGAAACTTCTTCGGGAATAAAACCATTCGCATCGGCATCATCTTCGTTAGCCGCATAACTGAAAATGGTTGCAATGTTCAAATTGTGGTTTCCCTCTTCTTTTTTGCGTTTGAATAGGTCGTAATATTTAATTAGCATGGGAACGCTTGCTGTACAAAACATAGCTGTAAATTCCCGATTGTGTGTTTTCCGATTATGATTTGCAATAATGTAATCAGCAATTTTATTCAATCTGGTTTCATCTTCCATCAATTCTTTGGTATCAATATCTTCTACCTCAATATCGATATTAGTCTCCCGACCTTCTTTGTGTTTGTACCGCCCTACATATTCTACCGAAAATTTCAATACGTTTTCGTCTTTGATGGCATCTGTAATTACATATTTGTGTAGGCAGTCTTCAAATAAATCTTTGGTAGTTCGGGCAATTGCCTCACTTGTGTTCGCATTTTCTTTTAGAATAGGAGTCCCTGTAAAACCAAACATTTGACAGTTGGTAAAGTACTCTTTTATGCGTTTGTGGGTGTCACCAAACTGGCTGCGGTGACATTCGTCAAAGATGAAAATAACCCGTTTGTTTCGCAAGTCAGCCATTTTCTTTTCGTATTTCAATCGGCTGATTGCTGTATTTAGTTTTTGTATGGTGGTTACAATAAGTTTTGAGTTTTTTGCTTCTCCTTTCTTGTCAACATAAGTTCCAATAAATTGTCTTACCAAATTGTTTGTATTGTCTGTTCCGTCAATGCATCCGTCACTAAAACTATTGAATTCCTTGGTGGTCTGATAATCCAGATCCTTACGATCGACCACAAAAACGACTTTATAAACTTGAGGCATCTTCATTAAAATCTGGCTGGCCTTGAAGGATGTAAGAGTTTTTCCTGAGCCGGTTGTATGCCATATATAGCCGTTTTTTGTGCTGTTGGTTACCCGTTCGATCAATGCTTCTACAGCATAGAATTGATACGGGCGGAGCACCATCGGTATTTTGTTTGCTTCGTTCAGAACGATATACTGGCAAATCATTTTACTTACGTGGCATGGGTCAAGAAATGCATAGCTAAAATCGTTGAGTATATTCGTAAGTCGTTTGTTGTTTATGTCGGTCCAGTAAAACGTTTGTTTAAAACTTTGGTTGCGGTTATTGGCGTAATATTTCGTATTCACGCCGTTGCTGATGATGAAGATTTGCACAAACTGATAAAGTGCAGAATTTGCACCAAATGAGTGGCGCTGATAGCGATTTACCTGATTGAATGCTTCTTTCATTTCCAGCCCACTTCTTTTAAGCTCTATTTGCACCAAAGGCAGTCCATTAATCAGTAATGTTACATCATATCGATTCTTGTAAGTTCCCTCAATGGTAACCTGGTTCGTAACCTGATATTGGTTCTGACACCATTTCTCGGTATTTATAAATTCGAAATAGAGGTTGTCGCCATTGTCGCGAACAATATGTTGTTTTTGTCGAAGAGTTTTAGCTTTTTCGAATACCGACCCTTTGTTCAGGAGGTTCAGCACTTTTTCAAATTCGGTGGCCGAAAGAGTTATATCATTGTGTTTTTCTAGTTGTACTTTCAGATTGTCTAATAGATTGGTCTCGTTTTTTATTAAAACATACTTATATCCCATCTTTTGAAGTAATGTAAGTAACTGTTCTTCGAGAATCTGTTCGCTTTGTATAGCCATTTTTGTGTGAATTAGATTTTCATTGGCTCAAAGTTAATGTTTTTTCTTTGTTTAATCTTAAAAGGATGTTTAAATACTTGCAAGAAATAATCACCTATTTCTATAAATATGAGTGTGACTTAAACATCCTTTTAATTTTATGACCAAAGTATTTACCTTAATGCTTTCAGCATTTGCTCAATTGCTTTTTTCTTTTGTTCCATATTTGGGTGGACATATAGATTCAGCGTAGTGCTTACATTCGAATGTCCCAGTAGTACACTGACAGTTTTGTAATCACACTTACTCTCGATGCAACGGGTAGCAAAACTATGACGTAGTCCATGAAATTTCAGTTTGGGTATGTCCAATTCTTGCATGAAGTTTTCGTAATAGCTACGGTAGGTGCGCGGTTCTGTAGGCTTAACGTCATTGGTAAGTACGAAAAATGAATTGTTTACTACTTTCTTTACAGGTTTCAGTATTTTCAATAAATCTCTGCTTATGGGTATGTCTCTGATTGAGTTTTTGGTTTTGGGAGTATCAAGAACCAGTTCAGTCTTACGCACTCCATCTTCCACACTATAAATTCGCTGTATGGTTCGCCTTACGCTTACAATGCCGGTATTTACATCAATATCTTCCCAGGTGAGGGCGCAAATTTCGCCAATGCGCATGCCGGAACTCAAGCAAATATATACGCCCAAATTCCGAAAGGTAAAATGCGTTTGTATATAGTCCATTATTTTTTTCTGATTCGCCCTGCTAAGCACTTCTAACTGCGGGTTTTCGCGCTCTGTTGGAAATTGAATATCAAATTGATTGTATTCAATCCACTTGTGTTTTGCCCCGAATTTCAGTATCATTTTCAGTACAATCAGCATATCTTTTATTGTCTTATGGCTAAGTCCCTGATCTAGTTTTTGTAAAACAAATGCCTGTACTTCTGCTTCCTCAATAGTTCCACTCTCACCAAACACAGGCAGTAAATGATTCTCTATTAACAGCATATAAGCTGCATAACTCGATTTTTTGACGTACTGTTTTTTCTCTTCTCTCCATAATTTTACAATCTCTGAAATGTTTTTTTGTTCTTTCATTTTACTCTTGTTTTTATTGAATAGTAATTTGTTACAAAGGTAGGTAATTGAGGCTTGGAGATCCTTGAGATGCATCCTTAAGGTTCCAACTACAGGCAAGATACCAAATTTGAGATTCCCGGGGTTTCAGGGTGAGTGGGAAACAAAGAAGCTTGGGGAAATAATGAAAATTGGAAGTGGAAAAGATTATAAACATCTTTCTGAAGGTGATATTCCGGTTTTTGGGACAGGAGGATGCATGACTTTTGTTAATGAATATCTCATGGATGGTGAAAGTGTTTTTATTGGAAGAAAAGGAACAATCAATAAACCATCTTATTACTCAGGAAAGTTTTGGACGGTTGATACACTTTTTTATACACATTCTTTTGATAAAATCATTCCTAAATTTGCATTCTATTGCTTTGAGAAGATAAACTGGCTGAAATACAATGAAGCTTCAGGTGTTCCAAGCTTATCTAAAAGCACTATTGAGCAGATCGAAATACAAATCCCGGCAATTGACGAACAAGTCGCAATAACTGACTTATTGACTCTAATTGACGACCGCATAAATAGATCGATCAAAATAATT
>JBJOOU010000288.1:0-12810 GCA_046051105.1 Bacteroidota bacterium
TATCGTGGTAACCGCCATCAACTTCTATGATAAGTTTGGCCTTGTGACAATAAAAATCGGCAATAAAATATAAAACAGGATGTTGTCGTTTGAATCGAATTCCTTTGATTTGGATTCGACCTAAATTATTCCAAAGAAAGATTTCTGCATCAGTTTGATTGTCTCTTAGTCTTTTTGCCAGTTCGAAATGAATGGGAAGTGCACCATAGAACATACCCCTAACCCCTAAAGGGGAATTGAAGTTAGTATTATCTTGTCTGTTTTCTGTATCCATATTTCGTAGGTTTAATTGACGAAAGTAGCTCAGTTCCCCTTTAGGGGTTAGGGGTATATCCTTTCCAACTCCGCCCCCCTAAAATAATGCAACAAAATCTGGTCATACAAATAGCCCTTTTCGCCCATCACGGCGGCACCTATTTGGCAAAGGCCCACACCATGTCCCCAGCCGGCACCGGTGAGGGTGAATTGCTGCGGAACGCCATCAACTATATCGGCTTTGTCTACCACAAAGGCCGAACTGTAGAGGTGCGAGTTGGATAGCCATTTACGGATTTCCAATTCTTTACCAACTACGACAGTCTGTTTAGTGCCCACAATTTTCAGTTCGATGATGCGTCCCGATTCGCCCCGTTTCTGCGGAATCAGGTCGAGGATAGCGCCAAAGTCGATGCCCGAGCGACGATGCAGCAATTCTGCTATTTCGGCTTGCGTATAGGTCACTTTCCAGCGGTAGAAGTCGGTGGTTTCCTGGTCGTAGTTGTTCAGCACCTGGCTCAGCACCTGTTTGTCGGTGGTGTTGCAAAAGGCGGCAGGACTTTCACGAATCCATCGTTCGGCATTGGTTTCGACGGTGAGGTCGGTGTCGAAGCCTTCAGGTGCGCTGTCGTTGTCGATTACTTTGGTCAGGTAAGGGTAGTGCTCCGGTGCCCAGCAGTTTTCAAAGGTTTCGCTGGCGCCACCGCAGGATTTCGAAAAACGGGCATCGCAAATTTTACCGTCGTACATCAACACCTCGCCACGGGTAGCGGCGATGGCATCCATCACGGCCTGCGTGGATGCGCGGGTGATGCCTTGATAACGCTGGCAATGATCGTCGGCACACACGTCGAAATGCGTATGGGCGTCGCGTTCGTACCATTTGATATGTTGAGCCGCACGGCCGTGCGGCTTTACGTACGATGCTAGGCCACGTTGAGCCGCACGGCCGTGCGGCTTTACGTTCAATATCGGATGCAGTAACCAGCTGCGCGAGATGACGGCGTGCGCCTTGAGCAGTTCGTTGGAGGCGGTGGCGCTCATTTCGCTGGAGATGACGCTGGTGAGGTAATCTTCCACATGAATTAAATTGATAGCTGTCAATTTTCCATTGTCCATTATCAATTTCAATGCACCCTTGAAGCTCTGATTTTCTTTGCGTTCCCAATGGAAGTTGATGCCAATCACCACGTCCTGCAATTCGAAAAAACATTCGTCAGTAGTAGGAGTGAAGATCAGCTCTGCATATTCCATCTGTTGAAATTTTACTTTCGATTGATAGTGATCGGCCGCAAAAGTGCCTTCGTAGGTGTGCCCGTTGCTGCATTGGAATTTACCTTGTAGCACGAAACTTATTGCAGGGGCATTCAGAATGCCTACTGCTATGTTGGGTTCTGTCGTCATTGATTTTAGCATGACTTGTTTAAAAACTTACCTGTTCAAAAATACTGGCTATATCACTATGATCAATTCGGTTGAAGTGTTCCTCGATGGGAGTAATAAATATGCCACACATTTCTACCGTGGCGGGACTAACGAGCAACTGCTGATCGCCTTCGGCGGTATATTGCCACGGGCGGAAAGCCTTGCGCGGAATCACGAAAACCTGCCAGCGACCGTTGGTGTAGGTGCAAACGATATTCATCATGACATCCGGTTCGTTGAGCGTAGTCGAAACGAGTGATCCAAAGTGATTGAACAATTTCTCAAACGGATCCCTTGCACTTTCAATATCGGTCGATTCGATGACGTAGACTGCGCGGCCATAGTTTTTCATCTGGAAAAGTTGCATCTTTTCGGTGGAAACCAACAGGTCGGTATGGGTGTCTTTCAGGACCTGAAAATCGTTTACCAAAGGCAAAAAGTCCTTCGTTCCGGCCTGAAAATGCATATGATCAGGAGCCGAAGCACCACAGCGCGGCCCGTTGTAAAAGACCAAATAATCATCCATCGCCTTAGCCAAATTCAACATATCAGCGAAAAATGGTTTTATCTGCTGATCGACATGCTCTTTGCGCGGAATGGTGAAATGTTCAGGGAAAATAGGGAAGGGGTTCACCAGAATTTCGTAGTCGCCAAACTCGACCGCCCGCTGTTCGGCAGGACGGTGGGCGGCACACAGAAAGCACTTGCGCTCGGCTATGGTTTTGGCATCCACTTTGGCACCCGAAGATACGATGCGGGCAGGGTTGAACTGTACCCTGACGTCGTAATCGCCAAAAGCAAAGGTTTTGGTTTGTACGGTTTTGAGGCCTTCGAAATTGGTGTGGGCTAAGGCCCAGTTAGCGGTTTGCTCGTTGAATAACGCTTTTACTTGTTCGTTGATTTGCATCTTTGGGAAATACTAGTTTCAATTTTATGGAGACCACTTTCGATGAGTGGACTCAGTTTGTTCAGCACAGGATGGGTAATCAGCATCCGAATCTTGTCGATGAGGATAGCTCCCGACATGATGGCTAAAAACAGCCACAAAAATACATAAATTGTTTCCATGCTGAAATGCCCATGTGCCCGAATGGTTTTGTAAATATAGCTGTAAAGTTTTTCGCTGACAAAGGGACTTTCGTGAATCAAATACACAGCCAGGATGGACGATGAAATCCAGTTGATTACCCGGCTACGAATGCGGATGCCTTTGAAAGTGAGAAACAGGAAAATGGCCGACAAAACTACCAGCGGATTGTCGTAATGATACAATTGCCACAGCGTTTTGTAATCTTTGGCGTGCAATTGCTGAATGACGATGAGCGATAAAAGCCCCGTGCAGGCGAGATAACCGAGCAGGTTATAGAAGTTGCGATACCTGAAGTACGACTCAAATTCCCGGATCATGCGGCCAGCATAATAGATGAAAATAAATTGCATCAGGCTGTAGCCGGCCTCGTTTATCAGTTTGCTGTCCATATAATAGCCAAACCAAAAATTGAGCACTACCAATCCGGCCAGTCCGTAGAGTTTTTCTTTTGTGCTGAATTTTTCAAAAGCCAGATTGATGGCCGGGCTTAATATCATCAGCGCCATGTAGCAGGTAATGAACCATCCCGAACGGGTGAATATTCCCAAAAAAGGTTGCCAGTGCATGGCGATGGAATGCGTGTTGTAGAGGTCGGTGGCAAAGAGTTGAAGAAAGTCGTAGAACAGGCAAATCAGCACCAGATTGAGCACTGACTTTACGCGCAAGCGAATGGAAAAATAACCCGAAATAAGGATGAATAAATTGACCCCCACAATGAATAAGGAATTGCTCACCAATAAATCGTAGGCGTAAGTGAGGTTTTTTACCGGAAATACGGAATGATGATAACCGCTCAGCTTATCGAGCTGAAACCCATGAACGATAAAATGATGCAGCACAATAAACATCATGGCTACGATGCGCAGCAGTTCGAGGTTGGAGTCGCGGGTGGGTTTAGTCATGGGTGGTTTTCTTGTATTG
Organism: Bacteroidota bacterium; assembly: GCA_046051105.1. GTDB lineage: Bacteria > Bacteroidota > Bacteroidia > Bacteroidales > Paludibacteraceae > Paludibacter. The sequence goes on from JBJOOU010000288.1 coordinate 3,692, forward strand.
AGAGGATGACTCCAGGTCATCCTCTCAATATAAATTCTGTTAGAAAAGTGAGTATGCGCAACTCACATTAAATGATAGGCTTGATGATATTTGTTTGTCGGTATCGATGCCTGAATATTGGAAATAATTATATCGGGTCCAGTCGATTGAACCATTAATACTAAACTGTGGAGAAATGTAATAACGCACACCAGTTGTAAATTTTGCTTGATTTGCAAGATAATTATCACCAATAAAAGTGATTGGCTCGTCTGATTTCCCTTCGAATTTGAAACGGTACAATCCATAATCATAAGCCGAGACAAAGAAATTGGTTCGTGTATTGGGATAATAACCTAATGTACAATTGAAGTCGTAGGTGGCGTATGTATTGGCTCTATTAGAATGAACCGTTTCAGTATAAGTGTCTGTGTAAAATTGTTTATAGTATAAAGCTGTCAGCTTAGAGCCGGCAGACAGTTGCCACTGCTGAGATAAGGGCTTTTCGTACCTATAATTTGCGGACAATGCGTATTTCATTCCATTAATATTTTGTTTTGTATCCACGCTTTTGAATTGGGCAAATTTGGTGTTTTCCCGATCAAAAGTAGATTCAAGGTTGAAATCCAATGTCCGACCCGCTTGTCTTTGGAATACATCTCCGTATAGCCACATATCATATAAGTTGCTAAAGTAGCGAGCGTCTGTCACATTCAGAAGTTGATTCGAAGTGAAAAACGAATCAACCTGCGAAATTTCGTTGATTAATCGTAATCGACTATCGAAAAAACGCTTATTCTTCACTGTTGAAATCAATTGGGCTAGCTTGAAGATTTCAGCATCTGACAATTTTTTGGACAACACATTATTTTTTGATAAAGCGTCCAGCATATAAATGGCATGGCGGGCATCTGTCACATTTTCAATACGACCGGTACCAATTCCTAAAGCTACATGCAGCATGGCAGTTTGTTTGAAGTCCTTGCGAAAAGAAGAAGTATCTTCTTGTACCAGAATAAGATTTTTGTTGTTGTAATTTGTGAAACTCCCGTCAAAGGCAAGGTTGAGATATTGTTTGTTGGGATTGTAGAATTTATAATTTGTTGAAGCTAAAACTCCCAAATTATTTTCTTTCTGAGTTTGTTGGTAGCTATTCGGAATCTCACGATTTGATTTTGATGTATTTCCATCAAAAGAATTGGATAAATAGACTGTTTTTATCAGGCTGCGGGTATTCTTATAGCCTAAATAGTTGATTGAATAGTTGCCGCTTAATGTCTTGTTCTGTGTATTTAGATTTTGCAATCCGTAAAATATATCAATCGGATCGTAGAAGTATTTGGCAAAATTGCTGTATCCTGACAGGGAAACGTCGAAATCTAAGCTATTCCTTTTAATATCCGGAGTGTAGTACGAATTTAAATCGTATTGTTTATACTCCTGAGCAACGGAAACCATTGTTCCAAAACAATAAAATACAGCCAACAGGCTACTGGATAAAATAGTTTTTTTCATATCAATATGTATTATAATTACAGTCAACTATTTTACAAAAATTATTCCTTAATTGTAAAATTATTCCTTTGATACTGAATTTTATTGATTGTTAACCTTTTGTGCTTCTCCTAATCGAGATTGTTAGCTTGGTTATTGAGAGGATGACTGCAAGTCATCCTCTCAATAAATTAAGATCGTTGGCCTGACCATTTACGGGGTGACTGGAAGTCACCCCGTAAATAAAATCATCGTTTGTTCATAGCAATTCTCGCCTTCAATTCCACCGTACGGATTTTATCCTTGTAGGTGTTGTGTCCGTTCATTTTTACCACGTCCAGCGAGGCGTCGGAATTATCTTCCCAGCGGCGGCAAAGGTAGAGCGAGTCGTAGATGCGACCAATCTGGTAGTCGCGGCTGATGCGCAGGCCAAGAGCATAATCTTCGCCATAACTGGTGTTGGGCACTTTGATGTCGCGCAACACGGGGGTGTAGAACGCGCGCGGCGCTCCCAATCCGTTGATGCGGAGGGCGTTGTTGCGACCATTATCGGGTGTCCATTCCTTGTGGTCGATTAGTCCCGGAGCGATGGTTTCCATGGCAAAGTTGGTCATGGTATACGAGCCCACTACCATGGCGCAGTTTTGGGCATAAAAAGCGTCGACGATTTTTTGCAGGGTGTTTTCGTCCTGATACACATCGTCGCTGTCGAGCTGTACGGCGAATTTTCCGCAGCGACTGTCGTGTACGCCTTCGTTCCAGCAACCGCCGATGCCCAGGTCGAGGCGGGCAGGAGTGATGTGCAGCACCCGTTCGTCGTTTTGGGCAAAGCCCTGAATGAGTTCAGCAGTGCCGTCGTTGGAGTAATTATCCACAATAATCAGGTTGAACGGAAAGCTGGTTTTTTGTATCAATACCGACTGAATGGCGTCCGCAATGGTTTTTACGCGGTTTTTCACCGGAATAATCACCGAAGCTTCCACCGGAAAATGGCTTTCGCTGAATTCGATGTTTTGGAATGAAGGAGCCAGGTAGCCGCCGATGCATTTCAGGTGATCGGTGCAGGCTGCTTCCATTTCTATTTGCACAGCGCGGTTGCGTGGATCAACGTAATCGAACTGTTTTTCACCACTTTTGCGGGTGTCCAGCTCCACTTCGGTGTAGAGGTATTCGTTCATGTGCACCAGTTCGGCTTGTTGCGATACTTTCAGGCGGAGGTTGTACAACCCGGCAAACTGATAGTCAGTGCTTGTGTCGGTAGCTGCTTTTTTCAGATTATTGGCATTGTAGAAAAGCACCGATCCGAAGTTAAAGTCATCGCGCAGGGAGCCCGCTTGATAGTCGATCGTAGGGTGATTGGAACGTACACCGGCTTTAATTTCGTAATAATCGGCATACACCAGTCCGGCTTGCGTGTCTTCGGCAATGCGGTGGAAGCGTTCCAACGCAAATTGTCCGAGTTCCAGTGCGCTGTCTTTGGTATAAATCAGCGAGTAGTCGGCATCCGATTTCGAAGCTATCAGCGCGATGGTGGCCGAGCTTTGTATGGAGTCGATCAGCAGGCTTTCGCAGCCCTGGATTTGAGTATTTTCGCCCTTCACCAACAAATAGATTTTGTTGACCAAAGTGGATTGTTGAAGTTGATTGACTGTATTTTGTGTAGCTGCAAGGTCGTTGCAAAGCAGAAAGCAATTGATGACCCCCAACCCCCTGAAGGGGGCTTTTGCTTCGGTGGATTGTTGCGAAAGGTTATTCATTTCGGGATTGGTATATATGTTCAAAAATTTAGTTGTCAAAAATACGACTTAATTTTTGAATTCCAATTTGAGATTTCGGTCATAAATTTAGAATAATATATCTTATCTTTGTGTATATCTTAATTTAAATAGAAATGATTGAGAAAGAACTAACTTCAATGTCCCCCTTAGGGGATTCAGGGGTCGTTTTAATTGCAGATAGCGGTTCTACCAAAACACACTGGTGTGTGGTTGACAGAGGAATTGTGGAGAAAGAAGTGTTTACCGATGGCATCAATCCGTTTTATCAGTCGGTGCAGGATGTGATCGGCTTGCTGCATCAGCAGTTGGTGCCCAAGCTGGAAGGACTGTTGGTGAATGAAATTCATTTTTATGGTGCCGGATGTGCCTTCCCCGATAAAAAACTGATCGTCAATCAGGCGCTGGTGCGCTTCTTCAGCAATGCTACCATTAGCATTAATAATGATTTGCTGGGAGCTGCCCGCGCGTTGTTACAGCACGAAAAAGGGATTGCCTGCATCATGGGTACGGGTTCCAATTCCTGCTATTACGACGGAAAAGAGATTGCACAAAATGTATCGCCGCTGGGCTTTATCCTGGGCGACGAGGGCAGCGGAGCCGTGTTGGGCAAACTTTTCGTGGCCGACTGCCTGAAAAACCAACTGCCTGAATGGATACGCGATAAGTTTCTGGACGAATACGAACTAACGCCCGCCATCATTCTCGATCGGGTATATAAGCAACCTTTCCCCAATCGCTTTCTGGCAAAGTTCACGCCTTTTTTGCTGGAGCATATTGAGGAGCCGTCGATTTTCAATCTGGTGTTCGACTCCTTCGATGCATTTTTGGTGCGCAACGTGATACAATATCCGCTGGAAGAGATGAAGGTGGGTTTTGTGGGTTCCATCGCCTGGCACTTCCGCGACACGCTGGAAATTGTGGCTTCGGAACGGGATATAGAAGTAAATCAAATTGTTCAAAGCCCCATGGAGGGACTCATTCGGTATCATGTAGAATAAACCTCTGAAAAATGTTTAGCTATGAAGTTGATTCCTGTTTTTGTTAGTTTGTTTGTAATTGTTTTTCTGTTTAAAATTGTTTTGTTGTTTCTGCCTTTCCAGGTGGAATTACAGAATAATTATATGCAGTTTCTGGTGGAACAACTGTTTCCGCTTTCGGTTATCGGGTGTTCATTGATAATCCTGTTTAAATCGAAAAATGCAGAGCAGGAAGGAGTCGTGTTGGCGTTGTTTATTCCCGGAGTACTCGGTTTTGGGGTGGGCTTTGTGCTGTTGTACCTGAGTTCGATGTTTGGCGGAATCCGTTATCAGGATGCCAATGTCAGCTTGCAGTCGCAAACCGACCCACGTCAGAAAGTACTGGTGCAGTACCTCGACGAGGGAGCCTGGGGCAGTCATTACCGCGAGGTATATGTAATCGATTACGGACGCACCCTGCGGATATCCTACGAGTTTTCCGATTTGCTTCTGCATGGTAAATGGGTGAAATTCGAAAATGAAAAAACACCCGACACCATTTATTGCGACAATACCCGTTATCATTCGGAACTGAATGTTTCCTATTAATTCCATCATCCTCTTATGCAAAATATCACCGAATCCTCTTCCCTTTACCATCATTTAGAGCAAAAATCCGTTGCCGATATGCTGGCCGACATCAATGCCGAAGATCAGAAAGTAGCACTGGCGGTGCAGCAGGTTTTGCCCGCTGTAGAGCAACTTACCCTGGCTATAGTGGAACGAATGAAACGGGGCGGACGCTTGTTTTATATCGGTGCCGGCACCAGCGGACGGTTGGGAGTGCTCGATGCTTCGGAAATACCCCCTACCTACGGAATGCCGCAGGGCGTGGTCATCGGGCTGATAGCCGGGGGCGATAAAGCCCTGCGCTTGCCGGTGGAACATGCCGAAGACGATACCGAACAGGGCTGGAAGGACTTGCAGGAATATCAAATCTCCAACAAGGATGTGCTGGTTGGACTGGCTGCTTCGGGCACCACGCCTTATGTGATTGCCGCATTGGCCAAAGCCCGAACCGAAGGCATCTTTACAGGCTGCATCACCTGCAATCCGGACTCGCCACTTTCGAAAGTGTCGGACGTGAAAATAGAAGTACTCGTAGGGTCCGAATACGTCACGGGCAGTACCCGCATGAAATCCGGCACTGCCGAAAAAATGATTCTAAACATGATTTCTACCGCTACCATGATTCAGCTGGGCCGCGTAAAAGGTAACAAAATGCTGAACATGCAACTCACAAATGCCAAACTCATCGACCGCGGCACCCGCATGATTATGGACGAACTGGGGCTGGATTACGAACCCGCCAAACGCCTCCTCGAAATGCACGTATCTATAAAGAAAGTGCTGGAAATGATTAAGAAATAAGCCTCACTGTTTTTCCGTCAGGTACTTCCAATAGCGTTGCGGCAGGTGTTGCCGGTGGAGGCGGGGGTTGATGCGTTCCTTGATGGTCATGGCTTTGAAGTAGCCGCGCCAAAGGTCCTGAAATAGTTTTTCGTCGGCAGCCATCAGGCTCTCGTCCAGTTTGCCACCGGGGAAAAGGTCGGAACTGTCGAGCGTCATTTCGGTGATGGAGGTCAGGTCGTAGTAATAGCCATAATTGCGTTTGGTGTCGTACAAAATCCATTTCTGGTCGTGAAAGCGATCTTTGAAATGGCCGAGCGTGAGCGGCAGGCAGTTGTGGTCGGGCGCCACGGGGGCAAAAAACACATCGTCGGCCGCCTTTTGGAAACGCACCAGCTCAATGAGTCGGTGGCGTTCTTTGCTCACTTTCTGAGCGGTTTTTTGCATCCGGAGCACATCCTCGTCGGCAAAGTTGGTTTCGATGGAGCGGGGGCTATCGAAGGTTTTACGGATGTAGCGGAAAATCAGTTCGTCGCTGCCCGGCAGTTCCGACATCCACACATAAGTAATCATGTTCAGCGTATTGGCTTCCAGTTTTTGTTCCAATCCCTTCCACACCCGCATCGATTTATCGTCCTGCGTCAGCACCGTGTAACTTTCGTCGACAAACAGCGGCTCAGGCTCGTCGGTACCGAGTAGCCGGTCGGGGAAAGTGCGGCGGTTGTAGGCGTCGAATACCGCCGTCATCAGTCCTTCCAGGGTTTTATCGTAATGAAAAATAATCAAAGTTTGCAGCGTTTTATCTGTTCAGGAAAAAGGGTTTACTCAAAGTTCAAAGTCAGCTGATTGGGGTCAGGGGCATTTTTCGGCAGCTTCTTTTGGGTGAGCATGCGTCGCACATATTCGGGCGAAGTGTCGCTTACCGAGCTGGCCGTAATTTCGTTGCAGGTGATAAAGTACTGTGCTTTTTTCAGTACAATGCCCATCTTTTTCAGATCCGACGATTTCAGGCGGCTGAAGCGGCGTGAAAGTACAATTTGGTTAGCCGATTTCACACCGATGCCCGGTACACGCAGTATCATATTGTAGTCCGCTTTGTTGATGTCTACCGGAAAATGTTCAGGATTGCGCAGTGCCCAGGCCAGTTTGGGGTCGATCTCCAAATCGAGGTTCGGGTAGCGGTCGTCCACAATTTCGTGTACATTAAACTCATAAAAACGCAGCAGCCAGTCGGCCTGATACAGCCGGTTTTCGCGCACCAGAGGTGCCTGTTTGGTGGCAGGCAGGCGGTTGTCGTAGGTGTTTACAGGAATGTAACCCGAGTAATACACGCGCTTCATGCTGGGCCGATCGTAGAGCATCACCGAGGTGTTCAGAATTTGCTTGTCGCTTTCGTCGGTGGCGCCGATTATCATTTGCGTGCTTTGTCCGGCCGGCACAAAACGCGGTGCCTTGCGCGATTTTTGTCGTTCCTCGGCACTTTCTATCATTCCCTGCTGAATGTAATGCATGGGTTTGAACACGCTTTCGTGGTCTTTTTCGGGAGCCAGCAACTTGAGGTTTTGCTCCGTCGGTATTTCGATGTTCACACTCATGCGGTCGGCATACAAGCCGGCTTCGTGTACCAACTGCTGGCTGCATCCGGGGATGCTTTTCATGTGAATATAGCCATTGAAGCGGTGCACCGTGCGCAGGTCTTTCACTACCCGCACCATGCGCTCCATGGTATAGTCGGGGTTGTTGATCACTCCCGAACTGAGAAACAAGCCTTCGATATAGTTGCGGCGGTAAAACTCGATGGTGAGTTCCACCAGTTCGTCCACCGCAAAGGTAGCCCGCTTCAGGTCGTTGCTCCGGCGATTGATGCAGTAGGCGCAATCGTAGATGCAATAATTGGTAAGCATGATTTTCAGCAGCGATACGCAGCGTCCGTCTTCGGTAAAGCTGTGGCAAATACCCCAACCGGCGGTGTTGCCAATGCCGCCCGGTGTGCTTTTGCGGGTGGTGCCGCTCGAAGCACAGGATACGTCATACTTGGCCGATTCGGCCAGCACCTGTAGTTTGTCGAGTATTTCTGCTTTCATGTTTTTTATTGAACGAAAAATGCCTGTTTTCGGGGCTTTCGGAGGGTTGAACCAATGTTGCAAAGAAAGCCGTTTTGCCCGAAAAAAAGACAAGCAGGGATATTAAATATTCCTGCTTGTTGATAAGTTTTGTGCGATATGAATTTACTGTTTTTTCTGCCTTAACCAGTCGTTGTACTCTTTGGCAATCACCATCAATTGGTTGCGCCCATAAATGCCTTTCTGTATTTTTAGCTTTACGGTAGGACAATCGCCCAAAAACGTTCCTACTTTGGATTTGAAGTTGAATTCAGGTCCGGTTTTTATCATCAACTGTTCGCCGGATGGCTTTTCCAGTAAATAATAGTTGTTGTAAGTATTGGATACAGCAGTCGTAAAATAGTGCCGGTGTTGGTATACCGACATGCTATCGTTGTAGCACAGAAGCATAAAATATTTTGTTCCGTCATACTCTTTCGGAAAGTACCATTTGTCATTCAGGTAAAACACGCGCACATCTTCCGGGCCAAAATATTGCTTTTGAGCCGTTTCGCTGGTTCTGTACACAAGGTATTTGTAATTGTCCGGCCCGTCGTTGAACTCATACGCTCCCCGGATGGTGTCGCCATTGTTGAGCACTGCTTCGCCATACGCAAATTCTACGTTGAGGACCTGATCCATAAAAGTTTGCGAATGCAATGAGGACGAATAAAACAATCCGTACATGCACGCAAGGATAGAAATGAAATGTGTTTTTTTCATGGAATAAACTTCTGATGAGCAATCGGGGTTACACTCTCAAACGAAGCCGCTAAAATAGCAAATTAAATCAGTTTGAGATACAGAAAATCATATTCTTCTTCCTCTTCTTTTTTAGCTACTGCGATGGCTCTGAGGTCGACAGTGCCTTCAAGTTCCACATTGTTGAGCACGGCGCTGAAGATCATATTGATCACCAAGCCGGTGCACAATCCCAGTGTGAACACTGAAACGAAAAGGTACAATATGCTGAATTTAAATACATCGATGGTTTTCAGGTTGGACTTGAACTTAATTTCGCGTCCGTCTTTGTACAGGCTGGTGCTTTCCACAAAGAAATTGATCAGTTTTTTGATGTACCAAAAGCTGTACACGCCCAGCGTCATCCAGCTCAGAAGTGTTCCGGAGAGCCATATCAGAAAATATTCTCCTACTTTGCCCTTGAAACGGACCTCCATACTGCCAAAGCGTGAATGATCGAGCAGGTATTTGCAGAGATGAATCACCATCCAGAATTTATAAATTCCCAGTGTGATGATCGAATAGAATGTCCATTGAACGAAGTTGAAAATAAACTCGGTACGGCTGCCCACATAGCTAAAAGGGACGCCATTCCAACTGCTGCTTTCCATTCGGTAGCGCATCGAGCCGTGAATGATTAGCGGAATAAGAAACAGCAA
>JBJOOU010000289.1:0-3238 GCA_046051105.1 Bacteroidota bacterium
TCAGTCATGGAGATAATTAACATTTCTGAGCCAGACACTGTTATTCGTATTGTTTCATATAACTGCAGGTCAGTGAAAAATTCTGTAGATGAGATTAGGCAGCTATGTAATAAATCCGACTTTGTTCTTTTACAAGAACATTGGCTGTTACCTAATGATCTTGGCTACTTGAACAATATTCATCATGATTTTATCGCATATGGTAGTTCAGCAGTTGATATGGAATCTAATGTACTCATAGGCAGACCTTATGGAGGCACTGCTATACTATTGCGTAGAAAGTTCTCGGCCTGTGTTAAATTGGTAGTGAACTCTAATAAGCGGATTACCCCAGTTGTGCTCAAAGTTGTCATTGGTGAAATAATGTCGCATATTCTCTTGGCTTCAGTCTATATGCCAGTTTATGACCCTAGTGATAATTTAGATTCTGAATTCGAAGATGTTTGTGGCAGCCTTAATGCCATCATTACTGATTGCAATGTGTCTGCTTTTGTTTTGTGTGGCGACTTCAACTACAAATTTGATTCTACAAGAGAGAAAATCATTGACTCATACCTTAGCGTCTTTCCTAGTGTGTCCGCAGATAAATATTATCTTGACCCCAGCAATTTTACTTTTGTTAGTGACTGTCATGGTACAGTATCTTGGGTTGATCATGTCATAGTGAATCAAGCTCTCACTTCAAGTTTATCTAATTTTTCAGTTTTGTATGATTATATTGCTTCTGATCACAAACCAGTCAGTTTTAACTTAATTGCAAGCGTTTCTGCTGTTGAAGAATCGAAAAACCATGATGAAGCTGTTGTAGTAATTGATTGGAAAGCTGCTTCCCAGGTCAATCTAAATAATTATGCTTCCTGTGTAAATAATTTATTGAATAAGCAGAAAATAGCTTTGCCATCACTTTGTTGTACTAAAAATTGTAGTAACATTAACCATAGAACTGATATTGATCTTTACTTACAGCAAATACGTGCATGTATAAATGAAGCAGCCAGTAGGTGTATTCCTATGCGGCGTTGTAAAAGATCAGATTTTTGTGTTTCTGGTTGGAATGAATTAGTTGCCGACAAGCATGCTGTGGCAAGGGAGGCCTTTCTTGAATGGGTCTTGATTGGTAGACCTAGAGTAGGATGGGAATATGAAATGATGAAACGTACTCGAGCTCAGTTCAAACTAGCTCTTCGCATTTGTAGACAAAATGAAGATCAACTTAGGTGTGATGCTCTAGCACAAGACTATTTACACAACTCTGATGATTTTTGGAAAAAAGTTAAATTATCTACCAATGGGAGAATGACTAAACACTCTAATGTAGTTGGTAATGCCACTGATGATATATCGATTACACAAGTTTGGAAAGATTTTTATGCTAATCTGCATAGTCACCATGAAAATAATGATATTGTCAATGAGGTTGCTAAACACTCGACTGATATTGATAATGATTATAACATAAATGTTGCTGATGTTCTTTGCTCTATTAATAGTTTAAAATGTGGGAAAGCATGTGGTCCTGATGGTATAGCAGCTGAAGCCATCAAATTTGGTGGTAATTTACTTGTGATTCATCTGACGTTATTATTTGGTATGTTTGTGTCTCATTGCTATATTCCACAAGATCTTTCTATGACTACTATAGTTCCTATGCTTAAGAATAAAGCTGGTGACCATACAGATGTAAATAATTATAGAGCCATTGCGCTCGCGAATTGTATATGTAAGTTACTCGAAAGTGTTATACTTAATTGTTTTTTGAGATGTGATGAACAAGAGGACATGTATCAGTTTGGTTTCAAACGTGGGCACTCCACTGTAGATGGTTGCTTTGTGCTTAAAAGTACTATTGACTATTATAGAAAGCGAGGTAGTCATGTTTTTATTAGTCTATTAGATTTGTCCAAAGCGTTTGATTGTGTGAATCACAATTTATTATTTGAAAGACTCGTCAGACTTGAATTACCGTGTAACTTGACATGTTTTTTAGCGTATTGGTATTCGAGCCAACTTATTAATGTACGATGGAAGACCACAGTGTCTGATTGTTTTCATATGCGTAATGGTACCCGACAGGGCAGCATCTTATCCCCATATCTCTTTTCTGTTTACATGCGTGATATTAGCCGATCTGTGATTAATTGTGGTATTGGTTGCCATATCGGCAGCAAGCCGTGCAATATCCTTATGTATGCTGACGATATAGTCATTCTGGCTCCTTCTTGGCAGGCTCAACAGAATTTGCTAAACTTATGTGTTAGCAATATAAATAAGCTTTCAATGAGCCTGAATATTGCAAAAACCGTCACAGTAATTTTTTCTCCGTATAAAAATAATTGTCGCCTGCTCTGTTTGTTTCCACGGTTTGAGCTAGGAGGTCTTCTTGTTTCAATTGTACCTACTTGTAAATATTTGGGTCATTGGTTGTCCTCTGATGAAAATGACAATGTAGATATTACTTATCAAACAAGACAGCTGTTTGCAAGAACCAATTTTCTTATCAGACGTTTTGCAAAATGTAGTTATCAGGTAAAACTCTGTCTCTTCAGAGCGTATTGTATGAACTTTCATGGAGTGGCATTATGGAACCACTATAGTGGGTATGTAATACAGAAATTTCAAGCTGCATACAATAAGTGTATCAAACTGTTTTTTGGTTATGAACGGCGTGATAGTATGACAGGTGTTTTTTTTTATCTGAATTTGCAGACGTCAACCACCATCTTGCATAATGCTAAGCATAACTTCACACAGTCTGTTGCTCGCCATGTTAATGCGTTGGTCAGACATGTCTACACTGTGTGCAATACTGTACTAGTCTGTTAAGAGTTTTTAGTTTGTACTTTGTAGTTTGTAGTTTGTACTTTGTAGCTTTGTACTTTGTAGCTTTGTAGTTTGTACTTTGATATGGGATGTTTGTTCTCCTAGTTTTTAATGCAGTATTATCCAATAATGCTATTGTTTTTAATCGAATGTTCATTTTTATGAGTTATTTCACATTCTTAGTTGTAGTTATGGACCTTGTTGTCTGAAATAAAAGAAATGAATGAATGAATGAATAGCCCGCTTTCGTTCGTAATGCACGAGAGCGCGATAGCGCTTGAGGGCATTACGAACGAAAAGGGCTATTATTAGGGCATTATGAAAATTGCCAGTTATTTTACTATATATAACCTGATTAAAAAATAATAAATTAAATTAATTTGAACTTTAAGTTTTGTAAAAATTAACAAAACTTTTT
>JBJOOU010000290.1:0-9518 GCA_046051105.1 Bacteroidota bacterium
ATTCGTTTGGAGTGATGTTCGAAGTAGGTAAGCTTGAGTTTATTGACCCCTTTCAGACCGAAATATACCAGCAACGACATAAAGAGAAGTGTCATTACCAGATAGACGCCTGAAACGGTGAAGATGCCTGGCCAGCCAAAATTGGCTGCCTGAAAATAGTAGGCTTCAATCTCCACGCAGGGTGCCAAAAACATAGCCAAACTTAATGAACTAAGAATGGCCGTTTTTGATTTACGGTTTTGTAATGTATCGTCAATCTCTGTGTGATGATGGTGATGCCCCTGACGAAGATCCAGAATCAGATAGATCACTCCGATGAGCAGAAGGATGGATGGGGCAGCGATATGGGTAATTTCGCTGTAACTTTCGGATAGTTTCATGCCCGCAAAGCCAACGATGATGCCAATGACGATGGTGCTGATCATGTGAGATAGCCCCGTAATAAACGTAGCGTACATCGACTCGCGCATGTTCCATTTTTCGGTGCGGGAGATGGCTATAATGGGTATCCAGTGATGTGGAATAAGTGCGTGAATTAAACTCAGAATTAAACTACCGATGAAAATTTGCCACATATGTGTTTGTAGTTGAATGATAATTAATGTTGTCCATTCGTGAGGACAGACGTACAAATAACGAATAAGCTCCTGTTTTGTTTCCCCTGCCGCCTAAATAAGCGGGCGGATATGGAGCTGATGAGTGAGCTTTTTGTTGACCATGTCGCAGCCCTGCCACAGTAACAATCGGCTTTGCAATCCCGATTGAAGCTGCAAATTGATGCCCAGCGCTGCTGCCGGATAGAAACTACAGGCGGCAATAATCTCGAAAACGGAATAATCAGTGAATTCACCCATATGCTTTCTGAGCAGAAGGCCAATTGTAGTGCTATCCGTCGTTCCAAAATCAATAATTAATGGCTTTTCAGATTTTTCGCCTACTGAGTCGCCCCCGGATAAATCCACGTAATTGTATCTGTTCAAAATGTCATCATCAATGGCGCGATTGGCTTTCATTGAAACAATATCCGCAGAAATAATTCCATCAAAGAAAAGCGTTGAAGCGGCTTCCACCGGGCTTTCGGTCAGGCTAAAAACCTTCGTCACCACACCGGAATCGCTTATTTCAACCGCCGACTGCCGCAGGATCTGTTCCGGTGAGCAAAACACTAACTGGCTACCGATCCGTTTCATTTTTTGAGCACTAACATACGGATATTCCGCTGAGTTTTTACCGGTTCTGGTACGATTGGCGCACGGAACATCGGCGGATAATGTTTCGGATCGCTTAGCTCCAAAACTTTGCGCAGACTGTCCTGTTTGCGGGTGTCGTACATTCTCATTAAAGTGATACTATCGATCAGCGCATCCTGTTTGCCTTTGTATGTGGTGCTGCCCAACAATTCGCCCGAAATGGATTTTACTTTGTATGGGTGGGTGGACCATATACGAAGGGTGTAGCGGCGGGTAACCCGGTCTGCTTTCACCTTTTTGATAATACCGTGTGTGTATCCGTCTACGTAATTAATCTGGAAGCGAATTAGCTTGTCAGTGCTCGAGTCTTTAGGCGATATCCGTTGCAGGAAGCGCAGGGTGTACATGTCATCCAGCATAAAGCCCTGGTCGTTGATCTCGAATTTTACACGGCTGCGAGCCGAGTCTTTTGTCAGCACATATTTCGTGCGACCATTCCAGATGTTGTATTTGATTTTATGTATTTCGCTACTGTCGATATCGTGGTATTTGCCTTTGTTGACGTCCGTTTGCAGGTCGGTCAGGTTCTTGATAACATTGTCGTAGATGCGTTCAAATTTTTTGGGATCGCGGTTGTAATAAACCACCGACGAGTCAAAAATAGCCTGATTTATGCCGTGTTTTTTCAGCACGGAAACATAATATTCATTTTTCTGATCCCATTGAGCATAGGCAATGCCTTTGGCCGCCATGGCACCGTCCAGTTTGTGCAGATCGGTGAGCACGCTCTCCATTTCGCTCTGGCTGATAACGCCTTTCGGGCGATTGCAGCCTGTAAGTAGCAGGAGAACCGTAAACAGAAAGATAGATGATATTTTATTCTGAAATAGCTTCATCTTTGGGCTTTTTTTCAAGACTTTCGTTTAGTTCTTTACGGAAAAAAATAAGGATAATACCTACCGCTACGCTGATGGCAGAGTCGGCTACATTAAAAATCGGGCTAAAGAACAAGGTTTCGCCAACATCGTTTTTGATCAATGGGAAATAAAGCATATCCACTACTTTGCCGTAAAATAACCCGGCGTAACCTCCTCCATCGGGAAATAAGGTTGCCACGGGACCCATATAATGGCTGGCGCTGAAGATTAAGCCGTATACCAATGAATCGATAATGTTTCCGGCTGCACCAGCCAAAACCATGGCCACCGTAAGAATATAGCCGGTTCTCACCTGGTTGCGGATGAGGTTACGAATATAGTAGGCCAAAGCCACTACAGCCACAATACGGAACAGAGTAAGGAAAAGCTTTCCAATCAATTCCATGCCGAAAGCCATACCGTTGTTTTCGATAAAATAAATTTTAAACCAACTGAAAACCTCTACAGATTCTCCTAAGCTGAAATTTAGTTTAACGTATATTTTCGATATCTGATCTACCAGTAATATCAGGGTAATCAGCAGAATGGATTTTTTTGCTATTGACATGATTTGAAATAAAAAAATGTAGCTGTAGGCGTCGTTTAACGGATGTTTTGATCCGTGAACAAATCTTGAACTTGTAAAACGACCGTATTCAATTAAACACAAATTCGGCAACAGCTAATAACACCGTTGCCGAATTGTTTTATAGATTCATTATAAAATTAGCGTTTGTCGTTCTTTGCTTCGATGCTCAAAGTGGCATGAGGTACTGCACGAAGACGTTCTTTAGGGATCAAATTGCCGGTTTCGCGGCAAATTCCGTAAGTTTTGTTTTCGATGCGGATCAAAGCAGACTGCAAATGTTGAATAAATTTCATCTGGCGTTGTGCCAAACGACCCGCTTCTTCTTTCGAGAGCGTAGAAGCACCTTCTTCCAAAACTTTGAAAGTGGGTGAAGTGTCCATTACATCATTTCCATCTAAATTGGCAATGGCGTTACGCAATTCTTCGTATTCACGTTGCGCTTTATCGAGTTTCTCGGTAATCAACGCGCGAAACTCATCCAATTCAGCATCCGAGTATCTTGTTTTTTCAGCCATAGTCGTAATTTTTTAAAGATTGATTGTGGGAAACGATTCTGTTTAACTCTGTTTTTTATAGGTTGCGAAAATAACGAAATACTTTCATGTAAACAATTATTTTGCCCTTTAATTTGTGCTTTTGATGCTAGGCTTTCTGTACCGAAACTTTTACGAAGTAATCTTCAAAGTCAAGTTCGGTGGCATTGCTAACTTCAGCCTTAATTACCACCGAGTTAGCCAATGTCTGAGTGGCGATGTAATTTCCATACTCTTCTACGGCTCCGTTGATCTCTTCACAGCTTTCGATTTCCACCACAATTTTGTCGGTGATTTCGAAACCGCTTGATTTGCGGATGTTTTGAATACGGTTGACCAGTTCGCGGGCAATTCCTTCGCGGAGCAATGCTTCGGTTACTGTAATATCGAGTGCTACGGTTAGTTTGCCTTCGTTGGCTACCATCCAGCCCGGCATGTCTTCGGTGATGATTTCGGCATCTTCAGCTTGGATCAACACGTCGCCTGTAGGCAATTGGAGTGTGTATTGTCCGTTGCGCTCTATCTCGCTGATGGCGTGTTTGTCCAGCGAACCAAATGCAGCAGCAATTTCTTTCATTTGCTTGCCGTATTTCTTACCTAAGGTTTTGAAGTTAGGCTTGATTTTCTTTACCAGATTGTCAACGTCTTTGTCGGCAGCAATTACTTCCAGCTCTTTGATGTTTACTTCGGTTTTTACCAGGTCGGCTACGTAGCTCAATTGTTCGAAGGTTTTATCGTCCGGTGCAGGAACTACAGCTTTGCTCAGCGGCTGACGCACTTTCTTCTCAGCTTTTTTGCGCAGGGCCAAAATCATCGAAGTGGTTTGTTGTGCCAATTGCATACATTCTTCCAAATTGGTGTCGATCAATGATGCATCGTAAGATGGGAAATCAGCCAGGTGAACAGATTCGTTGCTGTCTTTTCCGGTAACTGCGTTCAAATCGAGAAATAGCTGATCAGCAAAGAACGGAGCGATAGGCGCCATTAAGCGTGCCACGGTTTCCAAACAGGTGTATAGAGTTTGATACGCAGCAATTTTATCATCGTCGTACTCGCCACCCCAGTAGCGTTTGCGGTTCAGGCGAACGTACCAGTTACTCAGGTTTTCGCCTACGAAATCAGAAATAGCACGACCGGCACGAGTTGGCTCGTAGTTTTCGTAGTGTTCCTGAACTTCTTTCACCAAGGTATTCAACAACGACAAAATCCAGCGGTCGATTTCCGGACGTTTTTCCATCGGGATTTCGGCTTCTGCGTAGGTGAATTTATCTACATTGGCATACAATGCAAAGAATGAATAGGTATTGTAAAGTGTTCCGAAGAATTTGCGACGCACTTCTTCGATACCTTCTACGTCAAATTTCAAATTGTCCCAAGGTGATGCATTGGTCATCATGTACCAACGCAACGGATCGGAACCGTATTTCTCGATGGTTGAGAATGGATCAACCGCATTGCCCAAGCGTTTGGACATTTTGTTGCCGTTTTTATCCAATACAAGTCCGTTGGAAATAACGCTTTTGAAAGCCACCGAACCACGAACCATGGTGCTGATAGCGTGCAAAGTAAAGAACCAACCACGAGTTTGATCGACCCCTTCCGAAATAAAATCGGCAGGGAAGAACGAGCCGCTTTCCACCATATCCGCATTTTCGAACGGATAGTGCAACTGTGCATAAGGCATGGCTCCTGAATCGAACCAAACGTCGATCAGATCGAGTTCACGTTTCATCGGTTTGCCCGAAGGTGAAACCAACACGATGCCATCCACATACGGACGGTGAAGGTCGATGTTTTTTACTGCATAATTTTCGGCTGTATATTCGCCAACTTTGAAGTTTTTGTAGGGATTTTCGGTCATAAATCCAGCAGCGATTGATTTCTCAATTTCTCCCATCAATTCTTCTACCGAACCGATACAAATTTCTTCAGTACCATCTTCCGAACGCCAGATAGGAAGCGGAGTTCCCCAGTAGCGACTGCGGCTCAGGTTCCAGTCCTGCAGGTTTTCCAACCATTTGCCGAAACGGCCTGTTCCGGTAGAAACCGGTTTCCAGTTGATGGTATTATTCAGCGCAATCATCTCCTCGCGACAAGCGGTGGTTTTGATAAACCAGCTATCCAAAGGATAATAAAGCACTGGTTTGTCGGTACGCCAGCAGTGTGGATAATTGTGCGTATGTTTTTCTATTTTGTAAGCCAGCCCTTGTTGTTTCAGCATGATGCAGATAGAAACATCCAGTGTTTCGTCCTGCTCGGTCAGGTTGGCATCGTATGCATTTTTTACATAGCGACCCGCAAAGTCGTTGTATTTTTCAACATCTACTTTCTCGGCTACGAATGCAGCATCCAAATCTTCCACTTTGAAGAATTTACCACTACGATCCACCATCGGCTGACGGTTGCCGTCTTTGTCGATCAGCAACATCGGAGGCACGCCGTTTTGTTTGGCTACACGGTCGTCATCCGCACCAAAAGTAGGAGCGATGTGTACGATACCGGTACCGTCTTCGGTAGTTACGAAATCGCCGGTAATCACTTTGAACGCACCTTCGCCCGGATTTACCCAAGGAATCAGTTGCTCGTATTCTGTTCCGGCCAGCTCAGAGCCTTTGTATTTGGCAACAACTTCGTATTCGTTTTTGCCCATCACAGCTTCCAATAAGTTTTCAGCCAAAATGAATTCAGCTTCCACCTTGTTGTATGGGTTAGTCGATTTTACGCGAACGTAATCGATGTTCGGACCCACGCAAAGAGCTGTATTGGATGGCAAAGTCCACGGAGTAGTGGTCCAAGCCAGGAAGTAGGCGTTCTCTTCGGTTTTAATTTTAAACTGAACTACTGCCGTAGTATCTTTCACATCGCGATAGCAACCCGGTTGGTTGAGCTCGTGGGTGGAAAGTCCGGTGCCGGCAGCCGGCGAGTAAGGCTGAATGGTGTAGCCTTTGTATAGTAAGTTTTTGTTGTAAAGCTGTTTGAGCAACCACCACAAAGTTTCGATGTAGCGATTGTCGTAGGTGATGTACGGATCGTTCATGTCCACCCAGTAGCCCATTTTAGTGGTCAGATCTTCCCATTCTTTGGTGTATTTCATCACATCGTTTCGGCAGGCAGCGTTGTATTCGTCTACGCTGATCTTTTTTCCGATGTCTTCTTTGGTAATGCCGAGTGATTTTTCAACTCCCAATTCCACAGGAAGTCCGTGGGTATCCCATCCGGCTTTGCGTTTTACCTGAAAGCCCTGCATGGTTTTGTAACGACAAAAAATATCTTTGATAGCGCGCGCCATCACGTGGTGAATACCCGGCATACCGTTGGCCGAAGGAGGTCCCTCATAAAATACAAAGGTTGGTTTTCCCTCGCGGGTTTTGATACTCTTATGAAATACATCGAGTTCCTGCCAGCGTTTGAGTTGTTCTTTGTTTACGTCGGACAGGTTGAGGCCTGAATATTCTTTGAATTTAGTCATATCGTATTTAGCACGTTTTCTACTGAAAGCAATCGTCTTACACTCAGACAGACTGCCTGCTTTATTAGGGCTGCAAAAATACGAAAATTATTCGGAAAGAAAAAGATACAAGATCGATAGAAATTGTGAACAAACCGGGATCCTGAACTTTATCCCTGATTTTGATCCGATACCTTATCGGCCAATTCTTTGAGCTGCTTAAATGGCAGGCTTCTGATAAGTTCGAGATTGATTTCGTCGGTGCCGGTTTTCAGGTTTTGCAGGGCGTGATTGTCTGGCAGAATGGTGTTTTTGTCGGGCGTCCACACCAGGAGGTCGTTCGGTTCGCAATTGAGATGCAGGCACAGCTTTTCGATGTGTTTCAGGTTGAGCACAAGCGAGCTATTGGTCGTTAAGCGAGTAGCAGTGTGGGGTGTAAATCCAATATGAACCAGGTAGGAGTAGGGTTTATCAATGCCACGGGCCTTAAAGATGGATTGCAGATTGTATTGAAGCATCGTATTTTGTTTTAGAATAAGACTAATGCACAAATATATGCAATTTTACTGATTCTCTGTTGTTTCCAATAAAAATAGTGGCACTGAAATTACAAATTATGGAATGGAAGATGTAATTTGTAGTAGTAAACATGTATTTTATAGTACGGAGTATTCATTTCTAAGAAAGATATCTTTTAATTATAGAATGTAAGATTGATTTCAAAGAATGCTATATTTAAAACATAGTAATAAAGATATCAATCTATGAAATAAAAATATCAAATGTGGAATGTAATTTGATTTTTGGACGATTATTTGTTGTTTTTGATGATGGATTGTTCTATGAAAAAGAAAGTATTTGCTTTTCATACCGGAAGCACGGTGTAAAAGATCGTGCTTCCGGGCTTTATTCCGGTTGTTACCAATTAATAGGGATGGAAATGCGCAATCCGGTGCTTTGGTACTGTTTTGATTAGTTGCGAGATTTCATTTCAGGGTAATCTGAGTTTGTGGAAAACTTTAGGTTTTGATATTGGACGCGAATAGGAATATTAAACTTTAAATGGGGTATGTTATTGTTTTTCTATTTGTAATAAAGTGATTTGAAGTTTCTCATTACAACGTCGTTTAATAGCCGATACTCTGAAGCAATTACAGGGCTGGTGGGTACACTGCGATAATACAGGATGCGATGTTCAACCTTATCGTATAGAATTATTTTTAGAACAGCGTACGATGGATCTTTAGGAGTGACCATAATCATTCCCAGAGATAATAGTCCAACTGCAATGGTCGTTGGCATCATTTCTTTTTCCTGTTTTTTCCTAAACTCTTTGGTGCTATACATTCCGGCAATGATATTGATCAGATTGTATCGGTAAGTAGATTGGTCAAAATTGTATATTTCAGTTGGAATAATGATTTCTTTGTCCAATGTTGTGTTTTTCTCAATATTATTAATGAAAGTATTGATCGTTTTGATGCTGCTGTCAGTGGGTATGGTGGAATTGACCACTTTTTGTATGGTGTACTTTTTACGCAGCAGATTCGTGACTGAATATCGAAGAGTATCACTTGTCTTGCAGGAGATAGTTGTGTCAACCAGGCAATAATTGTTTTGATCTTTAGATACGATATAGACAGTTGGGTTTAGCAACCCAATAGTATCAATTGAATGTATGATTGTTTTGAAATCATTTGCGTTATATGAGTAGAGTTGTGCATTTGTGTTTGAAAAACAACAAATTGAAAGAACGGTGAGTATAAAGTATTTCATTGTAAATTGAGTGTGAAATTTTGATAGTGTAAATATACATGTTGCCTTTTATTTCTACAATGGAGTACATGATTTTTTTGAATACAATATTCGAATTTATTTGGATTCCCTCTTGCTTTTCATAGCCCGTGTGTGCTCCATGGCCGGGTCGGAAGCCATTCTTTGGTATTCTTCAGTTTCGCAGCCTACGAGGGCAATCCTTCCAAATTCATCGGCATGTATTCCCCAGCCGTAGCGCTTGGTAAGTGGCGATGTGCGAAAGCAAGCCTGCCCTTTGGAATAGAATTCCTGTCGGCGAAGTTCCATATCCGCTTCGGCGATATCGTTTTTGAAGGCATACACCTGAAAGATGACATCGTCCGACGTAAATTTGTAGGGATGGTTGATGAGGATTTCGAATTGCAGATTGGCGATGGTAGGCTCGTCCGACTTCATAGGCGGAATGGTGCCTTTGTCCGCCGGGCAATCTTCGGCTACTTCTATCAGGGTGTTGTAATAATTGGTGGTATGGGTTTTCATTGAAATGCTGTATTGGGTTGTGCAAAAGTAAACAGCCCGTTGAAACTGAAAGTTTACGCAAAGCCCGGAAAATGGAAAAGGCCGGGACCATCACTGGCGCCGACCTTCCATTTTTATTATCAACAATTCAGGTTCGTCCTACCAGTGCAGAACGACCTGTTTACTTACTCCATTTGTAGTTACCGTGGCCAAGCTGTCCAAATCGCCGTTTCCGTAATCGATGGTACGTACTCCATTGCTGGTAGTTGTAACAGCAGTTCCACTGGTGTAATACTTATAACCACTAACTGCTATTAAAGGTTTAGTAATTTGCATTTTATAGGTAACATTATATTTGTTTACGCCCGATGATGCACCCTGATAGGAGTAAGTATCGTCTGTGTATATGTTTGCTGTATTATTGTTGTCCACACATGTTCTTAGTCGTTCTGAGTTTCTGATAACGGTGGTGCCGGATTCAGTCTTTGTGGTATCGCTAATTGCGATGTTTAGTATGCCTGTCGCGGGTTTTGTTACCAGTTTATAGCCATGTACAGGGATGTCGTT
>JBJOOU010000291.1:0-6549 GCA_046051105.1 Bacteroidota bacterium
CATCAGGATATCGGGCAGTTGCAAATGTATGTCAACTATTTCGACAGAGTGGAGAAATTGCCAACGGAAAACAACACAATCGGGATTTTGCTTTGTGCCGACAAGAATGACAGTGTGGTGAAATTCACATTGCCCGAAAATAATAAAACCATTCTTGCCGGGCAATATCAGCTTTATTTGCCCAGCGAAAGTGAAATTCTGGCAGAACTACGGCGCGAAATGGAGCAATTTACGCAGAGCCGGTTGATGGACGAAAACGAACTATAGATTAGATAACAAAATAGAATAATTAATACAAACTTAATCCCCCTTTAGGGGTCAGGGGTAATGAAATATTACAGCACCAACAAACAAATCAGTGGCGTGAGTCTGGAAGACGCCGTAGTGAAGGGACTGGCCGAAGACAAAGGCTTGTTTATGCCCGACAAAATCAAACAATTGCCACAAGCATTTTTCGATAACATCGAAACGCTCAGTTTTCAGGAAATTGCGTACACAGTAGCCGATGCTTTCTTTGGCGAAGATGTGGAGGCCGAAGCACTGAAGAAAATTGTGTACGAAACCTTGAATTTTGACGTGCCGTTGGTGCATGTAAACGACAATATTTACAGTCTGGAACTGTATCATGGTCCCACATTGGCATTTAAAGATGTAGGTGGCCGCTTTATGTCGCGTTTGCTGGGTTACTTTATTGGCAAGCAGGGCGACAAAAAGGTAAATGTGTTGGTAGCCACTTCGGGCGATACCGGTAGTGCCGTTGCTAATGGTTTTCTGGGCGTAGAAGGCATACACGTTTACGTGCTTTACCCACAAGGCTTGGTAAGCCCTATTCAGGAATGCCAGTTCACCACTTTGGGACAAAATATCACGGCTATCGAGGTGGATGGTACGTTCGACGATTGTCAGCGACTGGTGAAATCGGCCTTTATAGACGAGGAACTGAACGCTAAACTAAAGCTGACTTCGGCCAATTCTATTAATGTAGCGCGCTTC
The DNA here is from genome assembly GCA_046051105.1 of Bacteroidota bacterium. GTDB lineage: Bacteria > Bacteroidota > Bacteroidia > Bacteroidales > Paludibacteraceae > Paludibacter. The sequence continues at coordinate 994 of JBJOOU010000291.1, forward strand.
CTGCCACAATCGTTTTATTATTTCTATGCGTATGCTCAATTGAAAAAGCTGGGCAAGGCAGACAACGCCGTGATTTGCGTTCCAAGCGGCAACTTTGGAAATATCACAGCCGGTATTTTCGGAAAATTCATGGGCTTACCTATCAAACGCTTTATCGCTGCCAACAATCGCAACGACATCTTTTTGAAATATCTGCAAACCGGCGAATATACGCCACGCCCCTCGGTGGCAACTATTGCTAATGCGATGGACGTAGGCGATCCGAGCAACTTTGCCCGTGTACTCGACCTGTACGGACATTCGCACGCGGCTATTTCGGCCGAAATCAGTGGTACCAGCTACAGCGATGAGCAAATTGCTGAAACACTAAAAGACTGTAAGCAACAAACCGGTTATCTGCTCGATCCACACGGCGCAGTAGGCTACCGTGCTTTGCAGGAGGGTCTGCAAGCGGATGAAGTTGGTGTGTTTTTGGAGACAGCTCACCCGGCAAAATTTCTGGAAACGGTAGAAAGCATCATCGGCGAGAAAGTGGACATCCCGCAAAAGCTACAGGAATTTATGAAAGGCGAAAAGCAAAGCATTCCAATGACGAAAGACTTCGAATCGTTCAAAGCGTATTTGATGGAAATCTGATTTTTGGAACAAAAATGATTACCAACAGAGGGCATTCCGGCGGATGTCCTCTGTTTTTTTTATGCATTGGGTCGTCTCTTCTTCGTTCATGTTTTAAAAACTATTTATCTTCCGGCATTGTTAGATGAACGTAATTTTAAAACCCGATAAACATGCTTTATACCTCTTTACTTACCATACATTCGGTCGTTCGCTGGGCTTTGTTGATTCTTTACGTGGCTATGTTGTTTCGTGCAGCCTATGGGTTTCACTGGCAGAAAAATTTCGGAAAAGCGGACAATGTTCTGTTGCGCTCCACCACTTCGGTAGCCCATTTGCAATTGATCATCGGCATAGCTTTGTATTTTGTAAGCCCTATTGTCGATTATTTTCTCCACAACTTTGGTGCTGCGGTGGGGCAGAAGCAGTTTCGCTTCTTTGGCATGGAGCATGGACTGATGATGTTGCTCTCGGTGGTGCTCATTACGATTGCCGGAGCTAAAGCCAAACGTAAACCCGACTCGTCGGCCAAATTCAAAACCATTGTTATCTGGTATGTGATTGCGCTATTGCTGATGCTGGGCGGATTGCCGAGATAACCATTCGGTGTATTTTACTGCAAAAGCTATTTGCCCGGGCGATGTACCTTTGCAAATAGCTTTTGTTGTTTCATTAAGGGGCGTTGCGCTTATTTCTGATCGAAAAGATTGCCTTCAATCGTTCTGATAATTAGTTCGGCTGCCTTTTCGAAGGGCTGTTCACCAAAATATCCTTTTTCGAACGAAAGGATTTCTTTTCTCTGAGCGTCTTTTACCACGATTTTGTCGAAAATATCTTTTTCGATGCTGTATATGGTGCGTAGCTTGTCGTCTTTTATGTCGAAATATCCAAAAATATTTTTCTCGTACGAACGCACAGTGCGACCATAATTATCTTTTATAATCGTATTTCCGAAAATGTCTTTCTCGATGCTGATCAATGTTTTACCATTTCCGTCCTTTACCTGATGGTTTCCGAAAATATCTTTTTCTACCGATTGTATTTTGTGCCCATCTCCATCCTTCACCACATCATTTCCGAAAATGTCTTTTTCGTACGATCTGATTTTCTTGCCATCACGTCCCCGTATGATCGTATTTCCAAAAATGTCTTTTTCTATCGACTGGATAATTCTCCCATCACCATCCTTCACCACATCGTTCCCGAAAATATCCTTTTCGTACGATACTATTTTTCGTCCGTGCCCATCTTTGATCACCGTATTACCAAAAATATCCTTTTCAATACGCTGTATCACCTCGCCTTGTTGATTTTTGATGATTTTATTTCCCAAAATATCCTTGCTGATGGTGTGAATGTAATTCCCATTCAGGTCAGAGATGATGGTGTCGCCCGTGGCACTTACCAAATAGTTGCATTGAACGTGCGTTTGGCTGTGCACGGCACTGATGGCCATGATAGCTATCAGCGCAATGATTAATTTTTTCATAAGCGGATGTGTAAATGTGTTTTTGAATTCGGGTGATTGGTTAGCCCGGCGTTTTATCTACTTGCCAGAACAACTATCAGGCCGATAATGGCCGGAAGTGCCTGCACGAAGAAGATTTTTCGCGAAGCGGTAATGGCGCCAAATATACCTGCCACAGCCACGCAGGCGAGGAAGAATATCCGTACGTTGGCCATCCATGCCGGGTCCGAAATGAAGAACGACCAAATAAGTCCGGCTGCCAAAAATCCATTGTACAGACCCTGATTGGCCGCTAAGCCTTTGGTGGAACCAAACAAATCTTCGGGAATGGTTTTAAATGTTTTCTTCCCTGCCGTCTCCCAGGCAAACATTTCCATCCATAAGATATAAATATGCTCAATGGCCACCAGAGCGGTAATAATATGTGCGATAATTGTTGTCATGTTGTTTTGTTTTTATTTTACAAATCTAATAATTCTTTCCGAAATACAATGATAGTTGGTTCTAATAATTCTATGATTAAAAATGGATGATAAATTATGGTGTGGATAATTTAACAGCTGTGGGTGCTATCAAATTTCGATGTTGGTTATAGACGATATATTATTTACTCTCGAACTTTGGATATCAGATGGGTTAAGTAAAAAAAAGAGACGCATACTTATGCGTCTCTTCATGTGTATAATGGAATAATAGTTGATTTTTATTTCAGCACTTCCAATGCCTTGCTAATCGCCTTTTGTATGCCGGCGGGGTTTTTACCACCTGCGGATGCAAAAAATGGTTGTCCGCCGCCGCCGCCCTGAATTTCTTTGGCTGCTTCGCGGGCAATGTTGGTGGCATTGAGTCCGGTTGCCACCAGGTCGTCGCTAATCAGTACGGTGAGCGATGGTTTGCCATCCACCACGCATCCTGCCACGAAGAACAGCTTCTCGGGTTGGATGTTGCGGATCTGGAACGCCAGCGTTTTTACCTGATCGGCAGTGAGCGCACCTTCGTAACGAATCACTTTCACACCATTTTGGTCAGTAGCTCCGGCCAATAACGAATCACGCAGGCTCATGATCTTTTCATGAACAAAAGCTTCCACCTGTTTGCGCAGTTCGGCATTTTCGTCGCTCAGTTTGCGAACGGCCGACAGTACATCCGGTGCGTTGTTGAGCACTTCTTTGGCTTCGGCCAGCGTGTCCTGCTGTTTGTCGAGCAAATCTTCCACCGCTTTACCGGTGATAGCCTCGATACGACGGATACCCGCAGCAATCGAGCTTTCGGCTACGATGCGCACCAGTCCGATGTTGCCGGTAGAAGCCACGTGGGTTCCCCCGCAAAGCTCCACCGAGCTACCAAACTGAATCACACGCACAGTTTCGCCGTATTTTTCGCCAAACAAAGCCATCGCACCCATCGCTTGCGCTTCGGCTATCGGCGTTTCGCGACGTTCCTGCAACGGATAGTTTTCGCGAATCTTTTTGTTGGCCAATGCTTCTACGGCGCGAATCTCTTCTTTGCTCATTTTCTGGAAATGCGAGAAGTCGAAACGCAAGGCTTCAGGACTCACATACGAACCTTTTTGTTCTACGTGTGTGCCCAGCACTTCGCGCAAAGCTTCGTGCAATAAGTGCGTTGCCGAGTGATTGCATTCCGATGCCTTGCGTTTTTCTACATCAATGATGGCAGTAAACGCTTCGGTAACGTCAGCCGGAAGTTTTTTGGCGATGTGTACCGCCAGGTTATTTTCTTTTTTAGTGTCGATGATCTCGATTGTTTCGTTGTCCGATTTCAGGATTCCGGTATCGCCTACCTGACCACCCATTTCGGCATAGAAAGGAGTGTTGGAAAGCACGATTTGGAAAAATTCCTGATTTTTTTGTTTCACCTTGCGGTAACGCAGAATTTCGGTATCGGCAGTCGTGAAGTCGTAACCCACAAACTGGCTGTCGCCTTCGCGCACGGTTACCCAGTCGCCGGTTTCTACAGCAGCCGCATTGCGCGCACGGTCTTTTTGGATCTGCATTTCGGCATTGAACTCGTCGATGTTGGCAGTGAAATTATTCTCGCGCAAAATCAATTCGGTCAAATCCAATGGGAATCCGAAGGTGTCGTACAAGGTAAATACGTCTTTACCGGCAATGATGGTTTTGTTGGCTTTTTTCGCTTCGTCCATCACTTTATCCAGCAAACGGATACCTGTTTCGAGCGTACGCAGAAACGATTCTTCTTCTTCTTTGATTACTTTTTCGATCAAGGTCTTTTGTGCCAACAACTCTGGATAAGCTTTGCCCATAACGTCGCAAAGGGTATCGATGAGTTTGAACATGAAGGCATGGCGTTGGCCTAAGAAGGTATAACCGTAACGCACTGCACGACGCAGAATGCGACGAATCACATAACCGGCTTTCGCATTGGATGGCAACTGTCCGTCGGTGATTGAGAAGGCAATGGTACGGATATGGTCGGCGATAACGCGCATAGCGATATCGGTTTTTTCGTTTTGGCCGTATTCAGCACCACACACTGTGCCGATGGCGGCAATGATGGGGGTAAATACGTCGGTATCGTAGTTCGATAGTTTTCCCTGAACGGCCATGCACAAACGTTCGAAGCCCATGCCGGTGTCGATTACCTTTGCGGGAAGACCTTCGAGCGAACCGTCGGCTTTGCGGTTGAACTGCATGAATACGTTGTTCCAGATTTCGATTACCTGTGGGTGACTTTCGTTCACCAGGGTCAATCCGTCGACCAATGCACGTTCGCTGTCGGGACGAATGTCGATGTGAATTTCGGAGCAAGGACCACAAGGACCTGTATCGCCCATTTCCCAGAAATTATCTTTTTTATTTCCGTTGATGATGCGGTCGGCAGGCAGAAATTGCGCCCAGATTTCAGCCGCTTCGTCGTCGCGACCCAATCCTTCGGCCGGTGAGCCTTCGAAAACGGTAGCATATAAACGGTTTTTGTCCAGCTTCAACACTTCAGTCAGGTATTCCCAGGCCCATTCGATGGCTTCTTTTTTGAAGTAGTCGCCAAAGGACCAGTTGCCCAACATCTCGAACATGGTGTGGTGGTAGGTGTCGTGTCCTACCTCTTCCAGGTCGTTGTGTTTACCGCTTACGCGCAAACATTTTTGCGAGTCGGCTACACGGGGATATTTGATGGGGTCGTTGCCCAGAATGATGTTTTTGAACTGATTCATCCCTGCATTGGTGAACATCAGGGTGGGGTCATCTTTGATTACCATCGGAGCTGATGGAACAATTTTGTGATCTTTCGATGCAAAGAAATCGAGAAATGATTGACGAATTTCCTGTGAAGTCATTTTATATTCTACGTATTGACCCCTATCCCCTAAAGGGGAATTCAAAAAGTCCCCTTTAGGGGATTTAGGGGTCTATGGGTTAATAATATCAAATTCGGACTGCAAAAGTACTTCAAAATTATTACTTTTGCATCAATTCTGAGGGTAAAAGTTTGTA
>JBJOOU010000292.1:0-11413 GCA_046051105.1 Bacteroidota bacterium
ATACCTTTGGCATCTGCCAGGTATTGATGAATGCTAATATCGGGGTTGGTTTGTAATTCGGGATTTAATTGAAATGCTTTCCATTCAATTTCAATATGTTGCTTATCTGCAAATTGCTGCAAAGCGGCTTCGAACTTGTGTTTGCCCAGATAGCAAAACGGGCACATCACATCGCTCCAAATTTCTATTTTCATGAGATTATAATTAGAGAATATCCCTTTAAACAACAAATTGAACTGAATGTTGAGATCAATTTCCTATTTCATGCCGAAAACACAAAACAAAAAGGACACTACAGTAAGTTTATCTTTACTTTGTGTCCTTTCTAATAGTTTGAAAATTGGTTGTTTAAAACATCTTGCCAATGCGGATAATCATTGGCTCTTTGCGAATGATGGCACTTTCGGGGCACATTTCCTGACAGCAATAGCAGCGAATACATTTATTGTAGTCGTAAGTCGGCGCCTGGGTTTTGTCGCCATCAAACCAGTTAATGGCTTTCCCATCAACCGGGCAACTATGCACACAGGTGCCGCATTTCGTACATTTCTCAGGAAGAATAACGGGCTTGGCTACTAATTGATTATTGAGAACCGAATTGACCTTCGATTTTTTTACCGTTTTTACCGGACTGCGCACCACATCAAAATCAGCGCACAAAAAATCTTCCCATTTGTCGCCTACAATTTCAATATCTTCTTCACGGTAAAGGCCTGCACCCACTTCAGCACCTACCAGAGTGGTGGGCACATACAGAGGATCGAGGTTGATCATGCGACTGGCTGTCGCATCCAGTGCAACTGGGTCGGTAGAAAAGAGAAGCACATTCATCGCACGGGGTTTACCGCCACGAGGGCCGTTGCCCTCCATGGCCATGATGCCGTCCATCACGTACAAACGGGGTTTCAGGTAAGAATTCAAATCTACCAGCATTCTGGCGAACTCAGTGGCATCGGGCAATTTTACGTGGAATTCGCCTTTGCGCATACCTACCACGCATCCAAACTGATTTTTGACAGCACCGGTAAAACGTTCCAATGCGTGCGTTTTCATCTTGGGGAGACTTACCAAGCCGTCGTTTTGCAGTACGGCATTGGCCACGTAGAATTTTTTATTCTGATGTCCGGCTTCGTAAAAGATTTCTTTCCCCTCTTTAAAGTCGGCCAGATCGATACTCAGCTCATCGGCAACGGCTGTAATGCCGGCTTTTTTGGCAGCGGCAGGAGTTGCTCCAAAGCCCGGAGAGTCGCCATAACTGAGCTTTGCACCTGCGGTAGCAAGTTCTTCGGCTACTGCCCTGAAAACAGATGGATGAGTGGTGACACATTTTTCGGGAACTTCGCCCACTAATAAATTGACTTTAAGTAGAATTTTCTCGTCTTTCTGAACAAACTGTTCAGCTCCGCCGAGCAACGAAAATCCACGGGAAACGGCCTTACGAACCTCGTCGGCAGCGTACGAATTGCACCGAACTACGGCAACTTTACTTTTCATATCGAAATAGTTGAATGTGAGTAGAATTTGAGGCTGTAAATGTAGACAGATTATTTGAACGGGACAAAAGCCCATGTGAACTAATTGATTCATTTTCCCTTCCTCGTAATTTTCCGTACCTTTGCGGGCTCAAAAAACGCTGCTATTGAACCAAGTGTGACTGAAAGCGTTTATATCCAAAACACTAGAAAATGCAACCCCAACAATATCAACTAACTGATTTTTTACCAACCACTAAAAAAGAGCTCGAACTCCGTGGCTGGGACGAAGTAGATGTGGTGTTCTTCACTGGCGATGCCTATGTGGATCATCCTGCTTTTGGAGCAGCTGTGATAGGCCGTATTCTGGAAGCGCAGGGTTTACGGGTGGCCATTGTACCACAGCCCAACTGGCGCGACGATTTGCGCGATTTCAAAAAAATGGGGCGTCCGCGCATGTTCTTCGCAGTGTCTGGCGGAAACATGGATTCGATGGTGAACCACTATACAGCCAACAAACGCCTGCGCTCGGACGATGCGTATACGCCTGACGGAAAAGCTGGTATGCGCCCGGATTATGCCACCATTACGTATTGCAATATCATCAAAAAACTCTATCCCGATGTTCCGTTGCTGATTGGTGGCATCGAAGCTTCGTTGCGCCGGTTTACGCATTACGATTACTGGTCCAATAAGCTGATGCCTGGTATTCTGGCCGATTCCAAAGCCGATTTGCTGGTGTATGGGATGGGAGAGAAGCCGCTGTTTGAAATCATCCGGCAATTGCGCGAAGGAAAGTCGTTTAAAGAGCTGACAGCTATTCCGCAAACGGCCTATCTGACCAAAGAAGTACCAGCGCACCCGAAATGGAAAGATCTGGAATTGGTGCCGCACGAAACCTGCCTGAAAGATAAAAAGCTGTATGCTTCTAATTTCAAACATATAGAAAAGGAATCGAATAAATATGAGGCCAACCGCTTATTGCAGAAAACCGGCAATCGGATCATTGTGGTCAATCCGCCTTATGAGCCGCTGAAAGAAGCGGAACTGGATGCTTCGTTCGATTTGCCATACACCCGTGTGCCGCACCCCAAATACAAAGGGAAAGCTATTCCGGCCTACGAAATGATTAAGTTCTCGGTGAACATGCACCGCGGCTGTTTTGGTGGCTGTTCGTTTTGTACCATTTCGGCTCATCAGGGTAAATTTATTGCTTCGCGGTCGAAGGAGTCGATCCTGAACGAGGTGAAGCAAATTACGCGAATGCCCGACTTTAAAGGTTATCTGAGCGATCTGGGTGGTCCATCGGCCAATATGTACAAGATGAAAGGCAAAAATCAGTACGTGTGCCGTCAGTGCCAGAAACCGTCCTGTATTTTTCCGAAGGTGTGCAAAAATCTGGACACGGATCACTCGGCTTTGCTGGATATTTACCGGTCGGTAGATGCTTTGCCAGGCATCAAAAAATCATTTATTGGCAGTGGAGTTCGGTACGATATTTTGCTGGACAGAACCGATAATCCCGAAGTAAACAAAACGCACGACGAATACATCAAGGAACTAATCACCAAACACGTGTCGGGACGACTGAAAGTAGCGCCGGAGCATACTTCGGACGAGGTGCTGAGCCTGATGCGCAAGCCCAGCTTCAAGTATTTTGGTGAGTTTAAACAGAAATTCGAACGCATCAACAAAGAAGCCGGCCTCAATCAGCAGCTGATTCCGTACTTTATTTCCAGCCATCCTGGTTGTAAAAACGAAGATATGGCCGAACTGGCAGCGCTGACCAAGAGTTTCGACTTTAAACTGGAACAGGTGCAGGATTTTACGCCAACACCGATGACACTGGCCACCGAAATTTACTATTCGGGCTACAACCCTTACACGCTTGAACCCACATTTACTGCCAAAAGCAAAGACGAAAAGTTGGAACAACGCAAATTCTTCTTCTGGTACAAAGGCGAATACAAAAACGCCATCATCCGCGATCTGCAAAAGATGCAACGTCCGGATTTGATGAAAAAGCTGTTTGACCGATTTTGATCTTCTGCAAAAAAAATAGCCCCGCTTTTCGTACAAAAAGCGGGGCTGTCTTTTTTGTGGGGGATGCGTTATTCCGTTATAGTTCGTTCTTCAAGCAAATAGTAATTTGTGTAGTTGATGTTATAATTTCCGGCAGTTACAATTTTATTGTCGATCATGCAGGATGAATTGATTTTAGCTTTGGTAGTAATACTTTTCTTTAGTTGCATATTGCTCACCTGATAACAGCTAATCGCATTGCTCATATAACTACTACTATAGTTGGAGTTGATTGCATAAAAATATCCATTTTTATAGTATATTTTTTTTAGGGGATAACTATTTGTCAATGTATACGACGAACCGGATACGTAATCATATACCGAAATAGATGGATAATTGTTGCTATCAAATAAATAATTCCCATTTTCAACAAAAGTATAGCTTGAATTATAAGGTATTGATTTAGTTGATTTCAGTGTCAGAGTGCCTGTCGCTGATAAATCATAAGTATATAGATAGCTGCTGCTTACTGCTAGTAGAGTGTTACTAATGCTATCATACTTAATATCTTTAACTCCGTTCGATACGTAGGTTGATTGTGTGCTATTCTGTCGGTTGAAACTATGGATATAAGAACCAGATGAACTACATAAATAGATATTTCCATTTTTGTCTGTCGTCATCTCCGGGTTGGAATACATATAGCCGATATAGTAGTACATTTTAGATTCCAATGTGGATGCATTGTAGATGGTTACTTTGTTATTGTAACCTTCGTAATAATAAAGTTCAGACTCTCCATTGTATTTTCCGGTAATGAAATAGTTGTAATCCGAATAATAATTGATGCTAATTGCCTTTTGCACCGTTTTTGTATCCAGATCAAACACCGATAATTGATAGCCATTATTATTAGTTGTCATAACTATCTTATTCTGTCCGGGTATGGCTGCGATGCAATTGGGCAACATGTTAAGTATCGTTTTCTTTCCAAGTTTTATCGTCAGATTTTTGCTGCTGATTGTGTTTGACCCTACTGCTACTACTTTATAAATCAGTGAGTCGACCAGCGGAAAGTTATTATCAGTAAAAGTGGTGTTAAGTGCCGAATTAATAGTGCTGATGATCGAGAAACTTTTGCCATCGGTTGAGCGCATTACCTGATAAAAATTAAACTTGTCTATTTTTGGATCGCCCCAATGTATTGATATTGATTCATCGGTGTTGGTAACACTTTCAAGGTCCAATACATACACAACTTCGTCTTTACAAGAGAATAAAAGGACTGACATAATTGCCATTAAAATTATTTTCTTCATGTTTTTGATGTTTATTTTGAGTTTTACGATGGGGCATTAAAACCATACACCCAATCTGATAGCACTGTTTGAATAGAATTTTAATTCAGAAGAATTGTAAGATGGGATAGTGATTTTATCCACTACATTTGTTTGATCTACTGTGGCTTTATCATAGTAGCTGTGGCTATAACTCAATCCCACTTCGAAGCCGAAATACATGTTCTTTACAAAATAGAAGTCGGTTCCCAGCAGCAGATTGGTGCCGAATGTGTGATATGCCCGCTGCCCAACCGTTATACTGTTGCCGCTCAATCCGCTTATCCATCCGCCATCTACTTTGTATTTGGTGTAGGTGTAATCAGTGTTGTATCCGTTATAACTGTAATTATAGATTTCGTAAGTACTTTGTGCATTTTGTTTCATATAGCTTAATTCTACTCCACAGTAGGGCGATATTTTACTGTTTTTCAGAAAATGATATTCTATTCCTGGCAAAATACCGTAAGTGAAACTCTTCTGATCCACTGTTGTTGGATATTTTTCCTTAAAATCATAATCATCTTTCAGCTGTTTGGTTGTTTTGTTGTCGATATACAGTCCCAACCGTAAAGCTGTTTGTGAACTGATTCGGTATTTTGCCTGAAAATTGTTGATACTGATTACGTCGCCGCCCGAAAAGGGTTTCAGGTTGACTTCAAACATAAATGCTCCCTGATTGGGAAATAATGCAGTGGGATTGGCTGGTGGAGGAGTAGCAGTAACAGGTTGTACTACCTGAGCGCTTAGCAATACTGACTGACAAAGCACAGCTGCTACAATTAAATTCTTGATTTGTTTCATTTTTGTGGTGTATAATGTGATTTATTATATTTTGGTATGATTGTTTGGTCTGGGTTTCGGGGCTTAGAACCATATACCCAGTCGGATGCTGTTGTTGTAGATAAACTTGAGCGAGGTCATGTGGTAGGACGGAGCAACAGCTGGCTCCACACTGTTTGTTGTAGTGAGCGTTATCTTTTCGAACTTCTGATAATTATATCCGAGGCCAATTTCAAAGCCCAGATACATGTTTTTGAGTAGATAAAAGTCGCTGCCAAGCAACAGATGGGTGCCCAATGAGTGATTGGATCGATTATTATCATAAGTAGTGTAGCTGTCTGTGTATTCTTGTCCGTTGTAGTAATATGTATAATATTCGGTGCCCCTCCAGCCTCCGTCTACATCATATTTTTGGTAGGCGTAGTTGGAACTATTGTTTGTTGTATAACCTTCATACACACTGCTCGAATTTCGTTTTTTGTAGGTCAGTTCCAATCCCATATAAGGCGATATCTTCGAGTTTTTCAGGAAATGATACTCAATACCGGGCATAATGCCATAGTTGAAACTTTTTTCGCTGTAGGTCGACGGATATTGTACCTTTTGATCGTAATCGTTGTTGGACATATCGTTTTGGATATTACCGACCTGCAGTCCCAAACGGAGAGCCACATGGTCGGACGTACGCCATTTCCCCTGAAAGTTGTCGAAACTGATGAGTTTGTCGTTGCCAAATGGTTTGAAGTTGAACTCAAGCATCACATTGCCTTTGGCGGGAATGGCAGGGCTTTGTTGTGGCGCTTTTTGCAACTCTTGTGCTGCTAAACTCGTGGCGGCACAAAATAAAATTGCGAATAATGCTTTTGGTCTTTTCATTAACTGCTTTTCTTATGTAGTGAGTAATGGGTTGAATATCTATTCCTTCATTTTCAATCGGAAGAAATAGATTCTTTATTTTTTGAAATGCAAATATATGAATAAATAGTTTACGGGGATGTTTATTTTAAAAATAAATATCTGTTACTTTAAAAATTATTGCTTGATTTAGGCCAACTTTGATGATACAATTAATCGATATACCAATGTCAGTTACTGAAATAGCCGGGAGTCATTCGCTCAAAACCATTCTTCCGCTTTTTCTTTTTTGCACGAAAGCAGGCCGAGCAGGAGCAAGGCGCAAATAAATATTGTATTGAGTAGTTTCATATTATTGTTTATTTGTTTTGCAGGCATCCCGTAGGGACAGGTCGCGACCTGTCCTCTTTTGGGTCACGATTTATCTTTTTGCTATTTGGCCAACCGAATTACTGAATATGTCTCACCTTTTTTATCTGCCGTTTAATACCCGGAGCAGCTTTGAAGACCACAGCTGTATTGTGTTCCAGTGAGTCGTAGGAAGACGTAAACGGACGATGCCTGCCATCCAGAAAATGAGTGGACCACCGCCATTTGTCTGGATGAAAGGGGATGTGTCGACGTTTGTGATACAGCACCACATTTTCCTCTTCGCTGGTTTTCCGTATCAGAAATCTTTTGTGTTTGCTACCTTTTATCAGATCGCACAATTGGTACAACACCGGATTTTTGATCGTATCGGTGGTTGTCGCAATCACAGCCATAAAAGCAGAGTCCCTATCGTTGATATCAAAACCAAAAATATCATTGTTGGCTTTCAGAAAATCAACAAAGTACTTGCTGTCGAATGCCAGCAAATGTTCGGGACGCAGACCGATGTAGTTGGAATAAGGAGGAAAAAGTCTGAAGTCTCTGATATTATCATCCCAACAGTCATTAAGAGGAAGTTTCTTCTTTAATTCAGTTTGATAGATATATACCTTATCCGTAGAGTCCAATATGATTTGTAAATCATAATACCAATTCTTATTTGGACCAATTGTCCTCTTCAACTTTTTTACAATATGATTTTTGTCCTGATGGCGCAATGACATGTAGCCATTGGCAATTCCATGATCATCAATATAACTTAAAGAATCAATGGAAGATGCTTCATCAGTTATCACAAACCATTCTTCCGCTTTTTCTTTTTTGCACGAAAGCAGGCTGAGCAGGAGCAAGGGATAAATAAGTGCTTTTTTCATTGATATTGTTTTTGAATCGTTGAATAATTTTTTACGCACAGTGATAAAAGCTTAAAGAATGGAACTTTGGTTATTTCTATTTCCTCTGATGTTTTGATAGATTCAATTTTAAAAAGATTTCCAAATGATCTTTTAAGCTTAATCTGGATGTTCATTTTTGGTATTAAAATCATTTCGTCATCGGTTAAATATTTATCTCTTAAGTTCAATAATGGGCAAATAAATTGGAGTGAAGATGATTCATATAAAGTATAATCAAGTTCGTCATTTAATTTATCAAGCTCATTACAAAGATCTTCAGTCATGTATCCATATAAATAGAGTAAAAAATCTATAAATATTAAAGTTTTCTCAGGATAAAAATTATATTGGGTATTTCTTTGATTTCGGGAATAAGTCCAATTACCTTCTTTTTTGCAAACAAGTTTTCGTAGAGTGATTATATTGTAATGTACTAACAAAACGATTAAAGGCTTTGTCTCTAGAAAATAACTTCGATCAATATCATTATTTATAGAAGAAATATAAGCACCAGTTTTATCTCTCACTGCTTTTTTGTTATCAAACATGAACGGCTCTATCGAATAAAACTTATCAATATATCCCGAGAAATCGACATTCGATCCATATTTATGGGCAAACAGGTTGCGGAGATTATCCAGATCGCACACGATAATGACTTTATCGAAAGCAAACTTATTGTACCCAAATCGTTCATGGTCAAATTGGGCTGCAAACACATTCATTATCCTGAAAATATGATCCGGATCCATTCGATCAAGGTCATCAATAATCAGTACTTTTTCTTTTGGTATTGTTCCTAAAAGCTCATTGATCAATGTTGTATTATCATCATATTCGAAAATGGAGCCTATTTGTTTTCTAAAATCATCAATATAGGTTTTTGCTTCTTTGGGTTGATCTGTCTCAGATCTTGCCTTAAATGCTTCGAACTTTTTCTGATACTTACCAATGTCCTCTATCACTTCGCTGACTATTTTTCCAACTTTCCCTGCATGTTTGATTGTATCTTTCGCAATTTGTATAAAGTTTTCTTCAACGAAGAATGAAAGAAGTAACTCATTGGAAAAGTGAGTTTCTTTCCATTCGACTGTTTCTTTCGCAAAAAGTGAAATCAGTATATCATACTTAATATACTCGAACACATCTTCGTTGCGCGATACACTATAATGTACCGGCGAGAGGAAAAAAGCTTCGTACTCGTTATGCTCTTTGAAGAACTCATCCAAAAAATAGGTTTTCCCGGAGCCAAATAGTCCCGAAAAGATAATCCGTTGGTTGTTTTCAGTTTGCAGATGTTGTGAAAACCTGTCTTTTTCTGTACTTATCGGTATGATAATCTCTGTTTGATTTTCCATTTTATTCTATTTAAAAAAACGCCAGCCCGAAATTAATTAATAAATCAATTCGGGCCGGCATTTTATGGGAGATTTTTTTTCAATTATTTCGTTTCCTCCGTCGTAGTGTCGGTATCTTTCTTTTTGCGGTTGGCGTTGCGAATGGAGTAGTTGTCGCTGAAGGTTTTGGTGCGAATATTTATTTGCGACACCAGGGCGCTGTATTGGTTGGCTCCATTTACCACAATCAAGGCATTTATTTTTGTTTTGAGCGTATCGTATGCTTCATCTACCTTCACTCTTAAGGGTTTCATGCGAAGGGATGTTTTGCTGTTTTCATCCTCATATCGATCGTTTCCAAGGTCGATACATGCCTGATGATCTGTCTCCAGTGCACTGAGCCATCCTTCCATTTGCGCCGTTTTCAGGTCTTTTGCAAAGGTGGTCTTGAGACCCGAAATCAAAGTTGTGATACCACCATTACGGGTTTTGTCTACTGTTGAATAAATGTCTTTCTGCGAGAGCCAAAAGGTAAAAATTCTCGCCGAAGCTTCTTTTACGTTTGCATCATAATGATGTTGATTCCCCTCAAGACACGATTCCATTCCGTCAATTGTTTTGTTTCGTTTTGCTCTTGCGGCGTCCAGTGCAGTGGTCATGCTGCTTCCCTTGAAATAGCCTGCTGCTTCTTGTTCGTTGGCTAGGAGCATCTGATAGTTGCTGTGTTCAGCTTCTATCCCTAATGCTTTGACGTCTACATTACTTACTACACTTTCAATTTCGGTGTGAAACATCAAATGTTCATGATTTTGAAATCTGCTGAGAGGACAATCATTGATTTTTTCCATGGTTTAGAAATTTTTGATTTTAGAATAATGTTTATTTATTAATCATCCATAAATGACTATGAATTTACTTCTGGTTAACAATGCTCGTATTGCTACGAAAAATGTGTATTGATATAAAAAATGTCGCTGTATTGCTACGAATATAGTTTTCAATTTCAAAACTTATCTTCGTATTGCTACGATTATTATTTTCGATTTCAAAATATATCTTCGTACTACTACGAACATTGTTTTCGATCTCAAAATATATCTTCGTACTACTACGAACATTGTTTTCGATTTCTAAATCTATCTTCGCATTGCTACGAATTTATATTTTTATTTCAAAAGTAATTTTTGTTGCAGTTCGACTGCTGTTGTTTATTCTGATAATTAAAACTCATCTTATTGAATGCTATTTCAGGTTATTGTTTCTATATAATACTCGTATTGTAATGTATTATGCTGTTTTTTTTGATAAGCAATTACCGGTTTATCTCTATTTTTTAGTACAATAAATACTTTATAGCTTATCAATATCTTTTGTTTTAATTAGTCATTGTTAAGGCATCAAATGTAGAAAGAATATTTCAAATAAAAAACATTTCAGCCTGAAAATATTTATATTAAATGAAAATATTTTGCCTGAATATGATGTCATTAGCTTGAAACGCCCTGTACAAGCCACTTTCGGAATAAGGATGTGAAGGATGGCCACATTTGCATATCCCAAAAAACATTCCGACATTTGCACTCATTTCATTTACCAACGAAACAATTCAAAACAAAAACAATATGGCAACAGCAAAAATCTCGACCGTAAAAGGCGATATGATGGTGGAATTCTACGAAAAAGATGCACCGGGTACAGTGGCTAACTTTATCAAGCTTTCGAAAAGCGGGTTTTACGATGGTTTGACTTTCCACCGCGTGATTCCTGATTTCGTTATTCAGGGCGGATGTCCTAAGGGTACAGGCGTTGGCGGACCGGGCTACACTATTCCTTGCGAACTTACCGGCGACAATCAGTACCACGACCGTGGCGTGTTGTCGATGGCACATGCTGGTCGGAACACCGGTGGCTCACAATTTTTTATCTGCCATTCGCGCCGCCAAACTTCGCACCTCGATCGCAATCACACTTGCTTCGGCAAAGTAGTGGAAGGCCTGGAGGTAATCGACGCCATCCGTCAGGGCGACAAAATCCTTAAAATCGAAATCTTCGAATAATCCGAATTTCGGTTTCTATTCCAACAAGCGGATATCTGCAACTTCAGTTGCGGGTATCCGTTTTTTTGTGCTTTCTTTAAATCCTTGTCTGGAAATACTCAACTCGTGGATATGAACGTTGATCGGACGAATAATGCAGGTGAAATTTATATATTGATGTCCGCTATAATAAATTGTTTTACATTACTATTGTCCGGTAAATTTCTTCAGATTCTTCACTTCGTTCAGAATGACAAAGACTTATGCATGCAGATGATAGGAGGGGGTTGGGGGGGGGGGGGG
>JBJOOU010000293.1:0-3566 GCA_046051105.1 Bacteroidota bacterium
AACCAAATCATGGCAAAATATACAACAGAATAAGAGAAATAACAGGCAACAAAATGGATTTACTATACAGATACAATAAAGTATATTTTATCGATGCGGCACAAGAGATAAATATGAAAGAAATCATTCACGACGAATATACTTTTATATAAACAGAAAAACTGATATTGTCGCGCAAACGATTCCGCAAGAATCCCGCAAAGAATCCCCACCCGGGCAAGTCATATTCAAAATGCCGGTTTATCTTTGAACCGTAAATACTAAAATCACCACCATCATGTTCAGCGTAAAACTTGCCCCTTTATTTCTTTTCCTCAGCATTAGCACCGCTTTCGGCCAGCTTCCCACCCTTGCCCGGGGGAAGGTAGTGCGCATCGAAAACTTTAACTCCCGCTATGTGAGCAGCCGAAACGTGGATGTGTGGCTTCCACCGCACTACCATCCGAAACAAAAATATGCCGTGCTGTACATGCACGACGGACAAATGCTGTACGACGCCAACCTCACCTGGAACCATCAGGCCTGGCGGGTGGATAGCATTGCCAGTAGGTTGATGGAGAAAAACGTCACCCGCCCATTTATTGTAGTAGGCATCTGGAACGGTGGCACAACGCGGCATACCGATTATTTTCCGCAGAAACCCTTCGAAAGCCTCACTCCCACCCAACGCGATACGGTTTGCAACCAGTTGCAGCGCTCGGGCCGCAGCATCGACCGCTTTCAACCCCAATCCGACAACTATCTCCGCTTTTTGGTAGAAGAGCTAAAGCCTTATATCGATGCTCATTTCGCCACCTACCGGCAACCAAGCAGCACTTTTATAGCGGGAAGCAGCATGGGCGGACTGATATCAATGTATGCCGTGTGCGAATATCCCAAAGTTTTTGGCGGAGCTGCCTGCCTGTCTACGCATTGGCCGGGCACCTTTACGCTCAGCCACAACCCCATGCCCGAAGCCTTTCGACAGTACCTGCGCACCCACATTCCCGCCGCTCGCACCCATCGTTTCTATTTCGACTGTGGCGACCAAACGCTGGATGCCCTTTACCCCGAAGTTCAAAAGTCGGTGGATAGCCTGTTCATACACCGCGGCTACGATCGAAAGCATTTCCAAAGCCGTTTCTTCCCCGGCGAAAACCATAGCGAAAACGCCTGGAAAAAGCGACTGGATATACCGCTAGAGTTTTTGTTCAGAAAGAAGTAGTCAACCCCTCATCAATGAAAACTGAGCTATAACACAACCTTTATTCATCGGCAAATTCAGTCGGTTCAGCAGGATTTTTTCCCATTTGATTCGTATATAATAGAAGAATTTCACAAAACTGTAGTAATTTTGAACTCAGGATATAACAATGATCAACATGAAAGAAAAATTCCGCATTTCGAATGCAGTGCGTGTTGCTTCAATAAGTTTGATACTGATATTAGGATGTCATACAACTGCTTCCTCAACCGAACTGAAAACGACTACGTCTGCTCCGGCCTCCGGTTACAGCTCCGACAACCATACCACTATAACTCACGAAACAACCGTAAACTGTTTACCTTATTCGCAACTTGAACACATGCCTTCCATCAGTGGACGGATACAAAACAGCGAGAGTAAAATACTGGGCATACCCTACGATGCGACCACCCGCATGAGAGCTATTGAAGTAAGTACAACGGACATTTTTCAGATGAACTTCGCCTTTAAGGCCGGGAAACGCTGTCTGTATGTTTTCCCCGCCATCTCTTATGATGTACGCCAGGATGACCGGATTGCCTGTGGCTTCGGATTGGGGAGCAACCTCGATTTTAGTCAACACTATTATATCAACACCGAACTTTTAGGGCAAATGACCGTTTCGCAGGGCTATGACCATTACCGGTCGTTGAAAATTGGGTTGGGCTACAAAGTTTTTGATCAACTGGAAGTGAAAGCAGGCCCTACGCTGATGTGGCACGTACAAATAAGCGAGGATGAGTACAACGATAATTATCAGGAATATGATAAAGATCTGGTACAAGTCAACGAACTGAAGCTGGGATGGAATGTTTCGGTATCTGTCAATCTTTGAAAAAAGTTGCTTTCCAAATCTGTTAACCCACTGCTATTTTAATCTGCACCAGGATCACCGCCCGCTTTGTCTAAAATGATATGAGTGGTTGATGCATAATATTCTATTTTAAAACATTTAACTTTTAATCCAGGAATGAAGAAAATACTCATTATCAATGGACATCCGAACAACAACAGCTATAACTATGCTTTGTCCAACGCCTATAAAAGTGGAGTACAAGCAACAGGAGCCGAAGTAGAAAATATCAACATAGCCGAATTGAATTTTAATATAAATCTGGAGCACGGATACAACAAACGCACCGATCTTGAGCTCGATTTAATGCACGCGATTGATAAAATTAAAGCTGCCGACCATATTGTATGGATATTTCCGATGTGGTGGTATGGTTATCCGGCCATCATGAAAGGATTTATCGACCGTACATTCCTACCAGGAATCACCTTTCGCCCTATTGATGGAAAACCATTGCCCGAAAAGCTACTAAAAGGAAAAACCGCACGCTTGATTGTCACTGCCGATAGTCCCTATTGGTACAATAAATACTTTATGGGAAATCCCGCAATCAATCAGCTTAAAAGAGGTACGTTGAAATTTTGCGGCATCGCGCCCGTAAAAGTCACCTACATCGCACCGGTAAATAAATCCAGCGAGCAATTCAGACTGAAACAGCTGGAAAAAGTAAAAAAACTTGGCAAAAAACTGCTGTAACCCCTTCCCGCCAATTATCGCTCCTTAGCTTTTGCCCATCCCCGAAGTTATTATATAACTCCGCCGTTATTGTATCAAAAACACAATCAAATGTATCATTTTAGCCAGAGCCAAGACTGGCTAAAATGGCGATATTTGTGAAAACTATTGAACATAAACGAACTACTTACTGTACAAAAGTCATTACAAAAGCGACATACAGGAGTCTTCTTTTTATCCGGTTTCGGGCAAAGAAGTTTAATACCAAAAAGACACATTCTTTTTTTGTGTCAGCATTATGAAAAACACGTTATTATTACTGGGGTTACTTTCAGTTGTTTGTTTTGGGCAGACCTACAACAAGGAACTCCGCTTCAAACATATCACATCGGATAATGGCTTACCCAACAATGCCATCTATTCAATCAATCAGGACAAATATGGCTTTATTTGGATTGCCACACTGGACGGACTCAGTAAATTTGATGGCTACAAACTAAAAGTATATCACGGCAACCCACGACTGACCGACCATCCTGTCAACAACCGCCCCGTAGCAATTGTAAATGATAGTGAACATAATATATGGATAGCGTTTTCGTCGGACAGTACAGTATGTAAATACAACTATCTAACGGATAATTTTTCGCGGGTTGAACTAAAAAATGTTGAGACACACCTACGAAAAAAACTATCGCAATATGGCGAATCCACACGTATAAGAGCTGAAAATGATGAATATATATGGGATACAAAATCAGTATGTTTGTCGCAAACCAGCAAAAAGGACCATTCCACCATCAATTATAAAAC
>JBJOOU010000294.1:0-33668 GCA_046051105.1 Bacteroidota bacterium
TTCACCTGCATTTTTACAGGAGTCTTTTGCTTTTTGAATTACTTTCTCAAAGTTTTCCCATTTGCTATAACCAAGTAGGGTCTGTAACTCTCTTGCACTCCAACATTCGATGCCTTCCAGCTCTGAAGCGGCTGCTTCAAACTGTTCAAACAATTGTTTAATTTCTTCTGACTTCATAATTTGTTACTACTGAAATTGCAACCCCAGTTCTTTAAAATAAACATCAATCTTCAGATCTAATTCAGTGCGCTTACTTTCTAATGCTCTTATTTCGCGCATGACAGCATAAATATCAATCTCCTCTTCTTCCTCGAAAGTATCTACATATCTGGGGATATTCAGATTGTAGTCGTTTTCTTCTATCTCGCTTAGTGATGCTTTTTTGCTATACTTTTCCAGTTCGGCGCGATTGCGATAGGTGTCTATTATTTTGTCGATATGCTCGTCGCGTAAAACGTTTTGAGTCTTTACTTTTTCAAACTCGTTGCTTGCATCGATAAACAGAATGTCGTCGGGATTTTCCCTGCACTTTTTGAATACCATTATACATGTGGGGATGCTTGTGCCATAAAAGATATTGGCAGGCAATCCAATCACGGCATCCAGAAAGTTTTTGTTTTCAATCAGGTAGCGACGTATGTGCTGTTCGGCTCCACCACGGAACAATGCTCCATGAGGTAAAACGATTGCCATTATTCCGTTTTCGGCTAAGTGGTAAATCATGTGTTGTACAAACGCATAATCGGCTTTGCTTCCGGGAGCCAGTTTCCCGTACTGGCTGAATCGGTCATCGCTGGTAAATAAGGGGTTGGCACTCCATTGTGCCGAAAAAGGAGGGTTGGCTACAATCGCTTCAAATTGTTGCTCAATATGTTGTGGGCGTTCAAGCGTATCTTCCTGTTTAATGTCGAATTTACGATAGTGTACTCCGTGCAAAATCATGTTCATACGTGCCAGATTGTAGGTGGTTCGGTTCATTTCCTGTCCGTAAAAGTTGTTTACTTCTTTCACCTCCTTGGCTACCCGCAATAGTAACGAGCCCGAACCGCAGGTAGGGTCGTATACCGATTTGAGCTTGTGCTTGCCTGTGGTTACAATCTTTGCAAGAATTTTAGACACTTCCTGAGGGGTGTAAAATTCACCTGCCTTTTTCCCGGCTCCACTGGCAAACTGTCCTATCAAATACTCGTATGCATCACCTAATACATCTAATTCGGTACTTTCGAGTTTAAAATCAATTTTGTCGAGATGCGCAAGTACTTTTGCGATGATATCATTTCGTGCTTCGGGAGTTTTTCCAAGTTTTGTACTATTTAGTTCCATGTCTTCAAACAGGTTGTCGAAATCCTCTTCGCTGTCTGTTCCCATTGTACTCAACTGGATATTTGTCAATATCTTTTGTAGGTCCTCAAGTATAAAATTGGTCTTACTTTCATCAATCCCGATAGCTATCGGGACTTCCGAATTTTCGCCATTTCCTCGTTTAGCTACTTCGGTAAATAACTCTTCCGGTTTAAGGAAATAGCCTAATTTTTCAAGAGCTTCTTCCTTTATGGCTTCTAAAAACTCATTGGCATCTGGCGTTTTTGGAGTAATTTCCCGAAACAGGATTTTGTCTTGTTTCAAAATCTCGTTTGCGAAAATTTCCATTTTCTCACTCAGATATTTGTAGAAAATAAAGCCCAAAATATAATCGCGAAACTCGTCCGCATTCATCTTTCCTCTCAACGTGTTGGCAATATTCCAAAGTTGCTGTTCCAACATTCTTTTTTGGTCTTCACTCATGTCCGATTGTGTTATTTATTTACATTCAAAGATAGTAATTATATGTCTAAAATCAAGGTTGCCTTTTTTGAAGTTTTAGTTGTTGATCGTCAGTGGTTTTGTCTGCCTGTTGTTGAATGCGTAGGCTGTTTGTACTATTGGTTTTGTACCATTTCTTCTGATAAAATATAGCTGTATAATGAATCACTCCTTCACTGCCCATTGAAACGATCTTTCGGTGTACATTGAAAGGTCTCTTCAGTGTACACTGAAGAGACCTTTCGTAAGTTCAGGGGACCTATTTAATGGTCAGTAGCTTGCTGTACTCAATGGTACGTGCATCCTTCAATAAGGTGTTGCTGGTAGTAAACCGCGTCACTATCCGCAGCGTGTAGTCGCCTTTGGGCAGATCGGGTACGCGGGCCAATACGGTTTTGGGGTCGTTTTGGGTCAGGCGGCGGGTCACTTTGGTGGCTTTGCCGGTGCTGTCGACCAGGAATACGCCCAGAGTTTCGTCGTCGTCCGGTGCGATGCGGATTTTGTCGCCCTCTATCAGGATGTCGTCGCCGGCAGTGATGGTGCCGTCGGTCAGTCCGGTGGCTGTGTCGGTTACCAGTCCGATGTACGCTCCGCTACCTTTCACGTCCAGCACTTCCACTCCCACGCTGGTCAGTGCCTCGCGCATTTCGGCAGTGGGGGTAATGTCCAGCGTAATTTTGTGTACGGCGGGGTCGTAGCCGGCATTGCTACCAACCCATGTCCCCGACACCCTTGGCGACAGGCGGCAAACGCCCGTTTGCACGCTTTGGCCGCTTTGCAGCATGTCGCGCACCACGTTGTCGCTGCGGTTCAGGATGCTCAGGATGGTGTCGTAACTGATTTCTGAACCAGCCTGAATGATCTGCTTGGCGATGTCCTCGTTGCGACGGGTATCGTTCACGGTGGATACTACGGCAATGTAATCATTGTCGATATCTTTTGTTAATAGGTTGGGCTGTAGCCAAACCTTCCAGAAATACTTAGTTTGTGCCATAATGTAACACTTTTTTTAGTGGAACCTTTGCTCACCTTTTACAGTATGATTCCCGGCTCCGGATGAATATTAAGAAATAAGGGAAATGAGACATAGAAAAAAATGAGAGAGAGTGATCATGGCGTGCAGCACATTGCCGGCCGGAAACAGGCTTGTGTCCGCCGGAAATGCGTGCGCATGAAAAAAGAAAGATCGCTACGATCTGCGAAAAAAAGAAAGGTATGTATAGTGAACATGAATCCGGTAAGGAGTGTCTGTCGGTGCTTTCCGGTGGGAGAGCTTACAACTGATGCGAGTAGTCGCCCGCTGTAGTTGGCTGTCATATCGGTTGGCAGCTCACTGAAGGGGGCAGGTGATGTAGGTAATACGAACATAATAAATAGCATTTAAGGTAAAATTCAGTGCAAATATAAGAAACTTTTTTAATTCTACTATCTGTAATGCAAATTAGAACAATAATATTGCTGTTTATACATATAATATTATATAAAGTGTTCTATATAAGTATTTATATAGTGTGTATAACTCTATAAAAAAGGTATTGTATTATATCAAATATAGTCTTTATATTATGTTTA
Organism: Bacteroidota bacterium; assembly: GCA_046051105.1. Classification (GTDB taxonomy): domain Bacteria; phylum Bacteroidota; class Bacteroidia; order Bacteroidales; family Paludibacteraceae; genus Paludibacter. The sequence goes on from JBJOOU010000294.1 coordinate 3,376, forward strand.
TTAGTTGTTTGATGTATTTATATGTTTCTTTTTGGGGCTATAAATGATAGATGATTTAGGGGGTGATAATTGCTGAAAAACCCTTTGCAGACTGTTGTGGGGCAGGTGAGTGCTGAATCAACTAAGCGGGCTATAGAGGGCTGTTCGAATCAGTAGTTAATAATGGTTAAAAGATGATGGGCTGTCACAAAATATAACTGCGAATGTATTCCAATACATTTATCACAGACTAAAAGAAATGCCTGTAGCGCGTGGTAAAAATTGCCACATAGTTTTGGTTTTTGCGCTTTCTGTTATTCAGTTATCTGTGATAATAACGTTTGTGTACAATGTATTACAAATCTGATACTGTCTGGGGCGTTCGCTGTCTTTTTCTTGTTGAGAGTTTGGCTGGTTTTGCTTGTTGTGGTGTGTAGTAATTATTTTCGGAGAACTGTATTAATGGCTACAATGTATTAATTGTCAGCTAATTGAATGTTTTGTATATTTGTGTGTAGATATTTTTTGTTGACTATTTTGTATGTGAGGAAAGCATGGGTTTTGATGATCTCTCCCCCGTAAATCAGCAGGGGCGAAAGTGTTTTATTTTAAAGAATAAAGATCATGAATGCAGTTTTGGAATTGAGCGATGCAGAGCAGGGAGTTGGCCTGATGGATCTGTTTGAAATGGCTGATTTACAGCACATGCAGGATCTCTTCGCCAAAACCACCGGTGTGGCTTCAGTCATCACCTTGCCTACGGGTGAGCCACTTACCCGTCCCGGCAATTTTTGCGAGCTGTGTTTGTTGGTTCGCTCCACCGAAGTGGGGCTGGCCAATTGCCTGAAGTCCGACGCTCAAAACTGTAGTTTGCTAACCGAAACCGTTTATGATAAGGTGACTCCCTGTTTGAGTGCAGGGCTGTGGGATGCAGGTGTCAAAATAGTGGTAGATGGGCAGCATCTGGCCAACTGGCTGGTAGGGCAGGTGAGAACAGAAGATATGACCAGAGAAAAAATGCTGAATTATGCCGCCGAAATAGGTGTTGATTACGAATTGTATCAGGTGCTCTACGATAAAGTGCCGGTGGTGAAAGAAGCGCAGTTTGTACTGGTGATTGAGATGTTGCAGAAATTTGTAAATGATTTGTCGGAAAGGGCATTTCTCAATTACAAATTGCAAAAGGAAATAAAAGAAAAGCAGATGATTAATGAGCAGGTGAAAAAAAGTGAGTTGCGATACAAAGAGTTGCTGAATAATCTGAACTCTGGTGTGGTGCTGCATGCTCCCGACAGATCTGTAATACTGTGCAATACCAAAGCCTCCTGCCTGCTGGGGTTGGATACGTTGGCCATGGCGGGAAAGGGTGCCGAAAGTGAAGAATGGGACTTTGTAGATGAGCATGGAGCAAAACTTCCGGTTGATATGTATCCGGTTACATTGGTGCAACGTGCCCTGGAGCCTGTTCGGAGCAAGGTGTGTGGCATCAAAAAAGCCGGGGGCATTACCTGGGTGAATGTGAACGGGATGCCTGTTTTTACGGAAGAGGGTGCTCTGCGTGAGATAATTATCAGTTTCGAAGATATTACCGAACAGGTGGTGGCCGGTGATCGGTTAGTGCAAAGTCAGCAATTGCTCGAAGAAGCTCAAAAAATTGCGGGACTGGGGAACGTGGTGATCGATTTTCTATCAGGTACATGGACGGCTTCCGATATTTTATGTGAGATAGCCGGTTTAGATTCTAACCGGGGTGATATGGATTCTGCTGATTGGAAGCAGATTATTTATCCTGAATATTGCACTACAATACTTGATACTTTTGGAGATATTACAGAAGGCCGGTTGTCGGAAATAAATCTTCAGCTTAAGATCAGGCGCCCATCGGATGGAGTGGATAGATGGCTGCATATTATAGGCGAAACTAAAAAAGATGTAAGAGGGAGTGTGTTGAAGGTTATTCTCACTATTCAGGATATCACCGAAAGCAAACTGGCAAAGGTGGCTCTTCAAAACAGTGAAGCGCTGTATAGGTCTATTCTGCAAGCCTCGCCCGATGTGATTGTGGTGGTTGACCTTGAAGGCATCATAACGATGGTATCTCCGTTGGCAGTGACTATGGCCGGTTGTAGGTGTGAAGATGATCTGGTGGGGCTTAATATGTATGAACTTATTGCTGAAGTTGATAAGCCCAAGGCGCGTGAATATGCTGTGCAAATGCTGAGTGAGTATCTGGGGGCGGTTGAGTATCAGATTGTCAGAGCAAATGGAGATGTTTTTGAGGCAGAAGTCAACGGGAATGTTATTTATGATGAATCGAATTGTGCGGTAGGGATGGTGTTTATTGTACGCGACATTACCGAACGAAAGCGAAGTGAACTCTTGCTGCAGGAGTCGCAACAGAAAATCAAAGAGTTTGCAGCACATTTGCAAAGTGTACGCGAAGAAGAGCGCGTTGTTCTGGCTCGCGAGATTCATGATGATTTGGGGCAGATGTTGGTGGCAATTAAGCTGGAGTTGGGACTGTTGGAACGCCGCATTGTGCGCAATAGTAAAGACGACGCTCAGTACCAAAAGCTGGTTGACGGGTATCTGTCGGTTATGTCGATGGTAGATAAAACCATCGATAGCGCCCGTCGTATTATGAGCGGCCTGCGCCCGGATGTGTTGGATATTGTAGGGTTGGTAGATGCTATTTCGCTCTATGTGCAGAACTTTCAGAATAAATACAAAATATTTTGCCTGATCGAGAGCAACGTTACTACCCTGTCATTGCAGTCGGAACAAACCATAGCGTTGTATCGTATTGTGCAGGAGGCCTTTGCTAATATTGCCCGCCATGCGCAGGCATCTACTGTGCGGCTGAAAATGGAAGTAAGGGACGGAAAGTTCTGTATGACCATTGAAGATGACGGCGTTGGTTTTGACGAAGCGTCCATTAAACGTCACTCTTCGTTTGGTATGTTGGGCATGCAGGAGCGGGCACATCTGCTCGATGGAAAATTGAAAATACAAAGTACTCCCGGGTCGGGAACAAAAGTTACAATAGAAATGAGTTATAATAAGTAGTGAACTTTAATCTTTAATGTTATGATAAAGGTATTTATACTGGAGGATCATGAAATCTTCCGTGAAGGTGTGAAGAAAATCTTATCAGACGAACTGGGGATCTCAGTTGTTGGAGAAGAGAAAAATGGAACCGAATTTCTGAAGCGATTAAGTGATATTGACTGTGATGTTTTATTGTTGGATCTGAACATTCCCGGTCGGAATGGTGTGGAGCTGATAGAAGAAGTGAAGCGCAAAAAGCCCCAAACCAATATACTTGTATTGAGTATAAATGCGGAAGAGGTGTCGGCTTTGCCTTGTCTCAATGCCGGAGCATCGGGCTATTTGTGTAAAGATGCAGCCCTGAAAGATATGGTGGGGGCCATCAATAAAATTATGGTAAAAGGTCGCTTCCTGAGTAGTAATTTGGCAGAGCAACTGGCTTTTGACCTGCTAAAGTCCGACTCCTATAATCAGAAGAAATTATCCAGTCTTGAATCGAATATCGCGCAAATGATGGCCAGTGGAAAGTCGGCCAAGGTGGTTGCCGAGGAGTTGGGTTTAAGTATAAGTACTATCTTTACCCACCGACGAAAAATATTCGAGAAACTAAACATCCAGAATAATGTAGAACTGGCTCATTATGTGATGGAAAATAAAATTATGCACTATTAATTTTTTTATGTAGTCTGAACATTTGTGTTTAATTAGTGTTAAATACAATGTTCTGGTCTTTTGCTGCAATAATTAGTACAATTTATGTGGTATTCTTTCGTATAATTCAGCCGATTAAGTGCTAAATTAATGGAAATTTTATTATATTTGCCGTTGCAAGTTGTGGTATTCTAAAGCAGCTACTGTTGCAATAAATTCTAATTGTTGTAAAAACACAAAAATACGAAGTTATGATAAAAGTATTCATTGTTGACGATCACGAAATTATCCGTGAAGGCCTGAAAAAAATTCTGAAGGAAGAATCTGATCTGGTAGTAGTAGGCGAAGCTCAAAATGGTGACGAGGTTCTTCAGAATATAAAAAATATCGATTGTGATATTATGTTGTTGGATATGAATATGCCGGGCAGAAGTGGTCTCGACTTGTTGGGGGATATCAAAAATCTCAAACCGGAGATGCATATTCTGGTGTTGAGCATCCATCCCGAAGATAAGTTTGCATTGCGTACTTTGAAGTCGGGTGCATCCGGCTATTTGTGTAAAGATACAGCATTAGAGGAACTGGTAGTCGCAATTCGTAAAGTACATACAAAAGGGCGATATTTGAGTACGACTCTGGCCGAGCAACTGGCATTTGATTTTATGCCCGAAAAAGATCAGGCACCGCACGAAATGTTGTCGGGTCGCGAGCAGGAAATTATGGTAATGTTGGCTTCAGGGAAAAAGGTGAAGGAAATCGCCGCCGATCTGCAGTTGAGTATCAGTACTGTTTTTACGTACAGGGTTCGTATTTTTGAAAAACTAAAAATAAAGAGTAATGTTGAGCTAACGCATTACGCTATAAATAATAAGCTGGTAGAATAACAGAATTCCGCTTTTTTGAGCCTCTGCTTGTTGCATTTCTGTGAATAGAGCATGGTTTGTGTAGCAAACAATACAATATTCGTGTAGTAATAAGTGGTTTAATCGGAATTTTTCAGTAATTTTGTGAGCTTTTACCCGGCTTAAGGTGTTAGTGAAATTCTTATCTAGCCATTTGTAACATATGAATATACGTGTTGTGAAATTTGTTTCTGATAGTTTGTTGAGTCCTCTTGCGGCTAAAACATATAGTTTTACAAAAGCTATTCATTCTTTGATAAAAAGAAAGGATAGCTTTTTGTTGCGTTTAGGGGTGTGTTTGTTTTTGCTTTTGTGCGGAAGTGGAACATATGCAGCTACTTATTATGGTAAAAATGGGGCGTCGCCCAATTTAACTGCCAGTTGGGGGCTAAATTCCGGAGGAGGAGGAACCGCACCTGGTAATTTTACCACAGCAGGTGATATCTTTATTATCGAGAGTGGTACTACCATGACTTCCAGTGGGGGGGGAGGTGCCTGGACGATTGGTGCCGGAGGAGGTACGGCCTCTACGCTACAGATCAATAACGGGGGAGCTCTGGCTATGGGTACCAGAGGGCTTGTTTTGTCAAGTTGCAACTTTACTAATTCGGGGTCGTTTAGTAGTACAGGTGCTGTGACGATTTCAGGAACTGCAAATGCAGTTTCTATTGGCGCGTTTACAACTACAGGTGCAGTGTCGATGACTAAAACCGCAGGAACAGCCACTTTTACAGGGAATGTTGGTGGAGGGGCATTTACGCTAAACGGAGCAGGAGGTACTCTAAACCTTGGTACCGGTCTTACTCATACATTCTCGGGTACATTTACAAGAACTAACGGGACTCTGAATCTGGCCAGCGCTACCTTAAACATAAATGGAACAACCTCAGGTACTGGGGGGACATGGACTCCCGGAACTAGTACGGTGGTGTACGGTGGTGGTGCTCAAACTATATTTGGAGTAGGTTACTACAATTTGACTCTTGCTGGGACTGGTACGAAAACGCTACTTGCGGGTACAACGGCAATAACCGGCAACTTAACACTGTCGGGTACTGCTTTAGCCACATCTGTTGCCGGATTGACGATTAGTGGAAATCTGGTTGTTGGTAATGGAGCTACATTCAATGCCGGAGCCAATGCTGCTTTAACTGTAAACGGCACCACAACAATCGGAGGAGGTACGAGCGGAATATTTAATATTACAGCATTTAATTCATCGCCTGTTTTGAAAGGGTTAGTTACGGTTAATTCTGGAGCAACCTGGAATAACTCTGCAAATTCTCCGGTCAATTTTCAGGGAGGATTAACGGTAAATGGTTCATTTACTCCAGGTGCTGCAACACAAACTTTTAATACCAATGCACAAGCGCTTACCGGAACTGTTGCTTTTGCGTCGGCCCCGGTTACGATTACAGGAATCACTCTTACTAATAATTCAACATTGACAGCTGCTGGTACGATTTCGGGGACAGGTACGCTGGTAAATTCAAACAGCTATTCAGCAGATCTTAGTGGTGCTGTGTCGGTAGCTACACTGACGAACGCTGGTACTATGACTCTGAGCGGAGCAAATACGTCCACTTTACTATCGAACTCTGGTACGTTGACATTTAGTGGAAGCGCTTATGAAAACCCAACAACGCTGACAAACAGCGGAACTTTAAATATTATCACATCCGGAGGCTTTGGGACTGTTACTGCCAATTTTACTAACACGGGGACCGTAAACTTCAATGGATCAGGATATATAACCGGTTTTACGAATAATGCTGGTGGTATAGCTAATTTTCAGAACACAGCTCAAACCATGGGGACTTTTGATAATGCAACAAGTTCCAGTATATTGAATGTTTCAGCTTTGATAACGGGAACCGGCTTTATCAATACACTTAATGCAACAGTAGTAGGAAACACGGTAGATTATAATGGCATTGGTGATCAAACAATAAAGAACATTACCTATTCAAATCTTATTTTACAAGGATCGGGCATTAAAACTTTTCCTGCCGGGACTACAACTGTAAATACATTGTTATCTGTTGAGGCTACCTCTACTGCTACAGTTACCGGGACGCTGACCTATGGTTCGAGTGCAATGCTACAATATAAAACAACTGATACAAGAACAGTTGGAAGTGAATGGCCTGCGACTTTTTCAGGTACTGGAGGTGTCAACATAGCAAATACTGTTGGTGTGATTTCCCTGAATGAAGCAAAAGTGTTATCGGCAGGTGTTCCAATGACGATTCAGTCAACTGGATCGCTTAGTACATCGGCCAGCAATTATGGTTTGACTTTAGGAGGAGCTTTTACTAATAGTGGCACTTTCACTCCTAATAACAGTACCATAACGCTTTCTGGAACTTCGGCTCAGGCAATCAGCAGTGGTTCGGCATTGACAGTTTATAATCTGATTTCTAACGGAGCCGGAGTAAAAACACTGACAGGTACTTTCAATGTATCGAATGTGCTTACACTAACATCTGGTGTGTTAGCTCCTGTCTCTCCATTGACATTAACTTCATCGTCGTCATCGGCCATTTCCGGCGGCTCTTCATCGTCTTATATTAATGGAACTTTGCGTAGAGCCATCCCAACTGGTACTACGGCTGCTTCGTATGTGTTTCCTGTCGGAACTTCCTCGTTATACCTTCCCTTTACACTTACTAATCCTGTTGCAAGTGCAGGTGAAACAGTTTCAGTTTCAGCAACAGCTTCTAATCCGGGTGGTAGTTTAGGTGCTTCTTTGGTGGGAAAAAGTAGTACAGAATATTGGATGTTGACCAGTTCCAATCTGACGGGAGGTAATGCATCTATTGCTCGTCCTTCGGCAATTTCGCCATATGATGTAATTGGAGCGAGTGCAACTCAAACAGGCTCTTATGCAAGCCTGGGTGGAACAGCAACAACCTCTTCGGTAAATACTTCCAATACGATCGGTTCAAACAGATATTTTGTTTTTGCTCAATCAACGCCAACTATTTCCGTTGGTACTATTTCCGGATCACCTTTTTGTGCGGGCAGTTCTGTCTCTGTTGCTTATACAAAGTCGGGAGCTTTTACAGCAGGTAACGTATTTACAGCTCAGTTATCGGATGCGAGTGGTAGTTTTGCCAGCCCGGTGACGATTGGTACAACTACTTCAACTACTTCAGGGACAATTTCAGCAACAATTCCAGTCGCAACTGCTGGTGGTTCCGGGTATCGTATCCGGGTGGTAAGTAGCACGCCAGTAGTTACAAGTGCCGATAATGGTGTAAATCTCACTGTTACGGGAGCACCGGCTGCGCCATCTGCCACCGGAGCGAATATCTGTATAGGTACTACCAGTGGTGTTACTCTTTCTGCCTCAGGGGCTACCTCGGGCGAAGTGTATAAATGGTATGATGCTGCGAGTGCAGGAAATGTATTGAAAACCAGTTCCAGCTATACTGACAATACATATACTACCGGAGTGCTGGGAGCTACTACCTCGTTTTGGGTGTCAAAACTTGGTACGTCAGGATGTGAGTCTGCACGTACGCAGGTAGATGCTACCTATCCATCTGCTTATGCCGGAAGTCAGACGTTAGCAGGTACCGATAGCTGGATTTCTCATATTTATGATGGAATATCACTTGGAACCTATTATGGTACTTCCACTCAGGCTGAAACATTTGATCAGAGTTTTGGTGGTGACGCGACATGTTTCCCTTTCACAGCTGGCGCAAATTCTTATTCGATTTATACAGAGACATTCTCGGTAAGTAACCGGATGAACTCGACCAAAAGAGGACTTTATACTGCTGATCTTGGAGGGGACGATGGTATACGCTTGTATGTAGATGGTAATTTAGTTTTTAATAGATGGGTAGATCAGGCTTTTACATCATATATTAATGTATTGATGCCTCTAACAGGAAGTAGTACATTGAGATATGAATATTATGAAAATGGAGGTGGAAACAGATACGTATTCCAAAACCTGACAAAGATATTTGATAATACTTTATCAACAAATACTTCTCAGTCAGTTTATTTGGGTAGCTCCGGAGTTGCCATCAGTGGAGATACGTATGGTACATTACCAAGTGGTATCACGGTGTCCGGCACAGGATATCAATGGACCTATAGTACAACGCCCGGTGGAGCGAGAACAGCTATTTCAGGAGCAACGGGAGCTACATATACGCCTGTAACAGGAGCTGCTCCATTTACATCAACAGGTACCTATTACTTGTATCGTAATGCTGTTTTGACTACAACCAACAATCAGGATCCAACCCCATATGTGGCGACTTTGGAGTCTAATGCTTGTACATTAGTGGTAAATACTGCGCCATCAATTACAACTGGAGTGAGTACTCTGACAGGCTTTACTTATGTTGTTAATGCAGGGCCTTCTACTCAGCAGAGTTTTTCTGTGACTGGTGCTAATTTGGTGAGTAATATTACTGTAACTCCGCCTACAGATTTTGAAATTTCTACAACGTCGGGAACAGGTTTCCAGTCTACGCCTATCACGCTTACCCAATCAGGTGGAGCTGTCTCTGCTACAATCTATGTGCGTTTGAAATCCGGTTTGGCGGCGGGCACTTATAGCGCAGAAAATATTGTTTTGTCAGCAAGTTATGCGACGTCAAAGAATGTTGCATGTACAGGTACCGTAACGTTGCCTACATATTGTACAATGGTTGGTACAACTACTTATCAGACGAGTGTAACATATGTAGGTTTAAATACCATTGCGCAAACCAGTGCTAAACCAGCAGGTTATTCAGATTATACATCTGTTTCAACATCGTTGACATTAGGCTCTAATTACAGTTTGGCAGCAAGAATTAATACAGATGGAAACTATTCATGTTCGGTAAGAGCATGGATTGATTGGAATGGAGATGGGGATTTTGCAGACACTGGTGAAGCTATTGATATGGGATCTGCAACTAATGTTACAAATGGTGCGGTGAGCCTAAGTCCAAAGACGATAACAGTCCCTACAACTGCAACTGTTGGTCAAACCAGAATGCGTGTTGCTGTTCAATATAATCAATATCCAACTCTATGTGCTACCGGATTCGATGGGGAAATTGAAGATTATACCTTATATATAGTTTCTCCATCGATTGCGACAAGTGCTATATCAGGTTCACCGTTTACGGCTGGTAGTAGCGTATCTGTCCCTTTTACAGTGACAGGTGCATTTCCTGCAGGAAATATTTTTACGGCACAATTGTCGGATGCGAGTGGTAGCTTTAGCGCACCAACTTCAATTGGAACACTTTCAGGAACAGGAAGTGGTGCAATAACCGGCACTATTCCATCGGTGGCTGCAGGTACTGGCTATCGTATTCGTGTAGTTTCTAGTAATCCCGTTGTTAGCGGTTCTGATAACGGAACGAACCTGACAATACAAGGTCCTGGATTATATGTTACACCGTCTTCACTTACAGGGTACAATTATTATTTCAACCTGGGACCTTCGACAACTCAGTCGATTTCGGTAAGTGGCTCCGGGCTAACAAGTAATATTGGGCTTTCAGTCAGATATGGATATTTCGAGATATCTACCAGTAATTCGAGCTTTGTTGGGTCGTCTTCATTGTCTTTGACTCCTTCTGGTGGAGTTGTAGCCACAACGCCGGTTTATGCGCGACTCAAATCAGGTTTGAATATAGGAAGCTATACGGATTCGATTGTAGTTTCTACCCCTGGGTTTGCAAAGCAGAGGGTGCTTTTGACTGGTTCGGTTGGAAGTAGTCCAAATATAACGGTCTCTTTGAGTGCATTAAACTTTACAACATATACTTTCGGCTCCGGACCATCGAATGTACTTTCCTTTACTGTAAGGGCAAGTCGCTTGGGAGGAAACTCCGTATCGATCACTCCTCCTTCAGGTTTTGAGGTTTCTACTAGCTCGGGAGGTACGTATCAAACAACTGCACTAACCTATGCTCCCGATTTTGGTTCGGACTCTTTATTGGTGAAAACGGTATATGTACGTTTGGCAAATGGTGTTAGTGTTGGAACGCATACAGGAACGCTTACTGCTTCTACAGCAGGAGCTACGACGCGTAATATTACTTGTTCCGGGTCAGTTACCGGGCGGGCATCTATTCGTAACTCAACATCTTTCCTTGGCTCATTTCTTTATGTTTCTGGTTCTGGGCCATCTGCTATTCAGGGATTTAAATTGGATGTGATAGATCTTCCTGCTTCATCAACAGTAACAATAACTCCCCCATCAACAGGTGATTTCGCAGTTAGTAGAACAAGAGGAGGTACTTTTGTTACTACAGCTCTTTCTATAACAGGCTTGTCTGGTACTTTCTCTGATTCAATCTTTGTGAGAATGCCTAATGGTAAGGCTGTTGGAAGTTATGGCCCAGAAGGTATTGTTATTACAGCTTCAGGAGCTGTGACCAAAGGTGTTGCTTGTTCGGGTAAAGTAATTACTGCAACAAGTACTCCTCCTACTTTGGCAACTTCAGTAAGTTCTGTAACGGGATTTGGTTATCAGTATTCATCAGGAACTCCAAGTGGAGTTTGGTCTGGCGGTCCTTCAAATTCGCAGTCTTTTGTGTTGTCAGGTATTGCGTTAGCATCGGATGCAACAATAACTGCCCCTACAAATTTTGAAATTTCATTTAGTGAGAGTTCAGGCTTCGCTGCCAGCTTAAATCTTGCAAGAGGTGCATCAACTACGACTATTTTCCCGAAGACCATTTATGTTAGATTGAAAAGCGGTTTGTCTGTAGCATCTTACTCGGGTAATATTACAATATCTGCAGGTTCGGCCAGTGCCACCGTACAATGTTTATCAGGTAAGGTATATGCATCTCCATTGATCTCGGCAGGTGGAGGTGGTACCTATTGCCCGGGTTCTACTATAAATCTGACAAGTACAGGTACGGATATTGAAAGCAGGTACTGGGAAGGTCCCAATGGCTATTATTCAATTTTGCAGAATCCGCCATTGACAACTAATGCAACTACTGGTCTGTCTGGTGATTATGTTGTGACCGGAAATGTTACAGTTGGAGGAAACCTGATTTATAATGGCGATTTTGAACAAGGAAATGTTGGTTTTGGTAGTGCGTATGGATATCCTGCCACTCCGTTTAATACCAATTCACTTGTACCCGAAGGATTGTATGCTATAACGACAACAGGTAGTGTGGCACATTATAATTTTAACAGTGTGGCCGATCATTCAACAACAGGTAGTTCCCAAATGATTATTAATGGTAATACAGTAGCTGGGGCGGTTGTTTGGACACAGAATGTATCTGTTCTGCCTAATACTGATTATCAGTTTACCTATTGGCTACAAACGGTTGTTAATGGCACTGACCCTGCGCCTTCTAAGTTACAGTTGTACGTAAATGGAGTTGCAGCAGGACCTGTATACACGGCTAACCCAGCTTCGGGCAACTGGACTCAGTATGTATATAATACGAATTCAGCTTCAGCATCCTCTATTAATCTTGAGTTGATAAATCAAACGATCATTGCCGGGGGAAATGACTTCTCTTTAGATGATATCGAATTGCGTCAAATTTTGGCTGCTAAAGATACAGCGACTGTAGTTGTTGGCTCTAATTTACCAGTTAGTGTGGCATTGGCAGTTTCTCAAAACCCGGTTAATTCAGGCGTGCCTGTTACCTTTACTGCTACTCCTACGAACGGTGGAGATACACCAACTTATGCGTGGTATAAGAATAATGTTTTGATTGTAGGTGCTACTGCGTCGACTTATACATATACCCCAACGAACGGAGATGTTATAAAATGTGTTTTGACATCGAGTCTGAGTTGTACTACTGGTAATCCGGCAAATGCTTCTATAACTATGGTAGTGAATACTCCTGTGGTGCACAACTATTGGAGAGGAAACTTGACTACCGATTGGGGAACGCCGGCAAACTGGACTGCTGGTTATGTGCCCGCAGCAGGTGAAGATGTTGAGTTTGCAACCAACGCAAACAATAATAATGTGCCAGCAGAAAGGAATTTAGTTTTAGATCGGGATAGAACGATTGGTAGTTTGATTAACGCCACAAGTTTATCAACTATAGTTCCAGCTTCCTTGAGTTTGGTTGTGAATAATTATGTGCTACCTTTGGATGATACAGATCCTAATAAGATTATTATAAAGGCATCCGCAACTTTACCTAATGGAGCATTTATATTCCATAATGCAGCGTCGCACCCTGTGTATGCTACTGTTGAGATGTACTCGAAAGCTTATACCAGTACTGTTTTAGGTAAACCGCATTATCATTGGCAGTATTTTGGTATTCCTTTGGCAAGTATGGTTGCTTCTCCAACACTTGATAAGGCATATGTGAGAAAGTACAACGAAAACACAATGCATACAGCCATCGATTCTACACGATTGTGGCAAAGTCTGAGCTCATCTTCGACATTGGTTCCATTCTATGGTTATGAAATTTGTCAGACAGCTCCTAAGATTTATACATTCCAGGGTCCATTGATAAACCAGAATTTCTACGCAAGTTCAACCAATTATAGTGTAAGTGCTACTGCTCCGGGCAGACTGCCTTATACAGATGGAGCGTGGTATGCCGGGCAGACAGTTTTTGCAAATTCGTATACAGCTCCCATTGATATTAAGCAGTTGCTGTTTGGCGCTCAAACAGAAGCGACCGTTTATCAATATAGTACTGGTACCATTTATGACTGGCGTGTATTCGGTGGTGGATATACTGACGAACTTGATGTAAGTCCGGGGCAATACATTGCTTCAACTGTGCAGACAGCAGGAAATGTCGGAGTACCAAGATATGTTGCTTCTATGGCCAATATGTTGATCAGAGCGCAATCAAATTCTGCTAACGCGACTTTTGGTATGGTTTATAATGACGTTGTAAGGTCTTCACAATCGCCAATTCAGCATGTGAAATCTGAACTTACGGATAGTATTGGTGATAAGGTTTGTACAAAGATTCTCATATCAGGAGAAAATGGCAAGGATTGTGTATGGTTGTTTACTCATGAAAATTGTAGCGTGGGTTATGACAATGGTTGGGATGCTGCTAAGCAATTTGGTGTAATCACTGCTCCCCAAATTTATACAGAAGGATCAGATAACCTTTATCAGATTGCTGGTTTGAGTAATATAAATGGAACAAAGCTTGGCTTTAAAGCAGGAACTGATAATCAGTATACATTTAAATTTATTCACAATAACATAAGTAAAAACTATCAGGCAATCTATTTGTATGATAAGATTGAAAACAAGTTGGTTGATATTACTGCTTCAGGCTCAGAATATAGTTTTAATACAGAAGCTACCCCTTATAGCTCTTCAAGATTTGAAATTGTGGCCAGGGCATATGAATCAACGAATGCTGAAAATGGAGCACAGTTGAATTCATTTTCGTCATCAAATATGATTTTCTTTGATAACAGAAGCCGTGAAAATGCCAATGTTTCAATTTTTGATGCAACGGGGCGGTTTATAAAATCATTAATTGTGAATTCGAACTCTTTGTCCAATTATAATGTTGGTGTAGCAGGAGTGTATGTTGTGAAAATGATGACGTCGACAGAAGAAACCAGCAAACGTTTAATCGTTAGATAATATTGAAAGAAAATGAATAAGAAAAATATATTATACTGGTTCATCGGCTGGGCAGGGTTGTTTGTAGCTGTCTTGTATTCGCCAATGGGAAGTCCTGATTTGTACAATGGATCATCTGCCTACGTTGTGACTCAAAATGTTTCATTTGATAATGTCGTTTTCTCCAAAAAAGGCTCAGTATCCTCCGGTATGCCGGACAATAGCCCTCAAATAATGAGTGCTGGGGCTTTGACGTCTACTCAGGGGGCAGTGGCGCAGCCTATGCAATCAACAATGCGCGGTTACGGAAGCGGGGCTACTACAAATAGCAATTCGAATGAGTCGTCAAGACCTTCGGTAGGGATGTCGTCTTTGGGGATGTCCAGCGGAGGTGCAGCAAAATCTGCCGCAAACTCGGGCAATATTGCAGAGTCGCGTTCATCATCAGTTGCAATCAATGCTGAGCTAAATGATCCTATGGTACGTCAGTCGGCAACCAATGATGGATCAGGTGTTTTGCAACCTGACCTTCAAGGAGGCGATCCCGGGCAAATGATTCCAATTGGAGATAATTTGGGGATACTGATGATGATGTTGGGAGTATATGTGGTATTGAGGTTCAGACGTGTAGTACGTATTTGATATATAAAAAAAAGATCCCTGAGTTTGTAAACTCAGGGATCTTTTTTTATAAAGGGGAAAATATCATTCTGTTATTCACTCAGGAAAATGTATCTGATGATCACCAAAACGAATAATAAGTACATCATCCAATGAACCTGTTTCCATTTGCCGGTAGCTGTTTTTAGAATAGTGTAAGAAATAATTCCTGCCGCAATACCATTGGCAATACTATATGTGAATGGCATCATGATAAATGTCATAAAAGCAGGGAAGCCTTCTGTGAAGTCGTTAAAATCAATGTCGAGTACAGAAGATGCCATTAAAACGCCAACAATTATCAATGCAGGAGCTGTGGCTGCACTTGGTATAATGCCCGCAATTGGAGCGATTACAAGTGCTAATACGAACAGTATGCCTGTAGTAATGGCAGTTAATCCCGTGCGGCCACCTTCGCCAATTCCTGCTGCACTTTCTACATATGCGGTAACTGTACTGGTACCCATCAATGCTCCGAATGACACACCAAATGCATCTACCAGCATGGCTTTGCCTATTTTAGGCGAATTCCCGTCAGGATCAATTAATCCTGCTTTATTGGCGGTACCTACTAGTGTGCCAAAAGTATCGAATAACTCTACAAAAGTAAATGTAAATACAACAGTCCATATACCCATGCTCAGAGCTCCCTTAATGTCCAGTTTGAAAACAGCCAGATTATGAAAATCAGGTAAGCTGAAAGGGGTAAAATCGTTAGGAATAACAGTAACCCCCAGTGGGATTCCGATTAAAGTGGTTGCTACCATTCCTATCAATAAAGAACCTTTGATATTGCGTGCCATCAATACGGCAGTGATCAAGAGTCCTATCAGGCAAAGCACCATTGAGTGATTGTGGAAACTTCCCATACCGATATTCCATTCGAAGAAATTTAATGTTGTCATTCCTGTATTTTTGCTCAATGCGTCCATTGTTGGTGGAATTACTTTGGCTGAAACAACCATGACTTCAGATAGTTTTAATCCTATGATGGTGATAAATAGGCCAATGCCGACGGTTATAGCCCTTTTTATTGAATTTGGTACTGCTATTACTAATATTTGACGAACCTTAGTTACTGTGAGTACAATGAATATAAGCCCGGATATAAACACAGCTCCAAGTGCAGCCTGCCAAGGCATTCCAACTCCTGCTAATGCAACAGTTGCAAACAATGCATTGAGTCCCATACCAGGTGCTAAAGCAATCGGAAAATTGGCCACCAGCCCCATTGCAATGGTGACAAAACCTGCAGAAATGGCTGTTGCGAAGAAAACAGCATTCTTGTCCATTCCTGTTGCCCCTAAGATGTTGGGATTGAGGAATAGAATGTAGGCCATGGTCATAAATGTAGTAATGCCGGCAATGATTTCCGTCTTTACATTCGTTTTGTTTTCGTTCAGTTTAAAAAGTTTTTCAAGCATACGAGATGTTTTTTGATAGTGATTCTTTTTTTGATTTTCAAATAATTGCTGCAAAAATAGTTGATTAGTTCGTTAATATACATATCTGTACCTGCGAATTGAATAAAAGTGGATAAAGATTCCATATCCAGAGCGGCAAGCACAAAATTTATTATTTTTGTAGGCTCATCTTTTGCTTACTGATAAGAATGATTATATCTATAAAATATAGAATGCTTCCCTGGTTTGTTTTTTTGCTATTAGCTACACATTCCTTATTGGGGCAAATACCTACAGGCTATTACAGCAATGCTGCTGGCAAGCGCTCTGCAGATTTAAAAACGGCGCTATTTACTATTGTAAGACCGCATAATCAAATAGAGTACTATTCCTCCAGTATTTATTTTACAAATACCGATTGGCATTCTCCAACTGCTGATGCTCCCGAAGGGTATTTTTGGGATATGTATTCTACTCAAAAACGTACGAGTTGGTATGGGATGAACAGGGAGCATAGCTTGCCCAAAAGTTGGTGGAGTGATGCGCCGGAAACGACAGTTGCCTATACCGATTTGCATAATCTTTACCCGTCTGATGCGGCTGCCAATACTGCCAAATCAAATTATCCACTTGGCGTAGTAGTCGGGGCGGCCGATTTTAATAACTTCGTAAAGGTGGGTCAAAATGGTTTTAGAGTAACTGTGAATGGAACTACACTGAATTATAGTGGAAAGGTATTTGAGCCTGCCGATGAATATAAGGGTGATTTTGCTCGCGATTACATGTATGTTGTCACTTGTTATCAGGATTATGCAAATAATTGGCGGAGTCTGGGTGTGCAAAGTATGTTGATTAGTGGTAGTACTTATCCGGTATTTAAGGATTGGGCCATCGCTTTGTTGCTAAAATGGCACAGAGACGATCCGGTGAGCGATAAAGAAATTCAACGGAATAATGCTGTATATGCGATACAAAACAACAGGAATCCATATATTGACCATCCGGAACTGGCGGAGTTTATTTGGGGGAAATACAAGGGAAAGGTTTGGACAGACGATGGCGTATTGCCCGAAGAAGATGTAAATTTTGATGTACAAGTATATCCGGATAAACGTCGATTAAAAGTTATGCTGTCTGACTTGAAGAATGCTTCTTATGTGGTGAGGAACCTATATGGTCATGTTGTGCTGAGTGGTAGTTTTGATGCGGAAGGGGTATTGGATTTTTCAAGCAACCCTGCCGGGATGTATGTGTTAGAAGTTTTTGCATCTAATAACCAGCATTATATCCGAAAAATAATTGCAGGGAATTAGTCAAATGCATATATTTGTCTATGAAAAAATCAATACACTTTCCGACTCTATCATTAAGGAGTACTCTATTCGTACTTCTTTATTTCTGTGTGGTGCTACCGGGCTATGCCAATCCATTAGTTTATGTTGAGATTAAAGGGCAGGTCATTGACAAAAAATCAGGCGAGCCATTGGCGTTTGCCAGCCTGAGCGTAGCAGGTACAAATATTTCTATAGTCTCAAACTCTGAGGGGTTGTTTGTACTGAAACTTCCTCATGAAAATTCTTCTTCTCAGGTTACCGTTAGTTATATTGGATATAAGCAGAAGTTGCTTCCTGTTTCGGATCTAAAGCCCGACAAAAACAAAATATTGATGGAACCATCTTCTGTACAGTTGCCCGAACTACATGTGGTGTCTAAAGATGCCTCGGAAATGGTAAAGATGATGCTTGCCAATAAAACTAAAAATCTTCAGGTAGACCCCGGTTTGATGACGGCCTTTTATAGAGAGACGATTAAAAAGAACCGAAGTTATGCGTCACTTTCCGAAGCAGTGGTTGAAATTGCCAAAAAGGCATATAATGATAATCGACCAGATGTGGTAGCGCTGTATAAGTCCCGTAAGAGAACTGATTATGCACGCCTCGATACTCTTTCTTTTAAATTGATGGGAGGCCCTTTTAATACATTGTATCTTGATGTAATGAAATATCCGGAAGTGTTATTTACCGAAGATATGATGTCGAATTATGAGTTTAGTTTTGACAAATCACTTTTTGTGGGAAAAACTCCTGTATATGTAATTGATTTCAAGCAGCGACCTGCCGTAGCAGAGCCACTTTATTATGGAAAGTTGTACATCGACGGGCGAAATTATGCTTTGAGAAGTGCAGTGTTTTATTTGAACTTAAACCAGCGTGATGAAGCTGCTGCTATGTTTATTATGAAGAAGCCTCTTAATGCAAAGATTTATCCGATAGAGGCCAAATACAGGGTTGATTATATAGAAAAAGATGATAAATGGATTTTTAATTATAGCCGTATTGAGTTGGGGCTGAAAATTGTGTGGAAAAAGAAGCTGTTTAATACAACATATCATTCTACAGTGGAAATGGCAGTAACGGATTGGGGTGAACATGTGGAGAAAAGGTCAATAGAACGAAAGGATCGACTCAGGCCGTCGGTAATTATACAAGACGAAGCGTCAGGATTCTCAGATCCTGGCTTTTGGGGAGAATTCAATGTAATCGAACCGGAGAAACCCATCGAATCTGCTATCCGCAAAATTCAGAAGCAGTTAGATAGCGCGTTGTAAATAAAAAGCCTTAAAAGCAATTGAGCTTTTAAGGCTTTTTATTAGAATGCAACTCTACAAGTACCTTTGGGTGTTTGCAGGATGTATACTTTCCCTTTAGGCAGTGGAATGCTAGTGGTTGTTCCTGAACTTCTGGTAGCAAATAATTTGCTTCCAATCATGTTGTATACTTGTACAATATCACCGGCCTCCAATCCGTCTACGATTATGTTGTCAGCCAACCGGTAAATTGTTATATGGTTGGATAGTGAGCTGAACACTCCGGTAGTTGGCCAAACATTGCCAATCAAAGCAATGGTTTGTGAAGTCATGCCCGTAGAACTTACCACAATATTTTCGTTGTAACTGCCGATAGGCAATCCAGTCTTTAAGCGAACATACACTGGAGTAGATATTCCAGATTGCGGCAAGATGAGCTGACTTGAAGCCGTAAATGCATTGTCGGTGTCTGCCGAAATCTCAAAATTGGTTGGTGCACTAACAATGATATATGACGTAAGTCCTGTGCCACTGGCGTAGAACGACTGTATAGGTGAGGGACCTGCTCCAACACCGTAGCTAAAGCCAGAGAGTGAATTGGTGGTCACGGATAAGCCGGGCATTGGCGAAATCAGGCCCGTTAAAGCAATTGTTTTGGTAGCAGCACTTGATGTAACCACGGTTACGTTACCATTGTAGCTACCTTGCGTAAGCCCGGACTTTAGTCGTATGAATATCAGAGTAGAAGGGACATTACCATTGGTTTGAGCCAGCGTAAGGGACGGAGAACCAACAAAGGCTGAGCCAGATAATACTGATAATTCATAGCCATTGGGTGCATTTACAGTAATACTTCCGGTGAGGTTCAAACCGGCTACTGTAAATGATTTTTGGGCTGAAGGACCCTGCGATTCAACATAGTTAAACCCAGACAAAGATGTTGTAGATACAGTGATGACCGGGGCTAAAGTGCTTACGGCCCCTGAGAGTGTTACGTTTTGCGAAGCAGCCCCATTCGCCGATACAGTTAAAGTCTCATTGTAGCTTCCTATGCCCAGCCCTGCTTTGAGTCGAGCGTATATTGTAGTATGAGCCACTGAGCCATTGGTGCTTGGTATTGAAATGGTGTTTGTACCAATAAATGAGCTCCCCGAACCAACTGATATCTCATAATCAGCAGGTGCCGCAATTGTAAGAGCACCGGAGATGTTGTTGGCTCTAACGGTGAATGATTGTTCAGAAGAAGGTCCTTTTCCAGGTGCGTATATAAATCCTGAAAGCGCGTTAGCGGATGAATAAACCGTTGGGGTTGAATTGAGTTTGAAAGAAAAATTATCCCACGATACAGTTGCATAGCTACCTGTTACTACATAGAACATGAAGGTGCTGGCATTGGCAGGAGCCACAACATCATACGAGTATGTTTTCCAGGCGTTCAATACATTTGGGAAGTAAGAGCCATTCCCACCAGGACCTTTCATGGCCAATGAATCGGCTAATGACCATTTGATGGCTTTGTTTGATGCGTCGCGAAAGTAACAATTCAAGCGTGCGTCAGTTCCATCCCCTTGTTGAATATAGTAGGAGAGACTCACAGAGTATGTTTTTCCGGGGGTTACAGCAATACTTTGATTGATGTTGAAGTTGCCAGTTGTGGCATTTATCACCTTTGCAGAAGTAGCACCTTCGTTGAAATTAAGTGCATTCTGTACAATATTTATTGTATTGGTAACATTCCATCCATTCGGTTTGCCGGCAGTCCAGTTTTCGAAACCTCCATTCACTAACAACTCCTGAGCAGGTAATGCAAGTGCTACCAATAGTAGAGTTACTGTAAATAATATCTTTTTCATTTTTCGAATATTTCAGGTGTGGTTCGATATGCTAATAGTTGGTTGAATTGTAGGCGAATAAACGCATTTTCCGCACGCTATGAATTATCGCTGTAAAATTACTCATTATATCATTGGATATTGTTTGTTTTATCATAAAAATTCACCTTATTTCATTAATGCAAAGATGCTCGTTTTCGAAGAGAATCTTGTTTGCTGTGGTCTAAACAAACCAGACCTGGCTATGTTCATCTGATTTTTCAAAATTGTTTGCAGATATGTAATTTGATTCAAGAGGATGACTGTCACAAGAATTAGTAAAGTGGCAATGATGTTTGTGATCGTTTGGATTGAAATGATTTCTATCGAATGATTATTTTGTGAATGTACACCAAGCCCTTATCAATCCATTTCAGATAACCTTATTTCTTTGATTCGTAAATTGTGGGAAAACCCCTCTGTGGTGCAACCGTAGGTGGTTTTAGCGTTGTACAGAGCCTGATTTGTTGATAAGTCAAATTTTCCACAGACAAACGTCATTTTTTGAACATAGGCCTGTTATCAAAGCTATATTTTTGTTGCGTAAAACCGTGATAAAACATAATTTTAATTTAATATTTTGAAAAACATGAAAGAAGCTAAGTATGCTTGCAGGTTGCTCCAGGGGCGCTTGTCAGTGTTATTTATCGTTGCTCTTTTAGGATTTGGTACGCTTTGGGCGCAAAACAAAACGGTAACCGGATTGGTGAAAGACGACAAAGGTGAATCGATTATCGGAGCATCGGTAATGGTAAAAGGGACCAAAATTGCCACCATTACCAATATTGATGGTAAATACCGTATCAGCGTGCCTGCCGATGCAAAAACATTGGTTATTACCTATGTTGGTATGGAAAAGAAGGAAGTACAAATAAACGGAACAACTATCAATGTTGTACTTCAGGCTTCAGACAAAACACTTGATGAAGTAGTGGTGGTTGGATATGGAACAATGAAGAAGCGAGACTTGACGGGGTCGGTATCTTCTGTTTCGGAAAAACAGTTGAAAGACATTCCGGTATCTTCAGTAGCTGAAGCATTGACAGGAAAATTAACCGGTGTGCAAATCACAACTACCGAAGGTTCACCGGATGCGGACATTAAGATACGTGTTCGTGGTGGTGGTTCTATTACGCAAAGTAACAGTCCTTTGTATATAGTAGATGGTTTCGCAAAAGATGATATTAAAGACATTGCACCCTCCGAAATTGAAGATATTTCGGTGTTGAAAGACGCATCATCAACTGCAATATATGGTTCGAGAGGGGCAAATGGTGTAGTTTTGATTACGACCCGATCAGCTAAACAGGGAAAAATATCATTGAGCTACAATGGATACGTTGGGATAAAAAATGTATCCAAACTTTTAGATGTTCAGTCGCCATACGAGTTCGCAAAACGCCAATATGAAAGATCTGTTTGGAACAATAAAGTGAGTAGTGAATATGAGAACTATTTTGGTAGCTTTGACGACTTGAGTTTATACAATTATGTAACTCCGACCAATTGGCAGGATGAAACATTTGGGCGTACGGGTTTAAGTCAAAATCATTCAATATCACTTAATGGTGGAAATAAGAAATTTAGTTACAACGCAACTTATAGTTATGTGTATGACAAGGCGATTATGTATATGTCTGACTATAAGAGAAATAATGCTAGCGTGAAGTTGAAATACACTCCGGCCCAATGGATTAAGATTGATTTTAATACTCGTTATGCAGGAACTCTGATTAACGGATCTGGCGCAAATGACCAAACCGGAATGGAAAAGTCTACATCCGACTCGCGTGTTAAGAGTGCTGTAATTTACTCTCCAATCAACTTGAAGAATTTAGTGTCTCAGGATGATGACGCTGATGCAACTGCCAGTCTATATTCTCCACTAAAATCGTCAGAGGATAATAATCGCCGACAAAACAATAATGATTTTAGTGTAAACGGTGGCGTTCTGATCAATTTACTAAAGAATATAAGCTTCAATTCAACAGTTGGATACACTCAGTCCAAGAAAAATGATAAACGCTTCTTTGGATTGACATCCTATTATGTTCGTGAAGGAGGTGCGATGAAGGGTGATGATAATTTGTCGGCGCCAGCAGTATTTCTCACTGATTATGACAGAGCATCATGGCAAAATACAAATGTGTTGAATTTTAAAAAAGACAATATTTTCAGAGGACATAATATCAGTGCAGTTTTAGGACAGGAAACTTTAATCAGAAGTTATGAATATTCAGTAAGAGATGTTGAAAAGCTTGACAGAACATTCAACTCAGAGCAAGCATGGGCTAATGTTGGAAATGGTAAAAGTCTGACAACTTTTACAAAAGAACCTGACTACCGCCTATTCTCCTATTTTGGACGGTTGAATTATGATTACGAAGGTCGCTATTTATTGGCTGCAACATTACGCGCTGATGGCTCCAGTAAGTTCGCAAACGGTAATCAGTGGGGGATTTTTCCATCAGTATCTGTTGGATGGAGATTGTCTGATGAAGGATTCATGAAGGAAACTCAAAGCTGGCTTTCTAATTTAAAATTTCGCGCTGGTTATGGAGAAGCGGGAAATGACAATATTGATAATTCGGCATTTATCCGCTCGTATCTACTTTCACAGAAAGCAAGCTATCAGGATCCGTCATTGTTTAGCCTGATGGGTGTGACAAAAGGGACTACCTTGGCAAACCCTAATTTGAAGTGGGAAACAAACATCACTCAAAATTTAGGAGTCGACTTCGGTTTTTTGAAAGGTCGCTTAAATGGTTCAGTGGAGATGTATAGTAACAAAACCTTAGATGCTCTGATGAAGGTGACACTTTCAGGAGTAGGCTATACTGATCAATGGCAAAATGCAGCATCAACACAGAATAGAGGGGTTGAACTTACGCTAAATGCGGATCTTATTCAAACTAAAGATTTTAATCTGAGTTTTTCTGTAAATGTCAGCAAAAACAAGAATAAAGTATTGACTCTGAAAAATGGTGTTCAATCAACCTTTAATGAAGGATGGACAAGTTATAGCGAAGCTTCAAATAGCTATATTGTAAGTGTTGGGCAGCCTGTAGGTTTGATTTATGGTTTTGTAAATGATGGCTGGTATGCTGCCGATGATTTCACATATTCAGGTTCAAGCTGGGGAGTAAACAGAACTAAATACCCGAATTACGATGCAACAACGAAAGTGTATTCAGATAACAGTGGAAATAAGTTTGTAGACAACAGTGGTATTGCCGGAGCAAGTTGGGGACCGGGTGCACAAAAGCTTAAAGATACCAATGGTGATGGTAAAATTACCATTGATGATAAAGTTTTGATCGGAAATACGAACCCAAAACATTTTGGAGCTTTTTCTTTTACAGCAACTTATAAGGGTTTTGATGCAAGTGCCAATTTTAACTGGGTATATGGTAATCAAATATATAATGCTACGAAAATTGAACTGACAGCAGAGTATTATAAATATCGTAATATGCTTTCAACAGGTGAAGTGCCCTACTCGCAAATTGACTGGAATACGGGTACTCGGGTGACAGATGGGGGCACTTTGAATGCAATGAATGCTAATGCAACAATCTGGGCTCCTACAACTGGTAAATATGCTACTACTTCGTGGGCTATTGAAGATGGTTCTTTCCTCCGATTCAATACACTGACCATCGGATACACTGTTCCTAAAAAGATTACAAAGAAGGCACATATCGAAAAAATTCGCATATACGGCTCTGGGTACAATCTTTATACCTGGACGAAATATACAGGTTATGATCCTGAAGTTGATACGCGCCGTGCAACTCCGGCAACCCCGGGTGTTGATTATTCTGCGTATCCTAAAAGCCGTTCGTATAATTTAGGCGTTAACATTACATTCTAGGAAATATGAAAAAGTTAGTGAAAAATATAGTAAGATTTTTATTATTAGGGGTCCTGATTTCAGGTATGTCATCTTGTACCGACTGGCTTGACGTGCCAAGTAACTCCTTTTTGAGTGATGAATATGTGTTTTCGAAACCCGACTCTGCCAATCAGGGCATTGCTGCTATTTACAATATTTTGGGCGAGAATAACTCCTATCGCAATCGTCTTTGGCTACAAATGGGATTGAATACTGATATAGAATACCGTTCAGGCTGGGCAAATGGAGCCGCTTTAAGTTTGACTAAAGTAGACGATTATTTTGCACTATATAAGTCTAATAGTGGTTTAGGAGAAGGCTATAACAATTCTGATGCAGCCAATCCATGGAGCCGAATCTATCAGGGAGTTGAGCGTTGTAATTTGGCAGTTGCAGGTATTCGTAAATATGGGAGTCCTGCGGCAGGTAACGATATGGGACATCTGTTGGGCGAAGCCCTTACCATGCGCGCTTTCTTTTATTATGATTTGATCAAATGGTGGGGGGATGTTCCCGCAAGATTTGAACCCGTAAATGAATCTAATATCTATTTACCAAAAACGAATAGAGACAGTCTTTATAATCAGATCATCGGTGATTTGCAAGAAGCATCAACACTTTTATATAGTGCAGGAGACAGCAAGTATACAGCTACAACCAAACGTATATCAAAAGATGTAGCCCGTGGCTTACTTGCCCGGATATGTCTTTCGGCTGCTGGATATTCAATGCGTTCGGATGGAGCGGGAAGCTCAGTTATCACCAATCAAACTATTGCGGAAGCAAGGCGGACACAATTATATACAATTGCTCGTGAGGCTTGTCGGTCGATTATTACTGATGGCCATTATAAGTTGAGTTCAAGTTTTCAAAATATTTTTTACCGTCAATGTCAGGATAATCTGGAACAAGGTAATGAAACAATGTGGCAATTGCCATACTATATGGGAACTAGAGGTCGTATGGTGTACAATTTAGGATTACCACGTGATGCGGATGGTCAATTAAATTTGTCGACAATCGGTGGGCAGTTCCGTGTTATGCCATCATTTTTTTATGACTATGATGCAAATGATAGCAGACGTGATGTCACAGTGGTGCCATATAAGGTTGCCAAAAGTACTACCGATGGTAAAATGGAACAAAGTATTTCCTCGGGTATTATCGGCTTTAATATTGCCAAATGGCGAGCAGAGTGGATGCTCAAACCCATAACTGGTACAGATGATGGTGTGTCTCCTATCGTGTTGAGATATGCCGATATCTTACTGATGTTTGCAGAGGCCGACTTGTATCTTAATGGTAACGAAGGTGCTGAATATTTCAATCAAGTTCGTCGTCGTGCATTTAATCAGACAATAACAACTACTTCGCCCTATGACTTGCCACTTACACTAGAGAACATTAAGAAAGAAAGAGCATTTGAATTTTGCGGCGAAAATATTCGCAAGTATGACCTAATTCGTTGGGGAGAATTAAAGTCTTCGATTGATAAAGCTAAAGCCAATCTTACTGCTTTAAGAGATGGATCAGGTAATTACTCAACTGTGCCTTCTACCATTTATTACAAGCTAACTACAGACACCACCTATAATTTGAGCCATAACCTGACAAAGTTTGAACGGCGACTTGTGATTTACGGCTTGAACAGAGGTGAAAATGATGATAAAACAGCCACTGATCCAACCGGAGGATGGACAAAAAAGAGCTGGACACAAGGTACGTCCGGTACTGAACTTTATCTAAGCAACGGATTTATTGATAATTTGTATCATTATAACCCAGATAAACGTCAGTTGCTACCGATTATGAATCAAATTATAATCACTAGTAACGGAATGCTATTCAACGATTACAAAGATGATTACAAGGATTAATTTGTTGGAAAAATAGAATAAATGCATATGAAAAAATTAATATATACATACATCGTAACATTTGTTTGCTTGCTGGGAGGATTAATTTCCTGCAAAGAAACAACTGATTTGGAGTTGCCTTATTTGTTCAGACCAGTCAATTTCAATGTGGAATTAAATAAAACAGTTGCATCAATATCATGGTCGGCCGTGGATAGTGCAAGTTCTTATACCTTACAAATAGGTACTGATAGCTTATTTGCCACTAGCCTAATCGACACTACGGTGAATAGTCTGTCTTTTACACAGGAGCTTGCGGGTGAAACTAAGTTTTTTGCCCGGGTGCGTGCCAATGCAATAGATACATTGAAGAATTCAAAGTTTAATTCAAAACTCTCTTTTACCACGCCAAAGGAAAACTTGTTTACAGGCTTCGGGACTTCCATCAATACAGGTACACTTTACAGTGCTTATATGACTGATGCTAATGTGCTGACTGTTAAATGGACGCCAGGGGCGAATGTTACTCACTTGATTCTGACATCAGCTGATGGTGTGGGCAAAGATTCGGTTGGCGTATCAAATGATGAGAAAGCAGCTGGAATGAAGGTTGTTTCGTCACTGTCAAATGCAAACTGGAAGGTGAAAATTTACAACAATGAGATTTTGAGAGGAACAACGTATGGGGTGGTCGAAGGCGATGTTGTTGTGAGAGCAGGCGGTAATTTGCAAGCAGCCCTGACAGCTGCAACGCCCGGGCAGGTGATATTATTAGAAGGTAATGCTACATATACTATTGGTACTGGTGCCATGACATTGAATGCCAATATCAAGTTGCGCGGATTGTCTCCAATTGCCCGACCAGTGGTAAGTATGACTTCTGGTGCCACCTCTGGTGCTAATATGTTTGTATTCGGGATTTCGTCAATCAATTACATCAAGTTCGAAAATCTCGATATCACAGGCTACTGTGAAAATAATACAGCGCTCACAAAGGTAGCTTATATGTTCAACAACGGAACCACTGCCAATGTGGCTAACTTATCATTTACAAATTGTAAGATCAGAAATTTTGGTAACACTCCATTCCGTTTAAAGAATGCAGTAGCGCAGGTTATTGATACTTTGTTGTTAAATGGCTGTGTCGTTAATGATATTGGATTTACATCAACATATGCAATTGTAAATTCAAACACAAATGATTTGTTCAATAATATCATTTTTGCGAATTCGACATTCTATAATTTTAAAGGTTCACTGATTTCCAGAACAACTCAAACGATTAAATCAGTGTCAATTTCAAATTGCAATATAAATCAGGCAACTCAGGATGGAGCTGCTGCCCGCTACATGTTCGATTTAAATAATGCTGCATTTTCAGGAACATTTTCTGTAAAGAACACCATTTTTGGGCAGAGCGGAAGCACGGTAGGTGCTAATGGTTTCAGAGGTTTAGTTACTCCCACATTTTCGGGATGTTATTACACCTCCGATTATGTAGATGATCCTATCCCGGCAGGAGTAACAAATACATCAATAAAATCCAAAATGGGATCCTATTCAGGTGCCTCTACAGCTCTTTGGACAGATCCGGTAAATGGCGATTTCAAACTGAAAGACACTTCGTTTGCGGGCAAAGGTGTTGCTGGCGATTTGAGATGGTAGTATTATGATTGGTCGGGCTACTGTTTGGGGCTGTAGCCCGACTCACTAAACCAATTGATAGCAAAGAAGCTATTGAATAATAATTATTTCTGTAGATGCATAAAATATTCAAAACACTTATACCGATCGCTCTAGTGGTGATGACTTTGTGCAGTGCGAGTGCTGCCGGCAAATATGCTTATTTGTATTCACAACTGCCTTTTAAGATGCAGGTGATTGATGTACCAGTATTTAAAAAGAATACGGTAACCATTACTGATTTTGGCGGAGTTGGCGACGGTGTGACGTTGAATACTAATGCATTTAAAAAATCTGTTGACGCACTTAGTGCTAAAGGTGGAGGACGACTGGTGGTGCCAGCTGGTGTTTGGTTTACGGGTCCCATAGAGCTTAAGTCCAATATCAACTTGTATTTGGAAAAAGGTGCATTGATTCTTTTTTCGCCCGATTTCAATCTTTATCCGATTGTGAGTACTAGTTTTGAAGGGTTGGATACGCGTCGTTGTCAGTCGCCAATTTCAGCGCGGAATGCAATAAATGTGGCAATTACCGGGCACGGGACGATTAATGGTTCTGGTGAGGCATGGCGTCCACTTAAGAGAGCTAAAGTGACCGATTCTTTCTGGAAAAAGACAACAGGTGCAGGTGGCGTATTTAAGGATCCATCCTATTGGTTCCCTTCGGCGGGATCGTTGAAAGGTGAGTCGATGAGTGATATGAATGTTCCAAGAGGGTCGCTCACGGATCCGCAATGGTCAGAAATTCGCGATTTTCTACGTCCGGTAATGATTAGCTTTATTGGTTGTAAGAATGTGTATCTTCAGGGTGTACTCTTCGAAAATTCGCCTGCATGGAATATACATCCACTGATGTGCGAAAATCTGATTATTGATAATATTCTCGTTCGTAATCCATCTTATGCTCAAAACGGCGATGGTATTGATGTTGAGTCCTGCAAAAATGTGATACTTGTGAATAGTACTTTCGATGTGGGAGATGATGCAATATGCATAAAATCGGGTAAGGATGAGCAAGGGCGCAAACGTGGAATGCCAACAGAGAACATGATTGTTGACAATTGTAAGGTGTTTAAGGGGCATGGTGGCTTCGTGGTAGGTAGCGAGATGTCGGGTGGAGTAAAAAATATACAGGTTAAAAACTGCCAGTTTTTGGGCACTGATGTGGGCTTACGTTTTAAAAGTAACCGTGGTCGTGGAGGAGTGGTTGAGAATATCTTTATCAGTGATATATACATGTTTGATATAGCCACTGATTCTTTTCTGTTCGACCTGTATTACAATGGCAAATCGGCCTCCGAGTCGCTTGAAGATGGTGATAAGGCTGTGACTGTAGCTGTACCGGCTGTTACGGTCGAAACCCCATCGTTTCGAAATATATATGTGAAAAACATCGTTTCGCGTAATGCTCGCCGTGCTTTGTATTTCAATGGATTGCCTGAAATGAATATTTCGAATATCAATGTCGAAAATGCATACATTTCATCTCATTTTGGAGCTGAACTTTGTGAGTCAACCGGTATTCATTTTAAAAATATCCACCTCAAACCATCAGAAGGACCTGCATTAATACTTCAGAATGTGAAGGATTTTAATTTGAAAGATTTTTTCTATCCTGAAGATTTGAATGAGGCGGTGCGAGTTACTGGTAAGTCGTCAAATATACAACTGCCCGAAAAGGTAGCAAAATCGAAGATTGTAGGACAATCTAAATAAGTAGTAGAGAGAGAAAGAAAGCGTTGGGCGTGAGTTCAGCGCTTTTTTGTTTTCTAGTATCTTTTTTGTGTTGGAATGCATGGCTGTTTGTAATTTTAGGTCCCGGTTGATCAAAGAATTTGTGGCGAATTTGCAGGTAAAAAGATATTCACGAGGTTTACAGCTTACTTTAATGCAGAGTGAGGTAGCGAAAAAAGTTTTGTTTAAGTCATTGGTGTACGTTGTATTGCTGAAGTGAAATATGAAGTGTCTTATGGCTTCTGCAATGTTTTTTTTTTAAGCCCCCGTTTGTGTTAGCGATATGATTTGTTGAATAAGTTCTTTAAGTCATCTACTTACATTAAATGTGGAGATAAAAAAAGAGGGTGTCCAAAAAGTTTTGGGCACCTTTTTTTGTTACAAGTTTTCTTGTATATCTGAATAGTTTTTGCTATATTTAATGCACTTATAACTAATGTATTATGGCGAAAATTCC
>JBJOOU010000295.1:0-14109 GCA_046051105.1 Bacteroidota bacterium
CCCCATGTATTCCGATTTATTTCACATGTATCCAACTGATAAATACGTAAATAATCAGCGTGGAAATAATCCTTTTGGTGAAACATCTTCTCCTTCAAAAACATTCATAAATGGCAGTAAACTGGGAGCTTCGAGTTTTTCCGGTTATTCGGGAACTGTTTATGAGCCGGTGGACGAATACAAGGGGGATTTTGCACGAACCTATTTTTATATGGTCACTGCATACGATGATAAAGTAGCTACCTGGGTCTCTGATCAGTTGGCAGGAAATAAATATCCTGCTTTATCAGATTGGTCGGTTATTTTATTATTGAAATGGAATAGTCAGGACCCAGTATCCACTAAGGAAACTTCCCGGAACAATGCCGTTTACAGTATTCAGGGTAATCGTAATCCTTTTATTGACCATCCCGAGTTGGCGGAATATATTTGGGGAACCCATAAAACTGATGCCTGGGCATTAAACGCAGGTGTAGCAGATGTTCATTTTTCGTTTTCGGTAAGTTACAATACAGAATCTAACGAACTACTTATCGATACTAACGAAAATTCTCCTTCATATAAAATATTTAATATCAATGGACAAACCTTACAAATGGGCACTTTAGCCGCAAGTAAGACATTGTTTGTCAACACTTATACTCCAGGAATGTATATTTTGCAACTAACTTCCGGCTCCCGCACTGCAATTAAAAAATTTATTATTAATCGTTGATTTTTCACTTTACACTTTATCATAGCTTATGCTCAAATTATTCACTCTTAAGAAACCTCTATTTACGTGTTTATTGCTTTCGGTGGTTTTTACACTGTCAGCAACCATCCCTACGGGATATTATAATTCGGCTGAAGGTGCAACTTCGGCTGCTCTTAAAACTCAATTAGCTTCGATTATTTCGGCCGGAGCCGTGGATAAAGGTTATGATGGCCTTTATACCATTTATAAAACCAGTGATATACTTCCCAGCGGAAAACTTTGGGATATGTATTCCATGAAAGCAGATGGTACAGCTAATTACTATTTTACATCAGGTAGCGATGAATGTGGATCTTATTCCAAAGAAGGAGATTGTTACAATCGCGAACATACCTTTTGTGATTCATGGCTTGGAGCTGCCTCTCCTCAGCGATCGGATGCGCACCATATTTTGCCTACCGATGGATATGTAAACAACCGCAGGAGTTCTTTCCCTCACGGTAAGGTTGGCTCAGCTTCATGGACTTCAAGCAATGGAAGTAAGTTGGGAAGTTCTGATGCTTCAACAGGCTATTCTGGTACCGTTTTCGAACCTATTGATGAGTTTAAGGGAGATTTTGCCCGTATGTATTTTTATGTGGCTACCCGTTACGAATCAAAAATTGGCGGGTGGGCTGGTAATGGTTCGGCTGGCGAGATTCTGGCCGGGAATTCCTATCCGGCTTACAAAACATGGTTTTACACCTTAATGCTTCAATGGAATGCACAGGACCCGGTGAGTGCGAAAGAAATTGCCAGAAATGAGGCAATTTATGCTGCTCAGAAAAACCGCAATCCGTATATTGATCATCCTGAACTGGCTGATTATATCTGGGGTGCAAAAAAGGGGCTATCGTGGTCGTCAACCGGAGCATCAACCAGTCCGTTTCTGAGTTCTCCCTTGGCCGGAGCTGCGGTTAGTTTCGGAAAAGTGATTTATTTGCAATCGGCAAGTTCTACTTTACAAATTAAAGGTGGTAATCTTACAGGCGATTTAACTTTGGCTTTAAGTGGAACCAATGCGTCTAATTTTTCGTTGTCGACTACTACGCTCACAAAAGCGCAAGTTGAGGCAGGATATACTCTTACTGTGAATTTCTCGGCAAATGCTGTTGGTAGTCAATCGGCCACACTTACTATTTCAGGAGGTGGTATCACTTCAACTGCTGTAAGTCTTTCGGCTACTTCGGCTGATGAGTTTGGTGCGCTGGCGGCTACTAATATTTCATCTACCGGGTTTACGGCCAATTGGTCGACTTCGGCCGGTGCTACAGGATATGCTTTAAATGTTTATACATTAGCTACTTCAGGGAATACTCAATCTACAACCCTTATCGAGGATGATTTTAGCTCGCTGTCGGCCTGGACGGCTTCAGGTTATACTACTGCTACAGAGCTGACAAGTAATGTGCGTTTAGGTTCAAGTTCTACTTATGGTACCATTACATCGGCGGCTATGAATATGTCTTCACCAACGACGCTGTTAGTTCGTGCTGCGCAATACAAAACTGATGCAAGTGCCAAGCTGACTGTAAAAGTGAATAGCGACTCTATTACATCGTTTCAAACCACTTCATCTAATCAGGATTTTACGGTAAATATTCCGGCAAAAACGAGTACTTCAACGCTTACTTTGACGGCTGCCGGAGGTTCAGGAAAACGCGTTTATGTAGACTATGTGAAGCTAACAACGCAAACATCCACTCAAACAGCCACCTCCCTTGCAGGTTATCCAAAATCGTTGGGAACTGTTTTGTCTACCGATGTTGCAGCACTAACACCTGCAACTACCTATTATTATACCGTAACTCCTCAGGGAAACTCGGTAGCGGTATCTAATCAGATTCAGGTGACAACTACCATTTCGGGGCTAAATGCTGCTGAGGTTGCCAATATTAACTGGATACCACAGGCTGATGGTGTAATGGTACGCAATCTTCCTGAAGGCTGCAGTATTACCGTTATTAATCTGGTAGGTAAAAAGGTTTTTGCGCTGAAATCTGCTGCAGGCGACACTAAAATATCGCTCGCCAACAAGGGTGTCTATTTGATGCAGGTACAAAAAGGCACAGACTGTAGTTCCTATAAAATTGCATATTAAAATAAGTAGGTAATGAAGAAGCTGGTAGCTGTTTTCTGGCTTTGGAGTTTGAACTTATTATTGCTTCAGGCTTCTGCTCCCCTTGGTTACTATAATAGTGCCGAGGGGAAGAAGGCTGCTGCCCTCAAAACAGAATTACATACTATACTTTGCCGGGACACTTCCCAGTTTTTAGGATACGGGTCAGGAGCGGGCAATACCTGGGAAGGATTTTACTACACTGACCGAAACAGAACCACGAATGCCGTCATTGACATGTATTCCGATTCGGTACGCTATTTTCCTAATCCCAATCCCAATTTTGTAGCATTCGGACAAACGATTCATATCGAGCATTCGATGCCTAAGAGTTGGTGGGGGTGTGACATTACTCATCCCGATTGTGCTGCCCGCGATTTAAATCATCTTTTCCCTGCGGATGGCTCTGCTAATACTTCAAAGAATGATAACCCATTGGGAGTTGTTTCAGGTACACCCACTTTCAATAATGGAGTGAGTAAAATTGGTCCGGGTGCGTATGATGGATATGTAGGTCCTGTTTTTGAGCCGGCCGATCAGTACAAAGGTGACTTTGCCAGAGCTTATTTCTACATGGCTACCATGTATGAACATTATCAGCATAAATGGGATATAAATAATCCTGAGAACATGATGCAGCAAAACCGATATCCGGTGCTGAAGCCTTGGGCCATTGCTCTGTTGATGCAATGGCACCGCCAGGATCCGGTCAGTTACAAAGAAACCACCCGCAACGATGTAGTCTATTCCATTCAGCATAACCGTAATCCGTTTATCGATTATCCCAATCTTGTAGAATATATCTGGGGCGACAGAACAACGATTCCTTTTCGATTGGATGAAAATATTAATTTTCCTTATCTCAAGTGGCCATCTACCGCTGATACTCTGAATATGGGCAAAGTATATTGTTTTCATGCTAAAGATACTGTCCTTCATTTGCAAGCGATGAACATTAGTGGCGATTTGACATTGACGCTGGGAGGTGTGGATGGATCAAAATTTTCATTAGACAAAACGACCATTACGGCCTCAGAAGCTTTGTCTGGCAGTTCAGTGGGCCTGCATTGCAATACCGTCGCCGCTGGCCAGTTGTCGGCTATTCTTACAATTTCCGGCGGGGGTATTTCGCCGGTTAATGTGGTTTTGAAAGCAAAATCGACCGATGAATTTGTAGCCTTGCAGCCTCGTACAGCCGGCCTTACCAGCTTTGTGGCCGAATGGACTGCTTCGCCGGGCGCTACCGGCTATCTATTAGATGTATATACTACTCAGCCTACCGGAGCTTATACCGATAATACCGTGCTGGAAGAAGATTTTCCATTGTCTTTTCCAGCCACCTGGATGCGCGAAGGCTATACCGAATATGCAAGTGGAACAATGCGTCTTTCCTCTTCGGGAAACTATGGCAAAATAACCACACCATCTGTCGACTTGTCAACTTATGCATCCACTCTTACTGTGCGGGCTAAGCAGTATGGGAGCGATGCCGGAGCAAAGCTGACTGCTGTACTTGATGGAAATCAGTTGGCTAGCTGGACAACGTCCGTAGCGAATCAGGATTTTGTAGTTGAAATGCCAGTTTCAACGCTGCTGAGCAAAGTTGCCTTATCGGCCGTAGCCGGAAAACGTGTATACGTCGATTATGTGAAGGTGCAAACCAAAGTTCCCGTTGTGGGGCAGGTATCTCAGAGCGGATTTCCGTTTCAGGTGGGAAATGTGCTTTCTTACACAGTAACGGGTCTTCAAAGTGGTGTAACCTATTATTATAGAGTAACTCCGCAGGGGAATGGTGCAATAGCATCAAATCAGGTGACAATTCAGACAAAATTGAATACCTCCCTGCTACACCCTTCAACGAATGAACTGAAATACCGGTCAACATCCAAGGGAATTGAATTGTCTGGTCTTCAAGTGAAATCGCATCTGAATATTTACAGCTCAAACGGGTTGCTTCTTCGTTCAATAATAGCATCAGATGAACATTTATCAATATCCTTCCCCAACCATGGGGCGTATGTTATTCAGGCTACAAACGAAAGCAATGTAACTGCTCTAAGGGTGGTTTGGTGAATCAAGTTTTGTTCCTGAAAATTGCATAAATATTAATTTGATTCTGAGGCGGATAATTGATGCTTACAGGTCGATCAGCTGATTTGTATAGCTCGTGATTATACTAGAATGTGCGATCTGATATGCTGTAGGGGCATTTTGTTTTGATTTTCTTTCTAAAAAGTATGCACAAAAATGCAAGAATAGCTGTATTAAAGTGTAACTTTGTGTAGTAAAAAATACAGACAATTCATTTTATTACTCAAAGTTTATGCATAATACGTGGTTGAAAAACCATAGCTATTATTTTATCTGTACCAGTGTTGTAGTCATTGCCTTTTTAGTTTACGCATTAAATCCCTATCCTTTTAGTTCAGAATCTGATGTTCAATATTGCTCAAAAAGTTATTTGGAAAATATTCATCGTAAATCAAATCAAGTAGATCAAAGTCAATCCGATGATTTGCAGATTCCATTACAAGTTGATAAGTTGAAATCTCATTCTCATCAGAATTCTTCAGTATCGGTTAATAATAAGGCTACTCCCCGATTAATATCAAGTCAGTCTTCGTCCAAAAGTGTTTCAGTTTCTCATCAACTAAAAGTGGCTGTTAGTTCAAAAGTGCGGGCTCAGACATATGAGAGCGCTGAGCTTGTAGCCAACTCTGGTTCGGCAAGGTCAAAATCAAGACCAGTAACTACACAAGGGAAGTTGACAAGCCAGAAGTTCTCAATTTCCTCCGATTCTGTAAAAATAAAAACATTGAGCGTGAAGACTGACGCATCAAAACTCAAGGGGTCATTGCCCCTTGGTGATGATTTATGGTACTATTTTTTCTTCTCGATTATATTTTTTCTTTTTAAAATCAGATCTCGGATAGTTGCTTTGGTCAATGCATAAATGCTTGCATTAACAAATAGAGAGATTATAAGCCATAACCGATTTTTAAAAGTACACTATTTTCAATGTTCTCTTTATAAAATGTCTCGGTTTTAGTATCATACATTTTACTTTTAATCATTGTATTATAAGTCGCTTTGATATAGCAGTACTGACCTTTAATTGTATGGATATTAACACCTGTTCCAATGGCTATCCCCTTATTTGAATTTTGAGGCCAGAATACATCCTTCTCCGAATACGTATATCTGGTTTCAGGATGGAAAAGGTCCGGGTAATCATAGAAATAACTTGTATGAATTTTGCTGAAATACCATCCCAAATAGTTTATACTGAGCTCTGGTGAAATTGTTTTAGTATTCCACAGATATTTCAACCCGATATTCATCGCGATTTTGTTATAACTCAACGCATATTCGTAGTTTCGATCAAGTGCTGAATTGTAGGTTTTATATTTGTCGTCAAATTTCGATAAATATCCACCAACAAGAATGCTAACCGGTTTAAATAAACGTGGACTGGATAAAGCCAGCTCAGCTCCCAAAATAGGGGAACTAGACTTGTGTTTGTAGTCTGTATTGAAAACCATGCTGGTTACATTCCACTCATAACCGGAATAAACAGAAAAATTCAGTTTAGCATATTTGTTTAGATTCTCATTTTCGAATGTGATACAAGGCGAGTTTGCTGTGCAAATACATTTGTGATAAGCCTGTGTAATATTTATTAGAGAAAGTCGCTCAAATTGTAAATTGCTCACCAAATCCAAAGCTTGAGGACAGTCTTGAAACAAAAAGGTGGCAATGCCCATATATGCTTTATCGGTAATTAAATAGTTGTTTACAATTTTAGGTGGATCCTGAGTCATTATAATCATAGCAGAATCTTGTTTCTGAAAATAGTACCTTTCTCGCCCTACTTCGCTTGAATATAGATTGATTGTCCCCTGAAGTAAAAATTCCAGGAACAATGTTTGAGAAATACCGTCTAAAACCACAGTTTTACTCACATAGTATTTACCTTTATCAGTGAATCTAAAACCAATAATTTCCCCAGGTAAATATTCTTTGACCATAGCATTTTCCTGAGTTCTGTAGCGACAAATTTTATTGTTAATTCCTTCAGTTCTGTAATCAATTTGACCATACAAGGTGTCGTTCCGATTGGTTACAATAAATCCTTTTGTAAAGTTTGATTGTCCAAAGGATGTGATAGCCAAACCCGTTAGTAGAATGGAAGTAAGTAGTTTGAATGACATAAGAATCTTGCAGGGTCTTTAAAATTATTCAAACAACACTTTGATCATTACCGGGAAATGATCCGAAGGATATGTTCCATTGGAAGTCCGTTCGTTGAGTACATCGTAGTTTAAAACTCGAATGTTTTTCCCAAAAATATAATCCAGTTGCTCATTGGCCGGAAAGGTCGATGTTGAAAAATCCCAACCATTGAATGTACCCAACGAACCTGTGGGTGCAGTTTCAGATAGCTGTTTCGTGTCTTTAAGGTACGAGTTCAATGCCTCAAAAACCTTTGTTTCATCCAGACTGGCATTGAGGTCGCCGCCGCAGAATGCCTCATCTTTACCAGCTATTTCTTTTATTTTTCGGGTTATCAGTTTGGCGCTCTCAATGCGGGCAAGAGTTCCTTTGTGGTCAAAATGCACATCAAAATAAACGATGCTTCTTTTGGTAACCTTGTCATAAAGCTTTATCCACAAGCAAATGCGATTTAAAGCTGCGTCCCATCCTTTACTCGCAAGTTCAGGCGTTTCGGATAAAAAGAAAAATCCGTTGTCAATAGCCTTAAACCTTGTTTTGTTATAAAAGATACCCAAACGCTCGCCTTTGGTGCCTTCTACATTACCCCTCCCTTTCGTCACAGAATTATAGGCGGGTAATAATTTGACCAGATCTTCTTCCTGAGTATAGTTTACAATTTCCTGTACTCCCAAAATGTCAGGTTGGTGTCTGTATATCAATTTCGCAACTTCCATTTTTCGATTATTCCAGTCGCAAACACCTGAGTCAGCCTTGGTAATGATCCTGATGTTATAAGTCATTATTCTCAAAGTGTCAGAAACAGATACGATCTCGGCTTTCTCTGATGCTTGTCCGAAACCAGGTAAAGATATTATAATTAGCGTGATAGCTGAAAATATTCTTTTTAGAATGTAATTTGTTCTCATCTTTTTATTGCAATTAGGATTATACGGGTGCAAAACTACATATTAATTCAAAAAAATCATTGAAAAAGCTGTAGTTTCTTAAAAAAAATATATTTTTGAGGAATGATGTTATGTTTGTATTTCATCAGTCGTCGTATTAATACATGAGTCAGGAAATTTATAAAGGAGTGATATTGCCCATGCGCCCACAGCTACTGATGCTGGCCCGCAAAATGCTGGATGGGGAGCAGGAAGCCGAAGATGCCGTGCAGGAGGTTCTTCTAAAGCTTTGGGCTATACGCGATTCGTTGTTACAATATGACAATCCGGCTGCTTTTGCAACCACAGTGACCAAAAATCACTGTCTGGACCGACTCAAAGTCCGAAAGCGAACCGACTCACTCGACGAGTCGCATGCCGACAGGGCAGGTTCCGACACTCCATACCTGCAATTGGAGCGAAAGAATACTGAAGATACCATCCGGCGAATCATCGATACACTTCCGGCCTTGCAACAGGCCATTATCCGAATGAAAGACGTAGAAGAATATGAAGTGGAAGAAATTGCCGAAATAACCGGTACAAGCCCGGAGGCTGTAAGAGTCAATCTTTCCCGAGCACGAAAAAAAGTAAGGGAAGAATATCTTAAATGGACAAAATTATGATACGATTAAAAAAACATATACTGACAAACGAACAAGCCGATTTGCTGATTGAGCGATACTACGAAGGGCTAACGACCGGCCAGGAAGAAAACCAACTGAGGGCATTTCTAAGCAGAACTGACTTGCCGGAAATCTATCGGGCTGAGCAAGCAATGTTTGGATATTTTGGAGCACAAAAGTCGAAGCCTGCCTTTAGTATGAAGTCTTATCTGGGGTGGGCCTCGGGAGCTGCGGCTACGATAGCTTTGTTTGTTGGCCTCAATTTTTATACTCAATCAGTGTCAGCTGGTAATTTCGCATTCGTTGACGGACATAAAATAACCAACACGACTGAGGTGAAAAGACAAGCGTTCGCATCGATGCAAGAATTGTCGGATGGAGAACGAGAAATAAAAGAAAGTTTGCAAAATGTGTCGGGCGCTGACGTGATCAATCAGCAACTCAACATTTTTGCCGAACAATAAATAAGTTGTAAATCAGAAACAAATTATTGGATATGAGAATGATAAAACGATGTTTAATGTTGCTGATAGCAGTGGGGCTAAGTGCTGCTTCTGTGTTTGCACAAAGCGATTTGCAAATAAGCAAAGCCTTTGAACAATACGGAAATAAAAAGGGATCGGTGTATGTGGAGCTGACCAACGAAGCCCTGGGGAATTACGATTTCTCCCTTTTCAAGAGCCTTACTATCAGCAATAATGTGCAAGCTGCCGAGTTGATACGCCACTGTTTGGCCAAAGACGAAGCCGGTGCCCGCAAAGTGAAACAAGTGGTGGTGAGTGGCGTACCTACGTCTATCTACCTGCAATTGCCCAAAAAGGGACAGCTCTACCGATTGATTCTTTTCAACGAAACACGAAAAGGAGAACAGAAGGTGACATTAATCTATATTGAATCGGAAACCGATTCAGAAGATATTTTGAAATTCATTTTAAAGAAAAAATAATACATAACACATTAATACTAATTGGATATGAAAAGAAATATAGCATTTATTCTGGGTTTGTTAGCTGCTGTTTTTGTGATGAATGCAGCTCCTGTGGTAGCTAAAAGCGATACTGTAGTTCATTTTAAAAAGAAAATAGTGCACATTCAGGATAGTACCGGACAGGTACGTGTGAAAGTGCTCTCGGAAGACTCGGTGCCGTACAACAAAGTATATGAAGGCGTATTCAGCGATGGTAAAACCTATGAGAAATACACCGTTGTGGAAGAAATAGGGCTCGACATTCCTATTCTGAACAAAATGATCAATAAAAAGAAAAAGAAGAGTTACGAAATGGAACCACACTGGGCTGGGATTGGTTGGGGATTTGCCAACGTCGCCGATGCCAACTTTAATATCAATGACATTGATGGCCTTTCGCTCAAATCGCAATCGTCGAGTGAGTTCTATCTGAACCTTTTCGAAAAGATTATGCCTGTGGTGGGTAATTGCTTTGGAGTAACTACTGGTTTGGGTATGGGCTGGCACAATTATCATCTGGCCGGAAGTAAGCATCTGTATGATAACAAAGGGGTGACTGTCATCGAAGAAACGAATTACAAATATGATTTCAACCGCCTGCGTACGTTCCAGTTCACTGTTCCGTTGCTTTTGGAATGGCAGCCTACGTTCCAGAACGATCATAAAACCTATGTGTCGGTGGGTGCCATCGGATGTATCAATACATATAGTTCCTACAAAGAAGAATACATCGGGAGCGATGGGGGAAAAATCAAAACGGCAACCAAGGGAATGAATGTAGTTCCTGTATCAGTTGATTTTATGGCTCAGATCGGACACGGAAGTTTTGGATTGTATGCAAAATATTCGCCATTTTCTATTTTCGAAGGAGGCAAAGGACCCAATGTAAGAGGCGTATCACTAGGTGCCACATTGAACTTCTGATTCGTTTAAAAATTGTAAGGTTGATGCGAAAGAGTTGTTGTCCACGCAATGTGGATGGCAGCTCTTTCTTTTGTTTTCAGTTCTCGTGAAACGATTTAACTCTAAACTCTTTAAAAACTACAGAAAAGCAACGATTTTTATCGAAATTTGAGGCCGAATTTTTCTCATATATAAATTATTTCTGTACATTTGCTAAATTAAAGCCAAAACAGAATTAAACTGAAATATAACGCATGAAATTCATAGTATCAAGTACCGATTTGTTGAGCCACCTGCAAGCTATCAGCCGCGTAATCAACAGCAAAAACTCTTTACCCATTCTGGATAATTTCCTGTTGCAACTGGAAGGTAACAAGCTTACGATGACTGCCTCAGATATCGAAACTACTCTGATCACATCTATGGAAGTGGAAAGTGCAGAAGGTGACGGAAAAGTGGCAGTAGCTTCACGTTTGTTGCTCGATACTCTTCGTGAGTTTTCGGAACAACCGCTTACATTTACTATCAACGATTCCAATCTGGCGCTGGTAATTACTTCGGCCAACGGATCGTATAATTTCATAGGTCAAAACGGAGACGAGTATCCACGTTTGCCACAGCTGCAGGACGAGGCACGTACGCTCAAAATGGAAGTGCCTACTCTGTCTACTGGTATTTCTAAAACCTTGTTCTGTACTGCCGATGATGAACTTCGTCCGGTGATGAATGGTGTTTTCTTCGATATCACTGCAGAAAGTGTAACGCTGGTGGCTACCGACGCTCACAAACTGGTGCGTTACAAAACCAAACACCTGGCTGCTTCTATCGAAGGGGAAGAAACAGTAAACTTTATTCTTCCTAAAAAACCAGCCAATATGCTGAAGAATATCCTTCCAAAAGAGAGCGGCGAAGTAGAAATTCGTTTCGATAATAAAAACGCACACTTCAAGTTGGCAAATTACACCATGATTTGCCGTCAGGTAGAAGGTCGTTTCCCAAATTATAACGGTGTAATACCGAAAAATAATCCATTCAAAATTATTATCGATCGCTCCACCATTCTGAATGCTTTGAAGCGCGTTTCGGTGTTTGCCAATCAGGCCAGTAACCTTGTGAAGTTGGCTTTTGGAAGCAATCAGATACATATCTCTGCTCAGGATATCGATTTTTCTATTTCGGCGGAAGAAACAATCAGCTGTCAGTTTGATGCTGAACCGATTAAAATTGGATTCAAATCATCGTTTCTGATCGAGATTTTGAGTAATATCAATTCTTCCGATATCGTTTTCGAATTGTCAGATGCATCGCGTGCGGGATTGATTCTTCCATTCGAGAATGAAGAAGACGAAGAAATTCTGATGCTTTTGATGCCAATGCTTTTGAATGATTAATCCATTATCATCACTAATAATTCAAGGTCTAAGGTCAAAAGTCTTAGACCTTAATTTTTTTACAATCACTTTTCTATTACATTAAATGAAGTTACAACTCAAAAATCCGCTTGTTTTCTTCGATTTGGAAACAACCGGCACCAATATAGTGTCCGATCGTATTGTGGAAATTGCTTATCATAAGGTTTCTCCAAATGGACGTGAGGAAACAAAAACGATACGAATTAATCCGGGAATGCCGATTCCAAAATCTTCATCGGATATTCATGGGATAACCGACGCTGATGTGGCGGACTGCCCTACTTTTAAAGAAGTGGCTAAGGAAATTGTTCGCGATATTGAAGGTTGCGATTTGGCAGGCTATAATTCCAACCGTTTTGATATTCCATTGTTAGCCGAAGAATTGCTTCGTGCCGATGTTGATATCGATCTGATGAAGCGTAAATTTGTGGATGTGCAGGTGATTTTCCACAAAATGGAGGCTCGTACATTGAGTGCAGCTTATAAATTTTATTGCGAAAAAGACCTGGTAGGTGCCCATGGAGCCGAAGCTGATACGCTTGCCACTTACGAAGTGTTGCAAGCACAGTTGGATCGTTATCCCGATTT
Source organism: Bacteroidota bacterium (assembly GCA_046051105.1). GTDB lineage: Bacteria > Bacteroidota > Bacteroidia > Bacteroidales > Paludibacteraceae > Paludibacter. The sequence continues at coordinate 12,511 of JBJOOU010000295.1, forward strand.
ACAAAACGATATTGAATTTCTGTCGAAATTCACCCAGCAAAACAACAATGTAGATTTTGCAGGTCGTATCGTGTACAATGACAAAGGAGAGGAGTTGATCAATTTCGGTAAGTACAAAGGCCAAAAGGTGACTGATATTCTGAAAAACGACACCGGCTATTACGGCTGGATGATGAACAGCGATTTTTCTTTGCATACAAAGAAGGTATTGACCAGTATAAAGTTACGGGAGTTTAACAAATAAATATCCAACGGGTAGGTTGAAAAATCTACCCGTTTTTTCTTCCCGAAAAGTTTTGCTAATTTTGTACGGCCTACTGCTAATTCATTTTGGATGAATGTATTAATTTGCGGACAGGCATCCGGGGCTAAAGTTATCTGGCATGGTCATTGCGGTAATTTTGCCTGAAAAATTCTGATTTTATTATGAAACCTGTGACGTACATATTTATATTACTACTGACATTCGGAGCTTCTGTGCACAGCGCGAAAGCTCAGGAAACCCCTGTGGTAATGCAGCGTACGCCCGAACAGGAAGCTGCAAAACAAACCGAAAAACTTCAGCTGGAATTGAGCCTGACTCAGGAGCAGGTGCGCAAAGTATATGAAATTAACCTCCGGTATGCCAGGGCCAGACAAGTGTCAAATACGCGTACGGAGGCTATGGAGCGCATGAAAAACAAAAATGCCGACCTGGAAAAGGTGTTGACAGCAGATCAGAACGAAAGGTTGCAAAGCAAGCGATACGAACGAAGTAATTTTGACCCCAATTCGGCGCGAATGTCCACACAAAGTGCTTCGCAGCAAGTGGTAAGGCAGCAGGCCGATTACAGACAGTCGCCTGTGCGTGTGCCAGCCGGAGGTCAATACCAAAGCACCTACCGACAGGGGACTCCATCTATACAGACCACGCCTCCATCGTCGACATACAGGCCACAAAGTGCGCCTCAGGCCGCAAGAAGATATGAACCATCTCCATCGCAGTCATCTGGCGGTGGATATTCGGCTCCGTCGGCTGTTCGGAGTCAGCCACAAGCTGCACCCGCATATCGCCCACAATCAACTCCTGCCAGTAGTTCATCCGAAGGTTCAGGAAGAGCTGGAGGTAGTAACGCCGGAAGTCGTCGATAATCTGTATGGCAAATCCTTTTTTTAGATTCAAGCAATTTACCGTTTTCCATGATCGATGTGCTATGAAAGTAGGCATTGATGGTGTGTTGTTGGGGTGTTGGACAAATGTCGCTGACACATCAATGGTGCTCGATATTGGTACAGGCACCGGTTTGATCGCTTTGATGATTGCACAACGAACCGATGCGCACATTGATGCTATCGATATCGACGAAGGGGCTTTTGAGCAGGCAATGATTAATGTTCAGGCTTCACCCTGGAGCAGCAGGCTGAATGTTGTTTTATCGTCTTTGCAGGACTTTGTTTCTGATAAAAAGTATGATCTGATTGTTTCAAATCCGCCTTACTTCATCAATTCGTTGAAGAATCCTGACGAGCAACGCACTACAGCGCGCCATACCGACAGTTTGACGCACGAGGAGTTAATAGATCAGTGCATTCCGAAGTTGACAGAGGGTGGGCGTATTT
>JBJOOU010000296.1:0-4523 GCA_046051105.1 Bacteroidota bacterium
GAAAGTAACTCAGTTCCCCTTCAGGGGTTAGGGGTAAAGTCCAAATCCCCCTGGGCCTGGATTCCCACGCTGTATTTTGCCGAAGGCATACCTTATGTGGTGGCCATGACGGTGGCAGTAATCATGTACAAGCGGCTGAATATCTCGAACACCGACATTGCGTTGTACACCAGCTGGCTGTACCTGCCCTGGGTGATCAAGCCCTTCTGGAGTCCGTTTGTAGACCTGATTAAAACCAAGCGCTGGTGGATTGTAACCATGCAATTGCTCATCGGAGCCGGACTGGCAGGAGTTGCGTTTCTCATTCCTACGCCTTTCTTTTTTCAAGCCACGCTGGCGGTACTCTGGCTGATTGCCTTCAGTTCTGCCACCCACGATATTGCCGCTGATGGCTTTTATATGCTCGGGTTGGACGACTCGCAACAATCCTTCTTTGTAGGCATCCGAAGCACTTTTTACCGTTTAGCCATGATTACCGGACAAGGGTTGTTGATTATTCTTGCAGGAAGCCTGGAAAGTTCTACCGGCCTTGAACCATTAAAGTTTGAAGTCCATACAACCGAAGCTAAAACAAACCAAACTCTTAGCCCTTTTGCCACAAATACATCTGCCAAAGAAATGACTTTTCAGGTATTTCCAGAAGTATTAAGCTTAAATACCAGCTGCATTTCTGCTGATTCTTTGAAATCAATCAACGACTTTGCAAGCAAACAAAATGAACTCAATGGCTTTGTAAAAAAAGAAGTTCAACCAATTGCAGTTCAAGACAACAGCGAATCATGGTGGAGTAAGTATGTCTCAAATCCACTAGGAACTTACCTGGAGAAACATTTCGGTGCAAAGCAAGCAACTATCACCACAAAAAATTCACTTGTTGGCAATGCTGGAATCGTACAAATCAGGATGTCGGGAAAACCAGAAAAAAACGAAAACATAGTGTTGAGATTGGAATCGGCCAATGGGGATAAGAAAGCAACGATTAATACTGAATTGATCACCTTTAATGATCAGAACTGGAATAAAACATACTATGCAATAGTGCAACTCGATGCCAACACAAAGAAAAGCGAAGTCATCAGTTTTAAAGGCATTTCTGGCAACTTCAGGTTAGCCTGGAGCATCACCTTCTTTATTCTGGCCGGACTGTTCGGGCTGTTCTTTATTTACCACCGTTTTGCGTTGCCACAACCTGAAAGCGATTCGGAACAGGCAGGAAGTTCTGCTAAAGATATTTTCCGGGAGTTTGCGCTCACCTTTGCCACCTTCTTTCAGAAGAAAGGAATTGGATTGGCATTGGCATTTATGTTGCTCTACCGCCTTGGCGAAGCCATGCTGGTAAAAATGGCCTCCCCTTTCCTACTCGATCAGCGAACAGTTGGCGGACTTGGCCTCAGCACCGAACAGGTAGGACTGGTTTATGGCACCGTGGGAGTCATCTCATTGACGCTTGGAGGAATTGTAGGTGGAATAGCCGCCTCCCGCAAAGGATTGAAATACTGGATTTGGCCCATGGCGCTGAGTATTACCCTGCCCCACCTGGCGTATGTGTATCTATCGATGGCCATGCCTACCAATTTCGTATTGATCAATATTGCAGTTGCCATTGAGCAGTTTGGCTACGGATTCGGATTTACGGCCTATATGCTTTACCTGATTTATTTTGCGCAAGGCGAACACAAAACAGCGCATTACGCCATGTGTACTGGATTTATGGCCCTGGGCATGATGCTACCGGGAATGCTAGCTGGTTGGCTGCAAGATCATATTGGTTATCAGCATTTCTTCGTATGGATCATGGTGCTGGCTATTCCGACTCTGGCAGTTATTCCGTTTTTAAAAATCGATAAATCATTCGGAAAAAAACAAGACTAAAAACAACAAGGGCTGATTACGTTGAAAAGTAATCAGCCCTTATTGTATAAAATAGAATATTAGAAGTCGAGTCGGAACCTCATCCTGAATCCCCAAGTGGATATATTAGGGTTATTCACATAGGTAAATCTCTTTACCAAGTCGATGCGTATCACGCGTAAAATATTACCAATCCCCACACTACCTTCCACATAAGGTTCTTTTTGTAATGTATAGGTACTGGCTACCCCATTAGCATCTACCGGCAACTTAAACAATCCACTGGTCTTGGCCGGATCATTTCTATCCGTAATTGTTCCGTACAATGCTTTGATACTGGCAAACTCACGCAATCCTGTCTTTTTCAGCAAAGGCACTTTATTGAAGAAGAATCCATTAAATGCATGGTCGAACATGATAGAAGTATACTGGTCGGTAGCAAATTCCAGGAAGTTCATTAAGTTGTACGACTCAATCTGGTACGAGTACGATTGGTTAGCCTGCGGAATATGTAACAATGGGTAAGGCACCTTTCCAAAAATTTTACCCGCTTCCCACACCATGTCCGAGAAACCAAACACCGACATGTAAATACGCTTACGAATGTTTAGCCTTAATGTCTGGTAATTGTAATCATTTCCCCAAAGCTTGCTTCCCGCATTGTATCGCAACTCGAACACCGGATATTTGTTGTAGTTCGGCAAACGGAAGGTTTTTCCCTGATAAAACGATTCGTTAGGTGCGTATCTCAGGGTCATGTAAAACTCAGGTACATTAATTTTTGCCACGTCGTTGGTACGCGCGCTATAATCAGTATAGTTGTAAAACAAATTACCGCCGGGCTCCATACTGGTGTACTTATATCCCACCAAATAAGAGAAATGGTTTTCAAACTCATTCAGGTGCTCGAACTTAAATATTTTGTTGTAGAACAACTTATCAGTTTCGCCACGCTTGATCGAAAGCAGGAAGTTATCCTCCATCAGGAACTTCATTTCCTGCCCCGGAAACTGCGTTTCCTGTTGATAGCTCATTCGAATGGTTTTTACCGGAAATTTCTGGCTGTTATGATCGGTCAACGACCATGCCCCCCCGAGATAATACTTCCAGCGTTCATCCAGAAAACCATAAGCACCATAGGATTCAAGCGTCAGCTTTTTGCTGAAGGTATCCGTTGTTCGCCCTCCAAAACGAAGACGCATCCCTTCTACGGAGTTGTACTGATAAAACGTGTTGATCGGACCAATCTCGCACCAACCCATTTGCTTGTAGCCCATAAACAACATGGTCATCAAATCAATAGTGCGTCGAATAATCGGCATTCGGTTCAAACTATCCATCGTTTGATAGATGCCTGCTTCGGACTTGGTGAGCTGCACAGGCCGGTTCGCTGCCCAGTATTCATCCGATTTCTTCAGACGGGCATCGTCCACTGCCAACACTTTTTTGTTGTTGATCGTATCCTCGGGTTGCGGCGTAAATGCGTAGTTGTAGTACGTATCGACCTTTTGCCCTATAATACCCCGGCTATTTTTCGACAGACCAAATTTCATGGAAATCAGTTCCGAACCCTGCGTCCACACATTGTTGATTTTTTGGAACTCCTGTACTACTTTTACATCGCTCACCCAGTTGATATTTATCTGCTTGCTCAATCCAAATTCAATTTTCTTGATAGCGTAGGTGCTGTCTTTTGCAATATACAGATTACCCTGAAACAATAGATCCTCTTTGTTTTTAGGTGCAAAAAACATACGAATACAGCTATCAGAGCCTACCTTCAAGGTATCAATAATATAGTAGCGGTAAAAAGTGGTAGCATTTCCGGCAAGCGGACTCAGAATTTGATTACTCAACAAGGGCACCTGATTGTCGTAGATATTGATATCCTGATACAGATATTTGATATTATCTTCGATACTTCTGTCGTCAAAACCATTCAGCGAAACAGCTTTGTGCGCTTTTACAATTTCTTTGTTTTCGCGGGGACTTTTTCTAAATACATCGCGATACATCGTCTCCTTCAGGTAAATTGGCAAACATTGTTCGCCATTCAGCGAGTCGATATTATCAAATACGAATTGGAATTTTTTAAAGATGCGTTTTTTCTGGAACTCGGGAGTGATTTTATTCAGTGCAAACTGAATTTTTTCGTATTTATCGTTTTGGTAATAATCCTGCGACTTAATCTGGTTACGTTTCTTGTTTTCAACCACTTTTTCAAGTAGTTCCAATGCAGGATTTCCTTTACGTTTATACCGTTGCTTTTTAATCTCTACTTCTTTCAGGTTCTGACTTTCTGAACGCAGTTTAATTTTCAGATTGGTATATTTTCCTGAAGAAAGGGTTACAAACTCGGCTTTATAACCAATAATCGACACCCTCATTGTCGTTTTCTTAGTAGAAACAAAGTTGCGCACTTTGAACGAAAACTTTCCATTTACATCCGTATTTCCACCCGTACGATAATCCGTAAGAAACACAGACGCAGATACAATCGGTTCATTGGTTTGCGCATCCACCACAACCCCACTCATTGTCTCTGTATTTCCATCTGCCTGGCTCCATGCAAATACAGAGCACACCAAGAGGCTATATAGCATCAAAAAATATCTCTTTTTCATCAAAAAGAACGTATAATATTAAATGAACTGATTGATTTTCGTCACAAT
>JBJOOU010000297.1:0-46740 GCA_046051105.1 Bacteroidota bacterium
TCTACTTTAAAATCGGCATATTTTACTTTCAGACTCACCGTTCGCCCCCTAAAGTTTTTGCGCGTGATGTATTCGATCACTTCCCGGGCCAGTGTTTCCAACTCGGGTGCCAATTCTTCCAGCGAGTCCATGTCTGCGCCGAAAGTAGTTTCGGAACTTACCGATTTGCGGATGCGCTGCGACTCTACCGGGCGTTCGTCTATTCCTCTTGCATTCTGGTAATACATATGCCCCGCTTTACCAAACTGCCCTACCAGATCGTGCTCGGACCATTGTTTCAGATCGGCGCCGGTGCGTATGCCCATTTGGTGCATGCGCTCAGCCGTCACTTTTCCCACGCCGTAAAATTGCTCTATCATCAATGTTTCTACAAACTTCTCGGCCACCGAAGGATGCACCACAAACAGTCCGTTGGGTTTGCGGTAGTCCGAAGCAATTTTGGCCAAAAACTTATTGTACGATACGCCCGCCGAAGCAGTCAATCCGGTGGTTGCATAAATCTTTTGCTTGATTTCTTCCGCTATTTGTGTGGCCAAAACAATTTGTTTATGATTCTCTGTTACATCCAGAAAGGCCTCGTCCAACGAGAGGGGTTCCACCAGATCGGTGTATTCATGAAAAATATCCATAATTTGCCGGGAAACAGATTTGTACACTTCAAAGCGAGGCATTACAAAAATCAGGTGCGGACATTTGCGCAAGGCAGTTTTCGAAGGCATGGCCGAACGCACTCCATAGCGACGGGCTTCGTAGCTGGCAGCTGCCACCACACCGCGTGCTCCCGCATAACCCACGGCCAACGGCTGCCCCTTGTACTCAGGGAAATCCCGCTGCTCAATAGAAGCAAAAAAGGCATCCATGTCGATATGTATTATTTTACGCATGAAGTACAAAAATAATCACAAGTAACGAACTTCTGTGTTCATTTTTTTCAGACAGGTTATGAAAGAATCGATTTTCCTGAAAACTTAAGACGAAGTAACGCAAAAAAAGGAATCGTATCATCAGCGCATACATTTTGTGAATTTCTAAGTACCTCATTGCGCCGGAGCATTTTTTAGTTGCAATTGCAAGTAGTTGTCCTATTACTATTTAAGCAAACTTTCAATCTATTCAATTAAGATGCATTATTATTTTGAAGTGAAACAAAAAAGCAGTATTTTTGTATTGAATTATCATAAGTCTAAATAAAACGTACATCAAAAATAGATGTCATTTTTTTTGAATGAAGAAAGAGAATAATAGTACCTCAGTGAAAATGATGAATGGTAACGAAGCGGTTGCCAGAGGTGCCTTTGAAGCAGGCGTTAAAGTTGCTTCCGGTTTCCCCGGTACTCCTTCCACCGAAGTAATGGATTACACCCAACAGAGATATGCAGATATCTATTGCGAATGGTCGACCAACGAAAAGGTGGGACTCGAAGTAGCCATTGGTGCTTCATTTGCAGGCTACAGAAGCTTTGCGGTAATGAAAACAGTGGGCTTGCACGTAGCAGCCGATGCATTGGGTGGCGCTGCCGGTAGTCAAATCAACGGTGGTTTGGTGCTGGTGGTAGGCGATGATGTGGGCCGTATTGCAGGCGACGACTACAACGATGTTCGTCATTATGGCAATATGTTCAATATCCCGGTTTTGGAACCCGCCGATAGCCAGGAAGCCAAAGACCTGATGATAAAAGCTTTCGAAATTAGTGAAGAATATACGACTCCTGTTATTCTGAAAATCACTTCGGTTATCTGCAAAACAACCAGTGCAGTGGCCATCGACGAAAGTATCAGCTATCAGATAAAATGCCGCAATAAATACCCTGTAAGCTTTAGCAAAGTGATCATGACTACCATGATGATGAATGCCAAAGGCTCAGAGCATCCCAAACTGACCAAATGTTTCAACGATTTTCCTGCTCACATGAAGCGTCTTGCCGATGATAGCAACGACTTCGAAATCAACAAACTGGAACTTCGGGGAACAAAGATCGGAGTGGTGACTGCGGGTACTCCTTATTTCTATACCCGGGAAGTTTTGCCCGATGCTTCTATCCTGAAAGTGGGTATGGTAATGCCCCTGCCTGCTAAACTGATTCGCGAATTGGCTGCCCACGTCGATCAACTCTATGTGATTGAAGATGGTCATGATTTGATGGAAAAAAACATCAAAGACCTCGGCGTTTCGGTGATTGGCAAAGAGCTTTTCCCAAAGTTCCCTGAGATGACCCGCTTTACGCCTGACATTATTGAGGAAAAACTCGTTCCGGACGCGCCTAAAAGAGAGATGATGGAGGGCATTCCTTTCCGTCTTCCGGTAAGTTGCGCAGGTTGTTCGCACCTTTTTATTGCTCAGATACTCCGCAATCATAAAATAAAAGCTGCGGCTGATGTTACCTGCGGTCTGATTGGCTGTTTTCCACACATGGAAGCTTATTCGCTGCAAAAATGTATGGGTTCGAGCATCGCGCTGGCACATGGTTACAATGTAGCTACCGATCATAAGGAAAACTTTGTGGCCATGATTGGCGATGGTGGTTTTTGGGCAACAGGTATCAACGGACTGATGAACCTGATCTTCAACGACAGCCGTTCTACTACCATTATTGTGGACAATAGCTGCCTGGCCATGACTGGTGGACAACATATTGCTTCCAGCGATTTTGGTTTTAACTACAAACCGGAAAATAAACTGGAAATTTCTAAGGTGTGCGAAGCCATTGGAGTGAAAGACATCGTAACCGTTGACGCTTACGAGTTCAAAAACCTGGAAAAAGCCATCCTGGATGCTGTAAATGCCGATACCAATTCGGTAGTGATTGTAAAGAAACCCTGTGTTACAAAATTCAAGCTACCTAAAAATCCTCCCTATTCAATTGATCAGGATCTGTGTACAAAATGCAGAAAGTGTATCAATATTGGCTGTTTGGCCATCGAGAGTAAAAAAGCGAAGGACGGAAAAGTGGAAATTGTCATCAATGAAGACCTTTGCGTGGGCTGTGGGTTGTGCTCTACAGCTTGTAAGTTTGAAGCAATAAAATTATAAGAAATGCAGGATACAGGAAAAAATTTAGTGATAGCTGGCGTGGGAGGACAAGGAATTCTTCTGTTCAGCAATCTATTGAGCAAATATTATATCAAACTCGGTTACGAGTTGAAAATATCAGACGTTATCGGCTTAGGACAACGTGGAGGAGGCGTGGAAAGTCATTTCCGCTATTCTACTCAGCCGGTATTGTCGCCTTTTATCAAAGCGGGCGATGTGGATTATCTATTGTCGTTCGAGCAAACCGAAACGCTCCGGTACTTGCATTGCCTGAAAGAAGATGGCATCGTGTTCTCCAGTACGTTCGAACTGTCCACTTCCAGTGTGAACACCCGTTTGGAAAAAGATATGCCGGAATCGAAAACCGAGCTGATAAAAAAGTGCGGCAAGAGGACCTTTATCATTGATCCGGAAGAAAATAAAAGCTCTGAATTTGATATTAGCAAGATGATGAACATCGTCATGCTGGCTATTTATGCCGAATTCAGAGGCTATTCGCACGATGAGATGATTCAGATCGTAAAAGAAAGCGTTCCCGAAAAGTTTGTTGCAGGCAACCTGAAAGCTTACGAAAAAGGCATTGCCATTGCTCAGGCGGAACTAGCAAAATAAAAGAACCCCTAACCCCTAAAGGGGAATAAGAAAATAATAGTGTTGATTATTGAAAGTTTATTGATTTATCAATACTCACATGTAGCAAACTAAATTTCCCCCTTTAGGGGTTAGGGGTCATTATAAAATCCATGAAATTACCTGAAAATGTAGTGTTGCTGGATAGCTTAGGCGACATTCACACTGACAATATCTACCCGATTCTGGTCTGCGGATCGCATTGCGGCGACAATGGTACCTTTGCCCGCAAACTAAAAAACTGTGCTGTACAAGCCGTATTTCTCAACAATGCGGGAATCGGTAAGAACAATGCAGGAATCAGCGGACTTGGCTTTTATGATGCTGCGAATATAATGGCTTGTGCAGTGAGTCACAACAGTGCTGAGATCGGTGTCTCTGCAGATACCTGGGAGAATGGGATCATTACTCACCTGAGTCTTCAGGCCGAAGCCGCAGGAATACAAATTGGCGATTCGGTGCAGGAAGCTGTGGCTAAAATCAACCCTATACTAAAGCCCTGTACGCCTTCTGCGAGTGTTGCCGATGATATTACGGGCAACAGTAAGGCAGAGCTGACGAAACAAAAGCAGACACAGCTAAATGGCGTGGCTATAACGATTGCCGATAGCATCACTTTTCTCAACGCCGACAATGCAGGCGATATTCTGGTGTGTGGATCGCACGGTGGAGTGAGTGCCGGGCATTATGCCGAGAAACTTCAACTAAAAGCGGCCTTCTTTAATGATGCCGGAATCGGAAAAAACAATGCCGGAATCAAAAGTCTGGATTCCCTAAGTGATCTTGGCATTCTCGCTTGCACTGTTGACTGTATGAGTGCCGAGATATTCAATGCCGAAGATGCGTTGGAGAATGGCATTATCAGTGTTTGTAATCAACTGGCAAAAGATAAGAACATTCGCGAGAAAATGACCGTAAAAGAAGCACTCATGTTGATTTAACCGCTGCATTCAACTTTCCTTCAAAATAAAAAACTCCCCTGTGTAACCTTAGTCAAACACAGGGGAGTTTCCACTTCAAACTATCAAATAATCAGTGTCTATTTCTTTTGTTCAGCCTCTTTGGCTTTGATGCGTGCATACCAACCTTCGCGTTCTTTTACGAGGTCGTAACCACGTTTTGCCAAATAGTTGTTGATGCGGCCTTTGTACTTACCAAATGCTTCGTGCTTCTTATTGGCAGTTTCGGCATCTATCGCCAGTTCGCGGGCTTCTTTTAGCCAAGCCATAATCTGCACTTTTTCTTCCTCTTTCAGGCTTGGAATCATCTCCAAAGTAGCCACGTAAGTTACGTTCACTACACCGAAGGTCATACCGTCTTTTACGGCCTCAATTTGCGTATCGTTCAGAAATAACGACAGGTCGGCTGCAAATGCAAAGTGAATACGATAAAGTGCTGCGTCTGTTTCTGCTTTTGCCAGGGTTTGAACCTTTGAAAGCTCTTCTTTGGCTAAACTAGCACGCTTAGCCCTATTGATGGTAGTGTCACGCTTCGAATAGATATCGTTCAACAGAAAGTAGCGATTGGCCACAATATTGGTAACATTGGTTGCCACAGCAGCATCTTTCAAGCCCAGCTTATCTACAATCTTTTTCGAACGCTCTACGATGGTAGAAACGTATTTCGGATCGCGGTTTTTCGAGTCCAGCTCCACTGCAACTGCCATCTGCGCCAGACACAGAAAGCAGATAACAGTAAGAACATATTTTTTAAAATTCATTTTCATCTTTATTATCATCGATTACATCAGTTTGCCTTTATCGGCCAAGGTATCGTGGTTGTTTTTAGGATTAGTCCAATCCACTTTTTTCTTAGGATTAATACCGTTGATGTATTTCTCGATATTGGTATATCCATCGCCATTGCAATCTTTGATAGCATCGCTGGCATCGTTCGGGTTCAATCCGTATTTCTTTTCCCAAGCATCCGGCATACCGTCTTTGTCGGTATCTACATACGATTCACCTTTGTATTCAGGATAACCACCAATCTGGCGAATGTCCGTAATAATACCTTTTTTGTATGAGTCTTTTGGCAAACGGCGGTGTTTAAATTGGTAGAAATCAATAGTATCAGCCGATTGATCATAGTACGCTTTTCCTGTGCGTACATTCTCAACAATGCGTTGGTCTACAATATCACGTTTAGGAATATTCGCACCTACATTTTTCAGTACATATTCGTAAGCATCCTGAGCGCTCATTACCGGGAACTTTGGCATTGGGAATGGCGTGTTCCATTTCATTGAATCGGTATATTGACCTGCATTAGGAAGTTCTTCTACCTGTACGCCACCGTCCCAGTTGTTTTTAGTCACTTTCTCGTTGCCATCCATGATATTCCCGTTGCAATACACACGGCCATAAACATAATATCCCAGTTTGCTACGTCCCGATTCCGGTTTAAGCATACGGTAGCCAATAGGAGCATCGGTAGGAGTCAGCGGACCTGGTTTGTAGTAGTTATTGATGATGTTATAAAGAGCGGTATAGTCGCCACCATCTACCGAGCGGTGTACCCAGTTGAAGATTACATTATTTACAAAATTGAATACCCCATTCCAGCCAATTGATGGGTTACGACCGGCGTTGTTAGCCCAAAGGTTACGCATGAATGTACAGTTTTCGCCACCCAAGGTACTACCAAAAGCATGATTATATGTATCCAGTGCCTGAGCAGAAATGGTGTTTTGGATAGTAACGTTTACAGTTGGAAGTTTCGCTTCTTTCAGGCCTGCACCAGGGTTGAACATATGACGATAGAAGGAGATATTCTCGTCCAATCCCCAGGTACATGAACAGTGGTCAATCATGATATTACCTACCGGGTTACCACCAAAGCCATCATCGCGACGTTCTACTTTTGTTTCGCCCCGACGGAAACGCATATGGCGTACTACCACATCGTGAGTATTTACCCAGAATGATTCGCCGGCTACACACACTCCGTCACCGGGAGCAGTTTGACCTGCAATAGTTATGTAAGGAGCTAAAATGATGATAGGCGTTTTCAAACGAATAATACCGGAAACATTGAAAACAACGATACGTGGACCCACTGTACCTTCGCAGGCCTCGCGTAAAGAACCAGGCCCACGATCGTTCAGGTTGCTCACTGTAAGAACTTTGCCACCACGACCACCAAACGAAAACTGGCCTCCCCCTTCAGCTCCAGGGAAAGCAGGAATATGAGCTACAGGAAGGTCGGTTGGACGAGCTGCCCATTCGATGAATGGTTTTCCGTTGCTCTTGTAATATTTCATCAATGTTTCGTTAGCTTTTAATACGCTATCGGCATAAGCAGTTTCTTGTTTGATCATTTTATCAGCCGCAGCTTTCAGATCAGAAGGTACGTCAGGATATTGAGCCATCAATGCTACAGGAGCGAATAGCAAAAATCCGATAATTGACAGTAATGTTTTTCTCTTCATTTGTAGGAATATAATAAGTAATAAGATTGTTCTTTTGTTGTTTACTTATCCTTAGACGCCTCAGAAAGGGACTTGTACTCAAATAAGATGGCTCGTGTATAAACACAAAGAGATGATTACTCATCATAATCACCTCTTATTTAGACTTATAATTAACCGACAATGCTTACTTCTTTATAAATTTACAAAGAGCTACATCCGATTTACCATCAGACATTTTCACCATATAACAACCAGCCGTTAGCGATTCCACATTCACTTCATTCGTATCGGTAATGGCTTTGGAGGCAACCATTTTTCCTAACTGATCATAAATAACAGCAGTTTTAAGGCGGCTGTCACTCACAATTGTAAATTTGGTACTGGTGATAGTCGGCGTGATAGATACCTTTGCCGACGACAGGTTTTTCACCGAAGACACAAACGCATGGGGAATGGTCTCTCCCATTAAGCTGGCCAAATAAACCTCTAAAGCAGTGTAACCATCGCTGGTGGTATAGTTACGGTCGTCGGCATTGGAGGGATTCAGACCATTGGCTAATTCCCAGGCATCGGACATCCCGTCCTGATCAACATCGTCGGGAGTGGTAGCTGTGGCATAGGTCAAATACCCTTCGGCATTGCTCGACTTGTCTATTATACCCATCGCTCCTAATGAAGCCTTGAAGGTAGCCGTTTTTTCTTTCACTTCGCGAATAATACGACGCTCTACAGAATCTCTGTTTACAGTTCCTACTTTCGACACAATATCGTTGTACGCATCTGAGGCAGTCTGCACAGCACTCATTTTGTAAGGATTATATCCTACCCACGCACTATTATATACAACACTTGCCGGTGGTACCAACATAGTATCCGATCCTGCTGTAGCTTTCGTAGGTAAAGTTGTACCAGCAGTTGACCATTTCCAGGTAAAACCGTTCCAATTATTAGAATTTAATGATGTCGAACCCTCCATAATATTGCCCGACAAATACCATCGAGGAATACTGCTCGCCCCTGCGTTGATATAATTGGTAAAGAAATAATACGAACTGGTAGGTGTAGCAGGCCCCGGCTTGTAGTAATTTCCTACAAAATTGCAGGTATGCGAGCGGGTTCCTGTGGCAAGAATATCGCCACCATAGGCTGCGTTGGCACTACCCCAGTTGTACACCACATTGTTGATAAATTCAATGAAAACATTGGTTTCATTATCCGTGCGCGCACCATTCAGGCGGGGTGAACGGTTCTTGTTGTTTGTCCACAGGTTATGATGATAAGTAGCACATATTCCTCCGGTCTGCGAGCCATAGCTGCGGTCGCCTTTTCCGTGGCCATCGTTATAAAGTGCATCGTGCATAATACACCATTGTAGTGTGGTATAGCGATTATCATACATCGTGATGTTCTCTTCGCCCGACCATCCAAAATCGCAATGGTCAAAAATCACATTTACCGCATTTTCGCAACCAACCGAACCTCCCGGAAGGAATGAACCCGCAGGTGCCAATGTATCTTTAGCAACTCCATTTACTTTAAAACCATAAATAGGAGATGGCACGGCCAGTTCACCAATGCGAAAACGCACATTGCGTACAATCAGATTGGAAGCTCCACCAAGGTTCACTTTTCCGTTACGAATCTGAATACCTTCGCCCGGAGCCGTTTGTCCGGCAATGGTCAGATTGGCACGAGAGCAACGAATATCGTTCTGATTCTTTACTGTAGAACCCGATACGACCAAATAAGGTTTCAACTGAATTGTACCTGAAACTTTAAATATTACCGTCAAAGCCTCGCCGGGATATTGCGTTAGTGCCCAACGAAAGCTACCAACAATTGGAGTTTCGAGGCTGTTGTAGGAAATATAATCGCTTAAGTTGGTAACAAAAACAACTTTGCCTCCCCTACCCCCTTTGGCATATTTACCATACCCTTCGGCCGTAGGGAAAGCCGGAGTTTGCGCAATGGAAATGTTTAGAAAGGAAACAAGCCCAATAAATAATAGTGAAAGAAAAATCTTTTTCATGGATGAATATTGATTATAAAAGTATAGTTGCTTGTTGTGTTTTTCCATTGGAACCTTTATAAGAAATCAGGTACACACCCGATGCAAAATTTGAAAGTTCAACAGAAGATGTATGTAATGTTTTTTTTAAAGACTGACCTTTCAGTGTATAAAGTTCAAAAGAAACTGCTTCATTAAAAGCAATGATTTTGTGTTTAATTTGAAATTTTGTGCGTGATGTGTTTACATCCGACACAGCTGTAATTCCACCAGCATCACTTTGTACTCCCATAGCATTGATGGATTTCACTGTATATACACCAGACGTTCCGGAATTATCGGTGTAACTTGTTTCAATAGTATTTGCCAGATATTTACCATCCTTATATATTATATATCCCACAGCATCAGGTATAGCCGTCCAGCTAATAGCATTAGCATTAACCGTAATAGTCGGTTTAGCGGGCGAAACACACAAAGCAACCGGATCATAGACTGTTGTGCTCAGTTGAGCATACACATAAGCAGGATTCAGATAATTGTCCACATCCGCTTTTGCCAATTGAAAACTCCATGAAATACGTCCCGAAGTGCTTATAGGGTTACCATTCTTATCCATACTGTTGTATTCGGCAAAACTGGCTGTGGTTTCATTTCCGCCCATTATAGTCCATCCGGCAGCTTTGATATGCGATCCCAGTTTACAATTCAGATAATAAGCACCTGCATTTGCATTCCATGGCCGGCCTAAAGTGTAGCTATTATCACTCACATCAGCATTGGCAGTAATAGTACAATTTCTGAAAATGAATTCAAGATTCAAATCCTTACCGGATGCAGTAGACGCTGCAGGAATGTATTTAACCCTGTCTTCAGGTGCCACAATATAGCCGCCACCTTTCACACAATTGATCGTACAGTCGTCAAAAAAAACTGTTCCACCAGCATAAATAAAATCAACAGCACCTTGCAATAGGCTATTTTTGAAATAACAACGAGCGCCTTTTTTAGCCCGATAAGCATCCTGATAACCCAATACCTGACAATTTTTAAAGGTCTGACGATCACCAGCAGTAAATAAAGCTTCAGCCATTCCAGCTGTGGCTGTGTTCTGTATCGTGATATTTTCGGCATAAAAATCATTGGCAAATAATTTCACGGTACATATATCTTCATAAGTTGGCGAACCCGAACTGGCTCTGTATTGATTGTGCGTAATGACTACGCCACCATAACTCTCACCAACTAAGCTGATATATTTCTTCGAAGCAGTGGATTTTGTCCCCAAAGCCACCTGCTCGTCATACGTACCATTCTTTATAAAAATAATACTTCGCTCGTTATCCGGGCATGCAGTGATAGCCGCCTGAATGCTTGTATAATCTCCACTTCCATCCTGTGCCACCACATATCGAAATGGCGCAGCTTTCATTGAAGCAAACAGAAATAATAAGAGTGCTGTTACTAAAAATTGGTTTTTCATGATAATCGAAAATTCTGAGTGATAAAATCGCAATCAAATATACGAACAACGGAGATCACCGATGTGGTAATCTCCGTTGTAAAATGTGCATTATTTGGTATTTAAGTTATAAACTCCGCTTATTCAGCCAGTGGGTCGAAAGTACCATCAGCACCACCCCTTAAAGCGTCATCCCAACCAATAGTTTGCTGTAAGTTAGCATTATTCTTCTGAATAGAACTATTGAATCCTATAAAGTAATATTTTGGCTTAAAGTCAACTTTAACATTTATACGATCGCCTAGCTTTGTTTTACGAGTAAAAGCATCACTAATATATGTTTTAAGTGCTACAGGCATTGTTGCATCAGTCCCAATATTCCAACCTGCGGCTGGCCTTATTGATTTAACTGGGTCATTCGCTAATAATGGATTTATTGGTGATGAGTTATATTTATCGCTCACACGCATCTCAAGACCATCACGACGTTGTCCGTTCAGAGGCATTACACCCAAATATGTACAGGTATTACCGCCAAATGCATTGAGCTTCCATGTACTTTTTATTGCCTCTTGTCCTACGCCTCCATCCCATAACATCCATCTACGCATATCATCAAAACGTTTGCCTTCATATGCCAACTCAATTTGTCGCTCATACAAAATTGCAGCAAATAGTTTTGCTCTGTCCGAACTAATTGATGGGTCAAGTCCATAGTTTGGAGCAGTATACCCAACTCTCTTTCGAATCAGTTGAAGAGCCTGAAACGCCTCATCGTAGTGACCTGCGCCACAAGCCGATTCAGCAAAATTCAACAAAACCTCAGCATATCGTATTTCCATGTAGGGTGCTGCCGAGACTGAGAAAAGGTTTATAATCTTACCATCTTTATCTAATGTAGATTTATATAAAACATTGGCATTAAGATCAGCATCGTCGGATCGTTTTCGAATATAAACTCCTTTGTAACTGGTTCCAAGACCATCAGTTGCAAATCCACTTTGATCAATAGACGTTTTTTTGATCATGTCGTCATACCAACAATAATTCCAAAGGACATAATTGGAACCTGAATAAGGATAAGAAGCAACACCTAAAGAAGTAGCATCACCGCTAAACGCCCATTTCACACCTGTAAAGGCAAAAGTCCTATAAAATCGAGGATCTCTATTCTCCATAAAGAGTGGAGAAGTAGCATCATAATTCACTCCAATTACAGGTTTTTCACCTGTAGCAATAGGAAATAAGTCAATCATATTTGCTGTAGGAGTTTTTCCACCACCTACACCCGGAGCTGTGTTCGAAGGTCGAATTGAATTTTCCCATCCATTATTTTTATTTGGGTTGGTTCCACTAATTGGCGATATATTATTGTATAATGTTACAAAAACAGCTTCAACACTATTGTAGTCTGAAAACATCTTTCCCCACCCAGCTGCATTTGTACCAGGGGCATCAAGATAAGCTAAGCCAAAACCACCCTGCTGTAATTTTTCAATAGCTCTTTTATTTACATTGTAGGCTGAATCCCAGCGTTCAGTGAGATCATTTCGATTAAACAAAGGACTCGCATATAACAAACGCACTCTCCCTTCGACAGCAAGAGCAGTACCGGCCGTTACTCGACCCCAATCAGTAGAAGGCCAACTTGCTGGCAAATATGAAGCAGCTAATTCTAGATCGTGACAAATAAACTCAATACACTCCTTTGTACTCGAACGTGGAGTGAATAAATCAGCGCCATCATTATCGCCCGACACTGGATTTTGCACTGTAGTAACTATTGGCACTCCGCCATAGACTTTTACTAATCTATAATAACACCATGCTCTAAAAAAATAGGCCTGTCCAAGCAATTCTTTCTTTTGCAGATCAGTCAATGTACTATTTGTAATACCTATAATAGCATCATTGCAGTTACGAATTCTACCATAAGCACTTCTTGAAGTCTTGGATTCATCCCCTAAATAACTTGGCAATTGATTAGTACTACTTACTGCTATTTCAGGATCAACATATATTGACAAGCCTGCGTATTCCTCGGTAGATGCTGAATAATCATCTGAGGACCCGGTACTAGGGTTATCGTAGGTTAATCCATTACTTGCATTTGGCAACAACAGCCCATATATATCGTTAATTCGGGATTTAGCTCCACCATAATCATTATAAATTTCAGGAGAAGCATTTGTATAATCTTGCTTTTCTTCTAAAAAATGATCACTGCAGGCCGTAAAAATTATTCCTGTTACCAAACAAGCGATAATATTTTTGAATATATTCTGATTTTTCATCTTACAATTACTTTAATTAAAATCCAACATTAATACCGATGGTGATCTTTCTCAAGTTAGGGTATGTACCATAAGAACCTGACAATGGATTCATAAAATTATCCGGATATGGATTCAAAAAGCTCAACAAATCTTGACCAGTCACATTAATACGACAACTCTCAATTGATGCTTTTTGAGCTAGTTTCTTAGGAATTGAATATGCCACTGTCATTTGATTTAAAGAAGCACGTGTACCACTTATTTTCCAAAAGGTAGATTGTTGGCTATTGATACTGTACGCTAAGTTAGGATATTTAGCATCTCTGTTAGCTGATGCAACAACATTTCCGCTTGCATCAATTACATCTTTATAAACGAACATATTGTCTTTCCAAAACGACGGAAGATTGGTATATTCCAATACACTTACTCCAGTGGCTGTACTTGTTAAACTTGAAGCTGATCTTGCTTTCTGAGGAATAAAGTCATATCCGCCCCAACTTGCACTCATTTGAGCAGAGAAAGAGAGATTTTTCCATTCTGCTCCCAGATTTAATGTAAAACCGTAAGGGTTCGATCTGCTCGATATTTGTACAATATCATTTACTGCATCTACTTTCCCATCTGCTGCTGAATAGGATCCATCAGCATTTTGCGCACCTCTAATGTCTTTATATATCAACATACCTGGTCGTACGCCATCCTTTGTAAGTCCCATATAATTTGTGATATTGTATTTGCTGAAATACTCCTCAATTTCTTGATAGCTGCGAAACATTCCCATACACTCAAGTCCCCAACTGCCTGTATCATTCCTTCTCCCAGGATGCTTCTGATCAATTGGAATAGGAGTTGGCCAAGGCATTTTAATGATTTTGTTATCACTGTATCCTGTGTTCAAACGAACATTGTATTTAAAATCCGAACCAATTTTATCTCTCCAGCCTACCGAGAACTCAACTCCGTAAACATCTACTGACCCATAATTTTCTGCAGCAGGCCTTGCCCCTACAGTCCAGGGTACTTGACTGGTTCGAGGCACAAAGATATCTCGATTCCATTCATAATATCCATCTATGGAGAAATTCAATTTATTTTGGAGAACATTAAAGTCAAGCCCGTAGTTACTTTTATAACTCTTATCCCAATGTGCATTTCTGTTGGCTGTTATATCCGGCACACTAATATGAGGCCCTGAAGAGGTAGAAGATCCAGTAGTCCCAAAAATTGGTCCTTTATCTTTATCAAGTCCATAATAAGTAGCCCAAGTCCAAGCCTTTGTATTGTCACGCCCAAGCAACCCAATTGAAGTTCTAAGTTTCAAATAATTAATCCATGGAATATTTTTTTCAAACCACTCTTCTTGAGAAATCACCCACCCAGTTGACAAAGATGGGAATAATCCCCAATAATTTTCAGGAGCAAATTTTGTTGACGCATCAGACCTAATAAGAAATTCTGCCAGATATTTATCACCATACACATAATTAACTCTACCAATATATGATAGCGTTCCACTCTCTAATCTTGTAAAAGAAGTAGATTGAGTACCTGTAGCTGAGTTCGATTGCCCATTAGTAAAAGAATAAGGATCGCTCACAGATCCGATCAAATCTTCAGTCTCTGCTTCAGATTTTTCAATACTAAACAAGCCACTCACATCGTGCTTACCAAAAGTTCTATTATATGATGCTATAAAGTTCATTTGATATCTATCATTGCGCGACATCGCTCTACGAAGCAAATTTCCATTTGTCACAGGAATTTGAGCAAAATTGGAAGCATCTATGTTTATGTTATCACCCGTATACAAATGCTCTCCACTTCCTGCACGTTGAATCATGCGATAAAGATTATAATTAGAAGCATATTGATTAGATTTCGTAGTGGCAACCGCTCTCGAGTATGAGAACTTTAGATTTAATCCTTTCAAAATCTTACTCCAGCCAAAGCCATATTCTATCGAAGAGTTTAATGAAATATTATCAGAAACGTTCTGGGTATAATTATCAAGGTTTTGAATAACATCATAATGATATAACTGACTATCATCAAGTGAGCTTCCTATTGGATTAGTTATACCATAGGTTGCAATAGCTCGTCCATTTACATATTCAGGAATATATCGAGGATGAGTCAACAACAAATTGTAGTCTGTTTCACTATTTTCACCTCCAATTTTACTATACGATTTCCGCTGAGAGCCATTATCACCAGATATTTGCAAAGATGCTTTTAATGAAGATGATATCTTGAAATCTGCACCTGCACGGTAATTCCAGCGGTTATAATCTATTTTACCAAGATTACCATCTTGAGTAAAATATGAAATACCTGCAAAATAATTAGCCGCCTCAGTTGCCCCTGTAATATTAATACTGTGTTTTTGAGTAGTAGCAGCTTTCCATTTCTGATCCAAAAGGTCATAATTTAACCCCATCATAGCATCTAATTCATCTGATTGAAACAGGGCGGTTCTATTATTTGTTGAAATCGTCGGATCACTCCCCCTTATACCATTCCAAATTTTTCCGTAATCATATGCACTCAACATTTTAGCACGTTGAATTTCGTCGGTAATCCCTATCTGGGTATTGTAGCTAATCTTTGGTTTGCCAAGTTTTCCTCGTTTAGTTGTCACCAAAATTACACCATTCGCTGAACGGGCACCGTATACCGCCGCTGCTGCATCTTTTAGAACAGAAATATTTTCCACCATAGTGGCATCCAGATTATTAAAGGCACTTTCATTCGTTATAAAACCATCAATAACATACAACGGCGAACTCTCCCCAGCTGTTGAAAATGAACTAGTTATATCTGACTGTCTAATGGTCAGTCTAGATTGTTCGCCTGGACGAGTATTACCTCCCGCTACACTTAATCCGGTTACCTGCCCCCGCAATGTACTACCCAAATTACTGCCAGTCAGGTCAGCTATATCCTTCGGAGCAATAGTTGATATTGACCCCGTTAAATGTGCTTTTTTCTGCACAGCATAACCTACAACAACCACTTCATCTAATTCTGAGTTAGCCGGTGAAAGTTTTATTGTCAAATCCCTTTGCGAACCAGTTACTTTGATTTGTTGTTGCTTATAACCAATATAAGACACCTGAATTTTCTGTTCGCCCGAGGGAACATTTTTGAGGGTGAATTTTCCATCAAGATTTGTGACCGAACCAATTTTTGTACCAGGTATAATTATATTAGCACCAATAACAGGAACTGATTTTTCATCCAAAACAATTCCGGATATTATTATTCCTTGCTGAGCTACTGCGGGCACACACATACATACCAAAAGTAGTAAGCCTAAAATATATCGATATAGTTTCATATTTTATAAAGTAATTTGTTGTGTTTTATTGAACAGATAGCCATCTTGGATCGCCAACCTTTTTGCTTAATACATTAATGCCAGAAGGTGTGAAATTAACCTTTGTTGGGTCAGGATTATTAACTGGCCCTACAAAATTCGGATTCTCATAAAAGCCAGTGCCTGATTTATCACCTGCACTTCCGTCCATTTCGTCACCTACTGCAAAGCCATCAGGATTCCACCAATATGCATTATTTGAAAATTCTCTTGGGCAAGTGGTATTACCATTTGGACAAAGTCTTCTAACGACATTTCGATTGCTACAGTCAACAAAAAGATTCTGACGCAACTTGACTGTAACTGTGGTATTACTCATTCCTGGATAATTTGCAAAGTTTCCAGAATTTGTAATATTATATAGGGTATTATTATACAAAGCAATAGTACCAGCAACATAACCACCACGCGTTGGACGTCCACTATTATTATAGCTAATAAACTGTGTAGACGAGTTAACAAGGCTATATATTGTATTTTGAATTAATGTAAGGTCATTGATATACCCCTGAGGCAATGCAATCACATTAGTAATACTATTTGACGCGATTATGCAGTTCTGTATTCTTAAATTTTTAATTGTATACCCCTTAGTGGAATTATTTGAGAATAAAAGATACTTATTTATGCCCATGATATTACACGACTTAATAACAATATCCTT
Organism: Bacteroidota bacterium; assembly: GCA_046051105.1. Taxonomy (GTDB): domain Bacteria; phylum Bacteroidota; class Bacteroidia; order Bacteroidales; family Paludibacteraceae; genus Paludibacter. Next base: position 16,863 of record JBJOOU010000297.1, read on the forward strand.
ATCAATTAAAGCAGGAAATGAAGAGACATCAGACGCTGTACGTAAAATCGAAGCGTCTGGAGTATCGCTCAACAACAAAAGCGAACCATTAGCTGAAGTACTTGGAACATTACTACAATCAAAATCAATGAATTTTATTTTGAGACCTGATTGAGTGATTATCCTTCCATTTTCACCATAAGTAATCTTTGGGTGATGCACTTTATCTCCTCTGAATGTAATCCAATTCAAACCGAAATCCAGCTTTCCATCCAATGTATATACCCCATTAGGCTCAAGTTCATATGCCTGTTCAACACTACTAGGTGAAATTGGGTGCGCCGCGAACCAAGCTGACAGTTCAGTATTACTAGGAATTGTTGCAACACTAGGGACAAGTGTCGAAAACACAAACTCCATCGTGTTAACTGCATCTTTATTATTGTACTTGTCATTCCCAAGAGTTGTGATTTTAATTTGATATTTGGTATCCTCTTGCTGTGGACGAATAACAGTACATCCATCAATTATTTCATTTTCAACACCTACAGGCTGTGGATTACTCGGATCATCTACAATATAGAGAGAAAAACGGTAACCTCCAGCTCCATTAAGTACCGGCCTCTGAATCTTAAATTCATCCACTCCTTGTGAATTCACTTGAGATGTTATTTTTACCTTGGTGGCATCGGGTGATTCCAATTGCGTATTTGTAACTCCTGAGGAGAAAGTTTCATCATCATGGAATCCATCAATACATGATGCCAACAAGAACAGCAAACTTGCCATTAGCACCATTCGGGTTTTTCTGTACCAGATTTGTTTCATAAAAATTGAATATAAAATTTCACTTGTTTCTATTTTAAATAAAAGAAGAGTTATCGTTTATGGGCTTGATCAATCAGTAAATACCGAATGTAAATATCGGATATTACTTCCATAATTTAGCTTTATATTGTGTACGTCTTTCACATCGCGCGACCGTTCCACTACCAGCCAGCCCTTCCAACCCATTTTGTCAAGAGTTTGTTTCACTCTTTTCATGTCCAGTCGTTTGTTATCTTGCAAAAGAACTTCATCCACGTCTGTGCAGTGGATCTGGCAAATTCGGCTTTTCCCCAGAGTTTTCAACTCAGTATAAAGGTTTCGGTTGTTTGTAAGTGCATTTGCAAAATTGAAATAGATCCTGATGCCCTTTGAGTCGATCTCATGCAGCAACTTTACTTCCTCAGCTGCGCTTAGCGATGTTTCTATTCCAATCACCACACCGGCTTTTTCGGCCATCCCTCCTATCACTTTCAAGCGCTCAACCACGACATTTCTCAACTCAGGGTGGAGTTGAAGGTCGCATTGCACACCTAATGGCAGAAATGCTGTTTTCACCCCCATCACCTTCATCGTATTCAGGCAATCCTGTACCAAATCGATGTAATTTTTGCGGGTAGCCAACGACTGAGCATAAAATCCTGACATTGCAACAGAGGCTATTTCTACCCCAGTCTCCGTCATTTTCTGTTTGAATAGCAACTGAAAATCAGGCTTCCGAAGCTTATTATCAAACGAATCCCGCTGCCCGAGTGAGCCCATATCCAGCTCAATCCCATCGGCTCCCAATTGTTTTGCCAGCTCAAACTCTCCGATTTTCTGACGTTTCAGAATCATCCAATCGCAAACCGCTACTTTATACTTACTATTTCTCTTCGAACCATTATGCGCCTCTGACCCACTTTGCGAATACACATCGTGCACAAAAACAAAACAAAGATTCAGTACAAAAATTGTTTTTATTAGTCTGAAATAGTACATCTGCAGTTACGTTAGCACTCCACCCAATGAGGGTTTTGCACTAAACAGGACGATGAGTTTAAAAATATGTAATCATTCGCTTGTTTTTTTAGCATTATTTTAGAATCCTATTTTTCAAAGACATAAACCTTCAAGCTCAGTACCGTTTCACCACCAGTTCCTCCCCGATCAACCTCCGGCTATACTCCAACCCACTGTCAGGCATCGTGTCGGAGAAAACAGGATTCGAAGGCAATCTGAAGCCAGAATCAGACTACTCCCTATCATACACAATTTTCCTACTAATATTTAGGCTGTAGATTTACAAGCACCTCCAAAATCTCATACTCCGGACGACAGAATTCCAATTCTGTTATAAAAGCTCAACACCCAAATCACGAAACATTGAACATTGATCACTCACACCTACCTTTCTTCCTGCCTGAAAGCACTCATACAGTAGTCCGATTCATCTATTTACTATATATACCCTATATATTTCCTTTATATTTCGGTTATATATACTATACATATAAAGATATAGTATATACAACCGATATAAAAAGTAATATTGAAGTAAATAATATACTCAACCATTACCCAGCCAAGAACCAAATAGCTATCAACGATAAAAGAACAGGGTATGGAAATCGTAAAAGGGCTTTTCCTGCTTTCGGAGGCAACTAAAAGAAGGGGACCGGATGTAAGATAATGATAGCTAACTACTAAAAACTTTCCTTGCAGTGTAGCCCATAGCGAGTTCGGCCAAACGAAATTTCAGAGCAGCCTCTGGTGGGTGAATTGCTCTAAAAACAGAAATGCCCGACTATCAATCTTGATAATCAGGCATTTGTAAGGATAAATTTTGTTGTCTTACAAGGACTCGAACCTTGACAGGCAGATCCAGAAACTGCAGTGCTACCATTACACCATAAGACAGTTTGTTTGCTTTTGCGATTCAAAATTACAAAATAATTTCAAATGCAGCAACGGTAGTTTGGAAAAAACGGTTGAAATTCGAGTGAACTTCAACCGTTTTTGAGTTTTGTGTTGTCTCACAAAGATTCGAACTTTGACAGGCAGAACCAAAAACTGCAGTGCTACCATTACACCATGAGACAAGCATATTGCCTTATTTCTAAAGCGGTGCAAAGATACTATTCTTTTTCCTTTTTGCAAAGGCTTTTCGGAAAATTATTCCAAAAAAACATCGTTTGCCTTATTCTGCCATCAAAAGGTAATAGTTCTTTTTGCCCTTTTGTACCAGTAAGTATTTGTCATTTAGCAGGTTTTGTACACCCACCACATCGTCCTGACTGGCCAGTTTTTCTTTGTTGAGACTCACTCCACCCGACTGCACCAGCTTGCGCATTTCACCTTTTGACGGGAATACCGGTGCTAAATCGGTCAATAACTCGATGGCTTTGGTACCTGCTTCGAATGCCGAACGGGCAATTTTGTATTGCGGCACGCCATCAAACACAGCCAAAAGTGTTTCTTCGTCCAGCTTTTTGAGTGCTTCGGAAGTAGAATTGCCAAACAAAATATTGGAAGCCTCAACCGCTGCATTGTAATCTTCTTCGGAGTGTACCATGGTGGTCACTTCTTTGGCCAATCGTTTTTGCAATATGCGCAGATGAGGTGCCTGAGCATGTTCTTCAATCAGGGCGTCTATCTCTTCTTTATTGATGGACGTGAAAATTTTAATATACTTGTCTGCGTCGGCGTCACTTACATTCAACCAGAACTGGAAGAATTTGTAAGGCGAAGTGTAACGACGATCCAGCCAAACATTGCCGCTTTCGGTTTTTCCGAATTTTCCTCCATCTGCCTTGGTGATTAGCGGACAAACCAACGCATAGGCTTCGCCGCTGGTAGTGCGACGAATCAGTTCAGTTCCGGTAGTGATATTACCCCATTGATCCGAACCTCCCATTTGAAGTTTACAGTTTTTTTCTTTGTTGAGATACAAAAAGTCATAACCCTGCAATAATTGATATGAAAACTCAGTAAACGACATTCCAACATTTGATTCTGTACTTAAGCGTTTTTTTACCGAGTCTTTGGCCATCATGTAGTTCACGGTAATGTGTTTACCAATATCGCGGATAAAATTTAAGAAGCTGTATCCCTTCATCCAGTCGTAATTGTTTACCAGTTCGGCTGCGTTGGGAGCATCGCTCTCAAAGTCGAGAAATTTAGCCAACTGAGCTTTCAGGCAATCCTGGTTGTGACGGAGAGTTTCTTCGTTCAGTAGGTTGCGTTCGGCCGATTTTCCGGAAGGGTCGCCAATCATACCTGTGGCACCACCAATCAGAGCGATAGGTTTGTGGCCTGCATGCTGAAAATGACGAAGCATCATCACGCCTACCAGATGCCCGATGTGTAATGAATCGGCTGTTGGGTCGATTCCTACATAAGCGGTAGTCATTTCTTTTGCAAGTTGTTCTTCTGTTCCAGGCATCACGGTATGGATCATTCCGCGCCACTGAAGTTCTTCAATAAAATTCATTTTATCTTTTTAGATTTACGTATTTACACTTCATTGCTTTGGCAAAGATTAACTTATTTGCCAGAGGATTGCAAAGATACTATTTTTTCAGGAATCCTGCACGGGAGTTATTTTTAGTGAGCTTATGCACAGCCATATTTGATTTATTTCATTATTTTCGTATTCAACTTTACATGATTATACCTCAATGACTCTAAAACAGATCCTATACATACTTGCGGTAGCAGTGGGGATGAGTGCTTGCAGCCCCAAAACCTGGCAAATCAGCTCCGAATTGTCTACACGTATTCCCATTGACAATCAGATGGATGCCATTGCCGACAGCTTATACATCACTTCGTTGCAGCCCTACAAACAACGCATCGATAAAGAGATGAATGTAGTAATTGGTCATGTGGCACAACCAATGAAGGGACACGCCCCCGAAAGCCTGCTTTCGAACTTTAGTGCCGAAGTGTACCGCAGCGCTGCCAGTACGTATCTGAAAGAAAAAGTAGATATTTCAATCGTTAACCTGGGAGGATTGCGCACTGAAATACCTGCCGGCAACATCACTCTCCGCAAAGTATTTGAACTAATGCCTTTTGAAAATGAATTGGTTATCCTTTGGCTAAAAGGCGACAAATTACAGGACCTGATACAGTTTTTTGCTAAAGCCGGCGGCGAAGGCGAACTGGGCATTCGCATGAAAATACACGACGGTAAGGCCGAAGATGTCACCATTAACGGGCAACCATTGGACGTAAATAAAATATATTCAATTGCAACCAACGATTATCTGGCGGGTGGCAACGACAAGATGGTGCAGCTGGCGATGTACGAAAAACGGCTGAACACGGGCATAAAAGTGCGCAATATGCTGCTCGACTATATTAAAAAAGAAACGGCCAACGGGCACAAAATCGATGCTTCGCTGGATGGACGTATTAGCATAAATTAACCTTCAGCTATCGACGATTTATTACACAACCATTATGAATTCATTCAAAATAAAACTTACAGTATTCTTACTCATAGGCAGCATGGGTATTTCATTGGCACAGAAAACCAACCGACTGGTGATTCTGCACACCAACGATACGCATAGTCAGGTAGAACCAACGGACAAATCGACATTAAAAACTTCGGACATGGGAGGGTATGCCCGCCGAATGGGATTGATTGCCAAAATACGCAAGGAAGAAAAAAATGTGCTTTTGCTGGATGCCGGCGATTTTTCGCAAGGTACGCCCTATTTCAACTTCTACAACGGACGGGTGGAAATCAACGCACTCAATCGCATGAGGTACGACGCTGTCACGCTCGGCAACCACGAGTTTGACAACGGAATGGACACACTGGCTACCATATTGCGATTGGCTAAATTTCCGATTGTGAGTTCCAATTACAGCACTGAAAACAGTGCGCTGGCAGGGCTCACTCAACCTTATATCACCCTTCGGCGCTTCGGATTAAAGATTGGTATTTTGGCGCTGAATGTAGAACCAAAAGGATTGATCATTGAAAAAAACTACGACAAGTTGGGATACAGCGATCCGCTGGAAAAAGCCAAAGAAATTTCGGAAAAACTGAAAAAACAAGAGAAATGTGATGTGGTTATCTGCCTGTCGCACCTGGGTGCCGACACCACCAAATTGGAAATAAATGACTTCAAAATAGCCCGCAACACCCAATATATCGATGTAATCATAGGAGGACACTCGCACAGCATGATTACAGATACGAAAGTGACCAATGCTGCCGGAAAGCCCGTCGTCGTGGCTCAAATGGGGAAAAGCGGTTTGTACCTTGGGAAGATTGAATTGGAACTGACTAGAAAATAATACACATCAGATGAAAAAATCACGCGCTGCAAGATGGTCGATCACCCTACTGATTTTAATTGCTTCGGTATTGACACTCGGATGGGTTATTGCCCGCAAGGTGGAAGACGAAATGAGAAAAGCATTGCTGGTACAAACTACTATTGGTGCCAACTCGGTGGATTCGGATCATATTTTGGAATTAAAAAGCAACCTGACAGATGTCAAAAATCCGCATTATCAAACGCTGAAAAAGCAATTGGCAAATATGCGAAAAGCCGATGAGCGCTTGCATTTTGTTTATTTGATGGGGGTAACGCCGGCTAATAAGATTTACTTCATGGTTGACGATAGAGAGGATGGTTCCAAAGAATGTTCGCCTCCGGGCAGCCCGTACGATGAAGCTCCGAAAGAATTTTTAGAAGTATACCAAACAGGGAAAGCTGTGGTACAAGGCCCGTCAGCCGACAGCTGGGGAAGCTATACCAGTGGATGTGCTCCAATTATCGATCCGCACACGGGAAAGACCATTGCTATTTTTGCTATCGACTTCGATGCAGACTCCTGGTACTGGGAGATATTCTCGCAAACGGCTCTTCCTCTGGGCTTGATTGTATTATTGGCAGTTGGACTTTTATCTACTTATATTTCCAATCGGCGCGGACGGCTGCTGCGCGAAACAGAGCATCGCTATAAAGCGATGTTCAACGATTCGCCAGATCCATATACGATTTTGGAGAATAGTGTTATAATTGAATGTAATACAGCCGCCGAATTAAGCTTACAATATACTAAGGATGAACTAATCGGCAGCACTTCCCGCCAGTTCTTCCCACTTCTCCAACCCGATGGTGTGGTCTCCTCCGATGCAGCCAATCAAATCAGGGAGAAGGTAATGACGAATGGCCGACACACTTTTGAGTGGATGTTGGTGCGGAAAACCGGCGAGACATTTTGGGCAATTATTTCGCTAAGCAAAATTGTAATAGAGGGCAAGCCCGTATTTTTTGCTTCGTGGATAGATATTTCGGAAAAAAAGAAGGCCGAAGAAGAGTTGATGAATGCAGTAGAGGCGGCTAACGCTGCCAACAAAGCCAAATCAGATTTTTTGGCCAATATGAGCCACGAAATTCGCACGCCCCTCAATGGAGTGATTGGTTTTACCGACTTATTGAAAAATACTCCACTCACGCCACTTCAGGAGCAATATGTGAAGAATGCCAATACTTCAGGGCTTACTCTGCTGGGTATTATTAACGACATACTTGATTTTTCGAAAATTGAAGCAGGTATGATGGATTTGGAGATGACCCAAACCGACATCATCGAACTGGCAAGCCAGAGTGTGGACATTATTCGCTACACGGCCGACCAAAAGAATCTGGAGATTTTGCTCGATATTGACCCCAAGCTACCACGATTCGCCGAAACTGACCCGGTGCGCCTGAAACAAATTCTGGCCAACTTACTAGGCAATGCGGTAAAGTTTACTCACCAGGGAGAGGTGGAATTGAAGGTGGAATACAAAGTAATAACCGAACATGAAGGCAAGATTCGATTCTCGGTGCGCGATACGGGTATTGGTATCAATCCGGCTGATCAGAAAAAGCTTTTCAAGGCATTTAGTCAGGCCGACAGTTCCACTACTCGTAAGTTTGGCGGTACCGGACTAGGATTGATTATTTCTGAAATGATTGCGCAGAAACTGGGTAGCAAAATCGAAATGGACAGCATCGAAAACCATGGAACGACCTTTAGTTTTGAAATAATTACACACACCAAGCCCGGCGAAAAAATCAACACAGATAGCCTGAAAGAGATCAAACGCTGCTTAATTGTCGACGACAATAAAGACAACCGTACCATATTAGAGCAAATTTTGCAAAGCTGGGGAATACACACACACAGCTGTGCCGATGGTTATACAGCATTGGAAATTATCCGCACCGAGGAACCATTCGATGTTATCATTTGCGATTATCATATGCCTGAAATGGATGGACTAGAAACCATAAAACGCATTCGGGAAAATCGGATAAGCGAAAACTCAACTACCCGTCAGCCGGTAATTTTGCTCCTTTCGTCGTCCGACAATGCCGATATGTATCGCAAATGCGATGTAATGGATATCCGATACCGACTCACAAAGCCCGTAAAAGCGGATGAGTTATTTAGCTATTTAAGCGGCATTCATGCCAACGAACCTCTTGTTCCAACTCCAGAGGTACAGGAAGAAAAAACAAAAAAGATGATTGAAAAGGCCACTATTCTTATTGCCGAAGATAACGAATTCAATATGCTGCTTATCAAGGCCATAGTTGAAAAAATAGTGCCGGGTTGTAAAATTGTGGAAGCGAAAAACGGCAAAGAAGCCGTGATGTTTTGGATCGTAGAGCAGCCCGATTTAATTTTGATGGACATGCAAATGCCCGAAATGGGAGGTGTGGAAGCCACCATCAAGATACGCGAAAAAGAAGGCGAAGGACAACACACACCTATCGTAGCTCTGACGGCCGGAGCGCTTACCGAAGAGCGCGAAAAATGTCTGGAGGCGGGCATGGATGAATTCCTTACAAAACCGATAGAACCCGATAAGCTCGACAGCGTTATTACACATTTCCTTACAGCAGTTCGCTGAAAGGAATGTACGTTTCAGCGTGGCGGATGAAGCTCGCTATTTAGTCTTTACCAGCAGAATAGCTCCAGCTATCATGGGTAGAACGAAATTGACAACCCAAATCATCACACCTGCCAGAGCTATGCTTATTGTATCGCCGGAGTAGGCGCTGATAAAAAGCATAGCATACGAACCTCGCACGGCAGCTTCAGAAAAGGCAAACGATGGAGAAAAGGTCACGAAAAGATAGGTAGTGGGGATGGCAATAAGTGCCTCGGACGGGTGCAGCAAGATGCCGAAAAAACGCAACATAAAATATAATTGCAGACAAAATACAGCATACCTTACCAGCGAAATAAACATGATTCGCAGCAATTCAATCCACGAATAGTCGGATAAAAAAGCCGTAAAATCAGCAACGTATTTAGCGATATTGGTGCGTGATAAAAATCGGCTAAATTTGGGGAGGTAGAAATAAAACACCGCAGCTATCAGCAAAAACGAAAGCGTATAAAGCAGAAAACTCTCATTCTCAAGCTCCAGGTAACTTTTGGTGGAATAAAAATAGGCCAAAGCTGCCGGCAATCCAACAAGCGCCATGGTGAGATTTTGCGTAAGACTATTTACAACGCTCATTGTAACTCCCGCCTTACGATGATCCTGCTCCAGATAGACAATGCGCCCCACCAGTTCGCCAATGCGGTTGGGGGTAAAAAAGCCGGTAGAGATCCCTGCTAATACGGCTTTTACAGCCCGAAGATAGCTTATCTTTTCAAACCGTACCGTCAACAACTGCCATTTGCGTGCCTCAATGCCCCAGTTGAGCGGTAACAAAAGCAGTACATACGCCAGCAATTTCCACTGCGAGCCCGAGAGTTGTTCCCATTGCTCCAATAGCTGAGGATATTTATCAAAAGTAATGATCTTGTAAGCCAGATACCCATAAGCTGCTATCAGTACCAGCCATTTGAGACGCACCATCCACTTTCCTTTCAGAATGTCGGTGCCTTCCTTCGTTGTGGTATGTTGTTCCAAATCGCTCATTCCCATCTTATCAATTATGTCCGGAATGGTTTGACAAAGAACTCCGGCTGTAGGTTTAATTGGTGACTAATGCACTTCCGGAGTTTTAAAGGTAAATTTCTTTTGCGAGAAGTAGCTAAACATGGTGGTGATTACCGTTACGATCATCTTCGACGGTGTGGGGTAGATGCCCAGAATGTCGACCAATAATTTCAGTCCCAGATAATTGAGCAGTAAGTTTGCCAGCACCACCAATGAATAACGATATAATTGCGTTTTTCCCGTAAGTTCCGATTCGGTAAAGGTGACGTATTTCTGCAACAAAAAACCGGAGAGCAGTGTCACTGGAAAAGTGAAAAACAAAGCAGCAATGTGCGAGCTAAGCGTTACAAAGCCCAGCTCAAGCATTTGATGTTTCAGCACAAAATTGTAAATAATGAAATAAAGCAACCAATCGAAAAGAATATTGCCCACCCCCGAAACGCCGTAGCGAAAAAACTGCAACGAAATAAATCTTCTGAAGGGTGGATAAAAAAAGTCGATAACGATGGTTATCCAGCGGCCAACTGTTTCGAAGAGCTTTCTCATGACGGATTAATTTCGTGTGAATAAAGGGTTAATATAACCGAACCTATACGGTAATCAGATTTAAATGACTACCTTTGTGCGCTTTTTTGAGGCACCTGTGTTTCGGCTGCAAAGATACAACATTCACAAATACGAAATCATTTGAGTATTGTTTATTCAGTATCTTTGATTAGTTTTAACGCTAAAACGCAAAGATTGAGCATATTATTATTCCATTCAGATTAATTTAAGTACAAAATGTCCGACGACTATCATAGTTATGGCACAAGTAAGAGCAAAAAAACACTTGGGTCAGCACTTCCTAAAGGATTTGGAAGTTGCTCGTCGTATAGCCGACAGCCTGGCGCTGGATGGCCGAACTTCTGTGCTTGAAATTGGTCCCGGCATGGGTGTGCTCACCCAATTCCTGCTTCAAAATCCATTGATCGACCTTACAGCTATTGAGCTGGATGGCGAATCGGTGCAATACCTGCACCAACACTACCCACAACTGAACGTTATCGAAGGCGACTTTCTCAAGCTGGATTTGCAAAAGCATTTCCCTGAAAAAGTATGCATCATTGGTAATTTTCCGTACAACATTTCCAGCCAGATTTTTTTCAAAGCTTTGGAAAATAAAGATTCGGTACCTTGCGTGGCGGGTATGATTCAGAAAGAAGTTGCCGAACGCATGGCCGCTAAGCCCGGAAGCAAGACTTACGGCATCCTGAGCGTGCTGATGCAGGCATTCTATACGATCGACTATCTTTTCACAGTTCACGAGCACGTTTTTGACCCTCCGCCTAAAGTCAAATCGGCTGTTATTCGCCTCACACGCAACGATGTTTCGAAGCTTAACTGCGACGAAAAACTCTTCAAAACGGTGGTGAAAACAGCCTTTAACCAACGGCGCAAGACCCTGAGAAACTCACTGAGACCACTTGGACTCAACGACAGCCCGATTTTTGCAGATCCGCTTTTCGACAAACGCCCCGAGCAATTGAGTGTAGAAGCTTTCGAGGATTTAACGAACAGACTGAACAGTGTGATTCAAAGTAAAAAGAATACCGTAACTCAGGAATAAAAAACGGTTCATCCGAACCAGCGCAATATAAATTATTATCAGTTAATTATGGACGACGACCTTCCGAATTTATTGTAAATCAGAATAGAGACTCACGTTTGCAGCGCTCTATTCTAAAAAAGTATGGAGATTAAAAAACATGAGATTTGATTACAGAACCGGACGTGTTCCTAATGCAAATTGCAATCTTTCGGGCAACTTACCGCCTGAATCCCTTCACACGAAAGCCCTTTTCGTCAATGTGAATCAGTTTCGAAAGCCCATCCCGCTATAAGCGGGCTGAAGTGCTGTGTGTACAGGTGTAACACGCAGTGCGGAGAAATGAGAATTCGAAACTAAAAACATTTATCCGCGGCATAGAGACTAAAAATGCATTGTGAAATGCCAATCTACTGTCGTAAAAAAAACATAGGAGGGCGGATTATGACCAAACTACCCGAAGAAATAATCAACAAACACCCATATGATATTGCCGAACGCATAGCTGAAATTGAAGAAAGCGAGCAGGTGATGGCATTTATGCTATTGCCGGGCGCTATCAAAGGAGAGGTGTTTACGTATCTGAACAGATCTATTCAGGAAAACATCTTACAGGCTATTGGCAACCAACAGATTGCCGACCTACTTGAGACTATGTCACCAGATGACCGCACGGATGTTTTCGAAGATTTTCCCGATATCATGATCAAAGAAGTAGTTAATCTACTTTCAAAAGAAGAGAGGCAGATGGCTCTTACGCTTATTGGCTACGAAACAGAGTCGGTAGGCCGCATGATGACACCACTCTATATCCAGGTTCGGCAAGAATGGACCATTCAGCAGACTCTACAACATATTAAGAAAAACGGACGAAAAGCCGAAACGCTCAATTTCGTATATGTTGTGGATGAAAACCAGGTACTGATTGATGATATACGCATTGGACTTATTTTGATAGCCGAAGATACTGATACCATTGCTTCAGTGATGGATAATGAGTTTGTAGCACTGAATGCCAATATGCACAACGAGGAAGCGATCAATATCTTCGAAAAATATGATAGAGCTGCACTACCAGTAATTTCCGATAGTGGAGTTTTGGTAGGTATAGTTACTGCTGATGATATGCTGGATCAGATGGCAAAACGGGATACTGAAGATATACAGAAATTCGGGGGGCTTGAGGCACTTGACTTGCCTTATTTAAGCACAGGAGTATTTGAAATGGTGAAAAAACGAGCAGGATGGTTGGTTATTCTATTTCTGAGCGAGATGCTCACTGCATCAGCCATGGGATATTTTGATCAAGAAATTAGCAAGGCAGTTGTTTTAGCACTTTTTGTTCCATTGATAATCTCCAGTGGCGGTAATTCTGGCTCCCAGGCAGCCACTTTAATAATCAGAGCATTGGCCATCAAAGAACTGGCACTTGCCGATTGGTGGTATGTAATGAAGCGCGAAATCATATCGGGGTTAACGCTGGGGCTCATACTGGCTACTATTGGATTTGTTCGCATCTACATCTGGCAAAAAACAGGCTTGTATGATTACGGACCTTACTGGATTTCGGTGGGGATATCAGTGTCATTTTCTCTGATATTTGTAGTTTTGTGGGGAACATTATCCGGGTCGATGATTCCCTTTATACTTAAAAAATGCAAGCTAGACCCCGCTACTTCTTCAGCACCTTTTGTAGCAACACTGGTTGATGTAACCGGCTTGATTATTTATTTTTCATTTGCGGCTATTTTTCTTAGCGGTAAATTGCTGTAATAAAAAACTTTGATTCATCTATAAATAAAAGAAATGATGTCTGAATTAAGAATATTCTACCACGAAGATACGCGCATTAAAATAGCCAAAAGTCTCGACATTCTGAAGAAAGTTGACATGAAAGATCTCATCTGGATCGACCTGAATGACGTGCCTGATGCGATTGAAACGGAGTTGGAGCAATTCTTGAAAATTTATATTCAGGAAGATGAAGAGATTGAAGAAATTGAGATGAGTTCCCGCTATATCCAAACCGACGACAGCATTGTGGCTAACTCCAATTTTCTTCAGGCAAATTACGTGATGGAGCCAGTTTCCTTTATTGTAAAAAAAGGGATTCTGGTATCTGTTCGCGATGCCGAATTAAAATCGTTTAGCGAAACAGTAAAAAAAATATACGCCAACACCCGAAGTTTTCCTACCGGATTTCATGTATTGGTGACACTGCTGGAAACACGTGTGGAGTACGATGCGGATATGATTGAAGAAAATATGGACCAGATTACCGCACTCAGTAAGACCCTGAATACAGAGGACGATCTGGATCAGGAAATTCTGATTCGGATAAAGGACTTGCAGGAAAAGGTAATGATTATCCGGCAAAATATCGTGGACAAGCACAGAGTTGTATCCAATATGCTGAAATGCGGGTTCTTCCCTGCCGACCTGCTTCCGCGCCTTACGATGATTATCAAGGATATCAACTCATTGCTTGAATATACCCGTTTCGGTTTCGACCGCCTTGATTATCTTCAGGACACCTTCCTCGGTCTTGTTAACCTGCAACAGAACAACATCATCAAGATATTTACCGTGGTGTCGGTTATCTTTATGCCACCCACGCTCATTGCCAGTATCTACGGTATGAACTTCAAACACATGCCCGAACTGGACTGGAAAGTAGGCTATCCGCTGTCCATCCTAATGATGGTGGTGTTCTCGGGAATCGTACTTTATTATTTCAAACGAAAGAAATGGTTGTAAAAAGAATAAGCTGCCCAAGGCAGCTTATTCTTTTATATAATCAGTGAAATTCGACCAATCCTCCACCCGGAAAGCTCTTATATCCCGTACGGATCTATTGAACCATAAAGTATTTTTCAATGCATTGACAGCTCTTAATAGATTTGCCATATCATTCTTCGTTGAAAGATAAACACTTCCCTGAGTCCGAAAGAAATCATACTTTTCAAGTATATTACTAATCTCAAAATAAGCATTATTGTATGGTTCTCCATAATTTAGCTTAAGATCAGATATACTCATATCAAAACTAATGGCAAACATATACAGTCAATTCATGCTGGTTGGAAATACTTTGCCTCGCCAAAGAAAATTCTACCTAAATTATCCTTGACAGCCACTTCAACTCCTAAAAAGGGGTTTTTCCTTACTTTAATAATGACCCCCTCAACCCAATCAGGCTGGCCAGTTATTTTAGGACTTACTTTTGCTTTTTCACCTTCTTTCATCATAGTTGTATCGTTATTGATTACGGCACAAATATACTGCATAAACTACTTATTTACAACAGAGTCAGTTTAAATTTACGAATCACATTCACGAATGCTCTATTGAATACCTATATCGTTGTCATCTCACCGCTAATGGCAATACTCAGGCGGTGTTTTACATCGTGTACCGAGCTATATTCGCCCAGCAGGTGCATCAGTTTTGTTATAATAGCTTCTGTTGTACAATCATAAGCGCTCATCACGCCGGAACTCAACAGATTCAGGCTTGTTTCGTAGCGTCCCATTTCTACTGAGCCGGTATGGCATTGCGATTTGTTGACGATAATAATCCCGCGTTCGTTGGCATCTTTCAGCAAGTCGAAAAACCATTGCTGACGCGGTGCGTTTCCGGTGCCAAAGGTTTCCAACACAACGGCTTTTAGTCCCGGAGTATTCAAAATGGCCTTAACTGTCATTTCGTTTATTCCCGGGAATATTTTCAGAATGGCTACACTGGTGTCGAAATTCATACGGACACGTAGCTTCGTGTCGGGCGCAGGATAATGAATATAGCTGCGGTAATATTTGATGTGTACACCCGCTTTGGCCAAAGCTGGGTAATTATAAGAAGCAAAAGCATTGAAATGCTCCGCATTTTTTTTAGTAGTGCGGTTGCCGCGGAAAAGCATCGCTTCGAAAAAGATACATACTTCTGGCACGATGGGCTGTCCATATTCCTTTGCCGAGGCAATTTCGATGGCCGTCAGCAGGTTTTCTTTGGCATCCGAGCGCATCATACCGATAGGTAACTGAGCGCCGGTGAAAATCACGGGCTTCGACAAATTTTCGAGCATAAAGCTCAGTGCAGATGCTGTGTATGCCATGGTGTCGGTACCGTGAAGTACCACGAAGCCATCATACTCATCGTAGTTTTCCTGAATAATCTGTGCGATACGCTGCCAAATCTCCGGCTGAATATCCGAAGAATCGATCAACGGAAGAAATGGTATACTCTTTATCCGGACGCCGGTTTGTTTCAATTCGGGCATCAGCTCCTGAAGCCGGTTGAAATCGATAGGGCGCAAGGCGCCGGTGGCGGGGTTTTCGGACATACTGATGGTTCCTCCCGTAAACAGCAATAATACAGCACTTTCTTTTTCCACGTTTTACTATAATGATATTAATCTATATGCAAAGTTAGCATAAAAATTCATGCTCGAATTTTTATCCATTTTTTTCTGACATTAAACTTTAGAAAACAAGAATCTGTAAGCTAAAACTTGCTAATTGTCACTTTGATTAATGAAAATACTGCTTTTCATCACATTTTTAAACAGTATTTTCACGCCTGCATTTTCAACAACTCTCAAGATTATTGCTAACTTTGCGACTCTCTAAAAAATACGCACACAACGAAATGAATCGAATTTTTCTGATCGGATATATGGGTTCCGGAAAAACAACCATTGGTAAATTGGTAGCTGAGCGCATGGGATACAGTTTTATTGATATGGATCACCATATTGAAGCATCGCAATTTAAAACGGTATCGCAAATTTTTGCCGACCTGGGCGAAGATAATTTTAGAGAATTAGAGCGTAAATGCCTTCAGGAAGTGTCAACTTTCGAAGATGTGATAATCGCTACTGGCGGTGGTGCTCCCTGTTTTTTCGATAATATTGAGTACATGAATTGCCACGGAATGACCATTTACCTGAAACTGAGCGTAAACGAATTGGCCAAACGATTGGAAACAATCGGGTTTAGCCAACGTCCGCTTCTGGCAGGAAAAAGCAGCACCGAGCTGCGCGAATTCATTGCCGAAGGACTCTCAAAACGGGCGCCGTTTTACGAGAAAGCCACCTATTCGCTCACCGGCACCATCGAAGATACGGTGGATGACATCTGTCGGCTGATCGAGGAAACCACTCCCTGCTAACATTTTACATACCTTAGTATCTTTTTTATTGGCATACGCCAAAAAAGCCCTACCTTTGTCCTTTTAAATAAAAACAGCTAAAAATAGTATTCAACAAGCTGTATTGATAAACACATAATAATCATGAGTACAAACATTTACAGCGTAATTACGGGAACCGGAAGCTATATTCCACCACGTGTGGTGACTAACGATGATTTCGGAGCAACCGTATTTATGGAGTCAAACGGAACTGTAATCACCCGTCCTAACAAAGAAATTGCCGACAAATTTCAGGAAATCACTACCATTGCCGAGCGTCGCTACATTTCGGACGATATGATCACCAGCGACATGGCCCATCTGGCGGCCGAAGAGGCTATCAAAGCAGCCGGTATCGATCGAGAAGAGCTGGATTATATCATTGTGGCCAACAACTTTGGCGATACACATCCCGGAAATACTGCTACCGACCACACTCCGGCGATGGCCTCGAAAGTAAAACAAAAACTGGGCATCAAAAACCCAGAAACCATAGCTTACGATATTATTTTCGGTTGCCCGGGTTGGGTGCAGGCGGTGATTCAGGCCGATTATTTTATCAAATCGGGCGACGCTAAAAAAGCGCTGGTCATTGGAGCTGACGTACTATCGCGCATCAGCGATCCGCACGACCGCGACAGCATGATTTATGCCGACGGCGCCGGTGCAGTAGTGCTTGAAGGCCGCGAAAGCACCTCCCCTATCGGCATTATCGCGCACAAAACCCGTTCGGACACCTTGCAACATGCAGGTTTGCTCCACATGGGTCCTTCCTACAACCCCGAACATCCGAATCCGAATGATTTGTACCTGAAAATGAACGGACGTCGTTTGTACCAATACGCCCTCGAAACCGTTCCTCCGGCCATGAAAGCCTGTCTGGAAAAAAGCGGTTACGACCTCACTCAGGTGAAGAAAGTGCTGATTCATCAGGCCAATGGCAAAATGGACGACGCCATGCTGAAACGTCTGTACAACCTGTACAACATTGAAGAAGCGCCCGAAGATGTAATGCCAATGACGGTACACAATCTGGGAAATACTTCGGTGGCAACATTGCCTACGCTCTACGATTTGATCATCAAAGAAAATATGGAGAACCACGAAATCAATGAAGGCGACGTATTGATCTTTGCTTCGGTAGGTGCTGGTATGAATGTAAATGCATTTGTATATAAAATGGCGTAACCCGTCAAAATAATATAAACGAAAAGCCATTTGCCCGTTGGGGTGAATGGCTTTTTTGTTGCTTCAAATGGGAATTTTTATAAACCTTCGCCTGCTTCCGGGCATTTTATGGCTTGTTGAGTCGAGCTTCACGTGAAGATTGGTTGTTCGTCCTCTCGTTGGGCTGAGCAGCACGTGAAGATTGGCTGTTCGCTCCCTCGTTGGGCCGAGAAGCACGTGAAGATTGCTTGCCCGAGCCCTCGTTCAGCCAATCTTCAGAAAATGGCTGTTTTTCCTTCAAAAACAAAGATAAGAATACGGCAACTTCCCCTAATTTTTCGCTCTGAGCTGCTTTCGGTATTACAATTAGTAAAAACCAAAAAAGAGAAACTGCTTTTCAACAATCCCTCTTTATCTTAGTTGCAAAAAAAAGAACTTAAACGTACGCCCGTTAGTCAACGAATATGATCCAAACGGGCGAATAAAAAAAGAGAAACTGTTTTTCAACAATTTCTCTTTCACCTTAGTTGCGGAGGCCCGACTCGAACGAACGACCTTTGGGTTATGAGCCCAACGAGCTACCACTGCTCCACTCCGCGCTGTTTTGTGAGTGCAAAAGTACTGCTTTTTTTTATTCCCGCAAACCTTTTCGAATATTTTTTTCGACTAAATGTAATCTATTAATATCAGGCGGAGCTGTTAATCCCTCATTTGATGTTGTTTAGTGGCTAAAATTATTCAAAAAAAAGATCAAAATGTAAGAGAAGAATTGGAGTGCAAGGCATCAAACCAAAATTTATGTTTATTTTTGGCTTGAAAACCCTATCTGCAAAGCATTGTTTTATGATTATAATAAAAAAAACCTTATATTTGCACCTCTTAAAAAAATGCGTAATAACTAATGTCTTATTTTAAATAAAATTTCCATGCAAAACAAAGGACTTGTCAGACTTTTTGCAATTTTACTCGCACTGGTTTGTGCATTCTATCTGTCTTTCAGTTTTGTAACTAACCATTACAACAAGAAAGCTGCAGAATACGCTAAGGGAGATAAAATGAAAGAGTACACTTATCTTGATTCTATCGCCAGCGAAAAAGTGTGGTTAGGTTACACACTCAAAGAATGCCGTGAAAAAGAAATTAACCTGGGTCTCGACCTGAAAGGTGGTATGAACGTAACGCTTGAGGTATCTCAGGCTGATATTTTGCGTTCGCTTGCCGACAACAACCCTAATCATGCTTTCAACCAGGCAGTCAATAACGCAGTTGAACTTGAGAAAACAAACAGTAATATCGAATTTATTGATTTGTTTGTAAAAGAGTATACCCGACTCGACCCTCAAGCCAAATTGTCAACTATCTTCAGTACATATGAACTGAAAGATAAAATCTCATTGACCACTTCTAATGCAGATGTTATCAAAGTCCTCAAAGTAGAAGTAGAGGGTGCAATCAGCAACTCATTCAATGTATTGCGCGAGCGTATCGACCGCTTCGGTGTTATTCAGCCAAATATTCAGAAACTTGGCAACGGACGAATCCTGGTAGAACTTCCGGGGATCAAAGAACCTGAACGTGTACGTAAACTTCTTCAGGGGTCTGCCAATCTTGAGTTCTGGGAAACTTATGAATTCAGCGAAATCTATAATAGCATTATCGAAGCCAACAGAGTGTTGGGAGCAATGCAAAAAACAGGCTCTGCAGTTGTAGACACTACTAAAAAAGCAGCTGCAGCCACCACTACCGCTGCTACTCCTAAAGTTTCGGGTATGGACAGCCTGAAAGCAGCTATGCAGAAAAAAGTGGCTGCACCAGCTGCCAATGATTCAGCGAAAATGCTGGAACAAAGCCGTAAAGAAAATCCGTTGTTTGCCGTTCTTCAGCCAGCAATTTACAATGGTCAGGTTGGAAAAGGACCGATCGTGGGTATGGCAATGGGTAAAGATACAGCTGCAGTAAATGCACTTTTGGCTACAAAACAAGTACGCGAACTGATGCCACGTGACCTTGGATTGCGTTGGACGGTGAAATCAGCTAGCGATAAAAGCGATGTATTCCAATTGATCGCTATCAAAATTACCAATCGTGACGGTCGTGCCCCTCTGGGTGGCGACGTGATCACCGATGCTCGCGAAGACTTCTCGCAAACTTCGGCCTATGCCAATGTAAGTATGACCATGAATGCCGAAGGTGCTAAAACATGGGCTCGTATGACCAAAGATAATATTGGTAAAAGCATTGCCATCGCTTTAGATGGATATATCTACTCATTCCCAACTGTAAATGGCGAAATTGAAGGTGGTAGCTCTCAAATTACAGGTAAATTCACTGTAGAAGAAGCAAAAGACTTAGCTAACACATTGAAATCAGGTAAAATGCCTGCTCCAGCACGTATTGTTCAGGAAAACATCGTAGGTCCATCACTTGGACAGGAAGCTATTGATAATGGTTTGATATCGTTTATCATTGCATTCGTACTGGTACTTCTTTACATGATTCTTTATTACGGATTGATCCCTGGTTTGATTGCCGACCTTGCACTTCTTTGCAACGTATTCTTCCTGATCGGAGTACTATCATCGTTTGGAGCCGTTCTTACTCTCCCCGGTATTGCCGGTATCGTACTTACGATGGGTATGGCTGTAGATGCGAATGTGCTTATGTACGAACGTATTCGCGAAGAAATGAACAAGGGTAAAACCATGCGTAAGGCAATTGACGATGGTATTGGATTTGCCCTTTCTGCTATTATCGACTCCAACGTAACTACAATTATCACTGCACTGATCCTTATTTATTTTGGTACAGGTCCTATCAAAGGTTTTGCTGTAACTGAATTAATCGGGGTAGCAACTTCATTCTTTACCGCAGTATTCTTAACCCGTTATATGCTTTATATGTATGCAGGTCGTGAAGGGGTAAAAGAGATTGCCTTTATTACCGGGGTTACTAAAAACTGGTTCAAGGATACAAAAATCGATTTCATGGGTCTGCGTAAAGTTTTCTATACAATTTCAATTTCTCTTTGTGTATTGAGCTTTATCTCTTTTGGAGTGCGCGGATTTAGTTTGGGTATCGACTTTGCAGGTGGACGTAACTATGTAGTTGCTTTTGATCATGCTGTAAAAACTGACGAAGTACGTGACTTACTGAAAGATGCTTTCGATGGTGATATGCCTCAGGTTATTACTATCGGATCGGAAAATCAGGTTCGTATTGCTACAAAATACAAAATCAACGACAACTCTGCTACAGTAGATGGCGAAATTGAAGGCAAGATATATGACAATTTGAAGCCATTATTGAAAACTCAGGTGAGCAAAGAAGTTTTCATGAAAGAAAACGTAAAAAGCTCTCAGAAGGTGGGTCCTACAGTGGCTGATGATATCAAGCGCGCAGCTGTTTGGGCAGTTCTTTTGGCAATTATTGGTATTGGTTTGTACATCTTTATCCGATTCAAAGAGTGGGGATATGCATTGGGAGCAATCGTTTCGTTGGCACACGATGCGATTATCACACTTGGTTTGTTCTCCGGATTGTACGGGTTGCTTCCGTTCTCAATGGAAATCGACCAGCACTTTATTGCAGCCATCCTGACAGTAATCGGTTATTCGGTTCACGATACGGTAATCAACTATGACCGTATCCGCGAGAACGTAAATCTGTTCCCTAAACGCGATCGTATTTCACTAATCAACCTTTCGGTAAACGAAATGTTAGGACGTACCTTCAGTACTACAGCTACCGTAATCCTTACTCTTGTTGCTATGTTTGTGTTCGGTGGTGAAACTATCCGTGGATTTATCTTTGCCATGTTGTTCGGTATTATTATCGGTACTTATTCTTCAGTATTTATCGCTTCACCTATCACAGTGGAAATGGATAAATTGGTAAGAATGGCAAAACTGAAAAAAGAAAACCAAAAACTCCAGGCCTAATAACTCTGGAAATACGTTTTATAAAAGCTCGAAAAGCCCTGTTGAAGATCAACAGGGCTTTTTATTTGAGTACATTCATCTGATAAAACTCGTCAGAAAAAATCACATTATATTGATTTATAGTTATGTCTTATTCACACAACCCACTGCTTGGCAACAAGATGCTGCCCGTAGATATCGTACTACTCCCCGAATGGTGGAACAAAAACGAAAAGATTAGTTTCGATAAAGATTTCTTTTACCACCCTTTAAAACGTGTAGAATCCGAAATGCACATGGAAAAAGTGCTTTACGAACGCTGGGGACGCTACGGAATGGGCGAGCACAAAGACACCGCCCGCCCCGAAATTGGGGCTGTACACCTGGCCGCAGGCTTTTTACTGTCCGAAATGATGGGGTGCGAACTGGTATATTCCGAAAATCATCCGCCGCAAGTGCTGGCCGCCCACAAAGAACTGGAAAACATTGACCCGGAAAAGGCATTTCAATCAGCCGCTTTTAAGCAGGTACTTGATTTGACCGATGCTCTTAAGGCTAAATACGGTTATGTATGTGGAGATATCAACTGGGGCGGTGTGCTGAATATAGCCATGGATTTGCGGGGCGAAAATATCTTTCTGGATATGATGATGACTCCCGACGAAACGAAGGCGTATTTCGACTCTATAGCTGCCGTTATTGCAAGATTCACTGACTATTTATCTTCCGAAGCGGGAAGCACCTCCATATCTGTGAATCGCGGAGTACGTCATCTTGACAAGCCTGTTCTTTTGCACTCCGAATGTTCTCACACTATGATTTCGGAAGAGGATTATGAGCAATTTTTACTTCCCTATGACATTGAATGGAGCAAAAATCGCCCATACGGAATACATTATTGTGGCGCTGATCCTCATCGCATGGCTCCATCGTTTGCCAAAATCCCCAATCTGGACTTCCTGGATGTGGGCTGGGGTGGCGATATCAAAATATTGCGCGAACACTTGCCCAATACCTTCCTGAACATTCGTTACAGTCCGGTTGAACTCGCCAAACAGACAAAAGAAGAAGTGCGCGAGACGATTTGTTCGATGGTGAAGGAATCAGGAAATCCCTATCTTACCGGAGTTTGCTGCATCAATATCGACGACAGCGTAAGCGACGATAAAATAGATACTATTTTTGAAACGGTTGAAGAACTGCGCCATCAATACGCGGCAATTTAATGTGAAATGGCTCAGAAATTTGATAATAGCAAGGCTGATTCGCAGTCGACAGCAGTAGTACCTATCAGTCCTGCGAACTTTGATTTTGATCGCTACGAAACTTATTGCAAAGAGTTGAATCAGGGTTGTGCTGCATTCTGGAAACAACCTTCCGGTGTGATGGTGTATCGCCGAATGCGGGTTGCTGAATGTTTTTCGTTTGGTTGTAGTGACATGAAACGATCGCTGGAGCTTCAGTTGGGCTCACTGGAGAAAAGCATGCTTTACAAAGCCGACGTCCCCAACTTTTTGGAACCATGGTATGGCATAGGCACCGTTGCCAGTGCTTTTGGCGGCGAATACATCTGGCATCCCGGCAATGCTCCCGCTCTGAAACCTCTCTTTAGCAATATTGATGAGGTGTTGGCTTGCGAACCTGCCGAAGTGGCAACCACCGCCATCGGCCGGCATACGCTCAACATGATTGAGTATTTCATGGATCAGACCAAAGGCCGGGTACCGATATCGCTTACCGACACTCAGTCGCCGCTGAACATCGTAGGACATCTTTATCCGCTTAATCAGTTTTTTATGGACACCATCATTGAACCCGAAAAAGTAGCAGAACTCTTTGATCGGTTGGCGGGATTGTCGATCCGATTCAATGAAGAACAAGTGAAGCTGATTGGCCCTGCATTGGCTTCTCCGGGTCATGGCTTTGCATCGTCCACAACATGGAGCGGCCTGGGCATGAGCGACGATAATGCCATCATGATTTCTCCCGAACAGTACACAGAATTAGCAGCTCCGGCTGTAGAGAAAATCTGCTCACAACTGGGAGGACCTGTGTTTCACTCCTGTGGCGATTGGGCAGGCTGGGTGAATGCTGTACTAAAAATAAAGGGCATCAAAATGGCCGACGGAGCCTTTTCGATGGAAACAGACCCCGGTGCCAACCAAAACCTGGAGGCCTTTCAACAATTTGCGCATTCAGGGGTTATACTCAACGCGCGCATTGTGGGCAATCTTTCCACCATCCGCGAGCAGCTCTCGCGCCTATGGGTACCGGGAATGAAAATGGTGGTGGTTACATATTGTGAATCGCCGCAAGAACAGGATGCTGCTTATCAGCTAATCCATAATTTCTGCCAATAATTATTTGTAATACAGCATTAACGAAGATTTCATAGGCTTGTTATTCTATTCTTACAGGCTTGTAATGCGACATAACTTTCTTTGCGACAGCAAACTAAAGAAATTATGTTGAAACTAAAATTACTCTCTTTGTTTATGTTGATGACATTGGCCGGTTCTTATGGACAGAATCATTTGAAAAACGAAACTAACCCTTCAGTGACAGGATTGAAAATATTAAGCTGGAACATTTACATGCTTCCATATATCAGCCTTTTCAACAGAAATGGCGACAGGGCCAAGCTGATTGGTCAACAATTAAAAGATTCAGATTACCAAATTATTGTATTTCAGGAAGCATTTAGTAGCAAGTGCAGAAACATTCTGAAGCGTGAATTGTCGGTATCGTTTCCTTATCAGTACGGACCTGCCAATATGCCACTAACTCCACTTCGTACCAGCAGCGGACTATGGGTGGTGAGTAAACTGCCGCTTACCTTACTGAAAAGTATCCGATTCAAGCACGCCACCAGTTTCGACCGTATTGCTCATAAGGGTGCAGCTTTATTCGAAGGAGAATTTAACGGCAATAAATTTCAGCTTTTGGCTACCCATCTTCAGTCCGAGAACCCCGACCGAATTGCTGCAGGCCAGTGCCGGGAAATTTCGGCGCTTCTGAAAGAGTTTTATACGCCAAATGAACCGCAGTTGCTCTGCGGCGATTTCAATACTGAAATGAGCGACTATAAGAACTACACGCAGATGCTGCAAACGCTGGATGCAGACAATGGAAAACTCGATGGAAAATTGCAGTCCACTTATGACGAGCGAAACAATACGCTGATTGCAAAGCCGCAGGGAAAAAGCGAAATTATCGACTATATTCTCACCCGCAACACTCACCTTATTGATAAAATAAACCGCAATATTGTTGAATTTTATCATCATGACAATGCGATTCAAACGCATTTGTCGGATCATTATGCCATGGAAGCAGTTGTACAGTTTGCGTCGCGGCCAAACGGCTATGCACCCGCTGTATTCCATGCCAATTTAGAGATAAAATAATTACTTATGATGTAATCTTCGTTCGGAGACATCCCTTCATACTATCCGTTTCTAAGCCCTTATATGCACATTTATATGTGTTTTGTGCATGTTTTTGGATTGAAATTGCACAAATAAGAAAAATATGTGTAATTTTGTAGCCAAATAACACTGTTTTCATATAACACAGCACCGTCATCACAAACAAATGGTGCCTAATACAAAACGCTAGTATGACTAAAAAATTTGTTATCTTAAGCTTGTCTGCTTTTGCAGCGATCAACTCCTTTGCTGGTGGACTACTCACCAATACCAATCAGAGTGTACATTTTCTTCGCAATCCTGCCCGCGATGCTTCTACCGAAATAGATGCGGTATACACTAACCCTGCCGGATTGACATTCCTTTCGGATGGATTTCACTTATCGCTAAATAATCAAAGTGCATTCCAAACCCGTACGATTACTTCTACTTTTGCTGGCTTTAAATTGGCGGATGGCAATAATGGAAGCGACACAAAAATCTTCAAAGGCGAGGCTTCTGCTCCAATTATTCCCAGCTTTCAACTTGCTTATAAAAAAGATAAAATGGTTTTTTCTGCGGCTTTTGCTGTAACCGGTGGTGGTGGAAAAGCAACATTTAATCAAGGATTGCCTTCGTTTGAAGCAGTGCCTTCGATGATACCGGCTTCTTTAACCGCCAGCGGAATCAATACTTCTGCTTACTCCATAGATCAATACATGGAAGGGAAGCAATTTATTTTCGGTGTTCAAATGAATGGTTCTTATAAAATTAATGATAATCTTTCAGCTGCATTGGGGCTTCGCTTGAATATCATGAATAACAACTATTCGGGATATCTGAAGAATATTCAAATCAAACCAAATCAACCCGCTTTTGGCGCATCCTATAATGGCACTTCGCTTGTATCGGCATCAAAGTTTTTTTCAGATGCTGCCACAGTGCTGAATGGATGGTCTGCCGGTGCCACTTCTTATGCTACAGGATTACAACAAATTGTTACCGGAGGAGGTGGTTCTGTATTATTAGCTAACGGAACTTCGGCTGGATTAACAGCAACTCAGGTTGCTCAGATTCAGGGATTATTAGGTGCAGCAGGCCTGACTTCAACCCAAATTGCCGGGATAAATATACAAACTGCTCAAGGCACATTAGCTGCCGCAGCTCCGGTTTTTGCAGGCAAAGCAGCCAAAATGTCGGCCAATGCAACAGCGACTACCGACAAAGAACTGGAATGTAGTCAAACCGGCTGGGGGGTAACACCGATCATTGGAATTAACTACCATATAAGTGGATTGAATATTGGTGCAAAATATGAATTTATCACCAAGTTGAATGTTGAGAATGATACAAAAGTGAATACAACTGGTGTTGCAGCGTACGACAATGGTGTAAATACGCCAAGTGATATACCTGCGCTTCTGACGGTAGGTGCTCAATACGAAGTTTGCAAATCATTGACTGTATCTGGTGGATATCATCATTTCTTCGACTCGGATGCCAAAATGGCGGACGACAAACAAAAATATATCAATGGTGGTGTAAATGAATACCTTTTAGGAGCTGAGTATAAGATTAATAAAATGTTTCTGCTAAGTGCAGGTGGTCAGATGACGCGTACAGGCGTTACGGATGATTATCAGAAAGATATGAGTTTCAGCCTGAATTCATACTCAATCGGTTTTGGTGGTGCGGTGAATATCACGGACGATCTTCGATTGAATATTGCTTATTTCTTCACTCAATATTCGGACTGGACTAAAGCTTCCAGCAATTATAATAATACTACTTTGGCCGGCACCGACGTTTACGGTCGAACTAACAAAGTGTTTGGTATTGGATTGGATTATAAATTCTAATCTATATTTACTCTGATATAAAAAATCCGGACTATCGCACATTGGCGATAGCCCGGATTCATTTTTATTTACTGAAGAAGAAATCGCATCGTCGGTTTTTCCTGTATTTATTCTCGGGAATATCGATCCGTCCGTTTCCGTTGGCAATAATGCGTTCCGGAGCAATTCCCCACACCTGCACCAGTTCTTCCTTCACTCTATCTGATCTATTTTGACTAAGTTTCGCATTATAGTCTAAATTTCCAAGGAAATCACAATAACCACGTACTTCCACCATCAAATCTCCTGAATTCTTCATTTTTGCGGCTACTTTCTGAATAATTTCCTTTGCCTCATTGTCGAGCGTGAATTTGTCAAAATCGAAATAAACAGAAGGAATAGTATCGTTTTTTATAGTTGAAATAGAGTTACGATTCTTTATCAAAGAAGCCGTAGTGTAGGGTCTGGTAGATGAATTATTGCTTAATTCATTCATCAAGGGCTGATTCTTGTACGCTCTTCCCCAAAAATCAACCATGGCTCCTGCTGCTGTATCTGGTTCCTTGTCTCTGGTGTCAGGTACGCCATCCTTGTCAGTATCTTTACCATCATTTGCAAGTAAAGTTTTCAGCGAATCTATCTCTTCTTTCTGTTGTTTCAACCGGCCCGCATATTGTGCCAAAAGCGAATCAAATACAGCTATTTTATCGCAACAACCAGACTGTGGCACAACAGGGTTGTAGAACTTC
Organism: Bacteroidota bacterium; assembly: GCA_046051105.1. Lineage (GTDB taxonomy): Bacteria > Bacteroidota > Bacteroidia > Bacteroidales > Paludibacteraceae > Paludibacter. The sequence goes on from JBJOOU010000297.1 coordinate 44,476, forward strand.
GTATATGTGGCTGTGCTGATATTTCTTACGTGTTTATTGTCGGTTCTAAGGAATCGGTAGCGACAGTAAAGCGTGACTGCTGATATGTAGTCGTTTGTTACTCCTTTAAAGTTGTATTTATCTGCTCCTTCCAGATTATCTTTGTTGTTGGCTCTGTAATGCAACTTGCCTCCCAATGACACTTTTTTATTAAATAAATATTCAACGCTACCGGTTACGGGGAGTGTAATGGATTGTCCGGGCAGCTTTACTAATGGCGAGTTATCGGGATTTGGGTATCGATATTGGCTCACATAGTAAGCATAGCCTAATCCCAGGCTCGCGTTGAAGCACCAGCGGGACTTTGTGCGGGGGAATAATAGTCGGGTAATGTTGGCAGTACCGGATAATGATACGGTGTTGTAAGGAGTGTAAAAATAGATATCAGCATTCCTTCCACTCAGTGCGAAATGGTAGAAGTCGCCAGCCAGCCCCCATACAGGCGTAAGTGCATATTCAGCCGTACCTCCGTATGATACTTGCTGAAACGAAGTCGGCAATAATTGCATACGGGTTTGACCTACGTCGCCATCGAACATTGACGGTCCGACCTCAAGTGTAGCCGACCATCGAGAGAATGCAGCTGTTGTTTCCTGAGCCTGTAAAGTTACCGACAAAAGTGTCAGTATAAAAACGACTAATGTGTGTTTCATAATATGAGCATTTAAAAACTGCTGCAATATAATACTTTAGGTTGATTTGAGGATGGGCAAGCACAAAATCTACATAATTTTGTATAAAGCATTACATGCATTAGACCTGATGCAGGATTAATTGCTACAAATATCTGAAACAAAAGGAACTGAATCCATAAGTTCGCATAATGTTCTTCATGTTTGTATAGCTGAGTGAGAACCGAAGAATCAGTGATAAAAAAGTATTATCTTTGTCTTAAGTATTGGGGAAAACTGCAAGAATTGCATTAGAGAGATGTACCCCCGCCGGGAATCGAACCCGAATTTAAAGTTTAGGAAACTTTCGTTCTATCCATTGAACTACAGGGGCATTATTTTTGAGTGGCACAAAATTACTTTTTTTTACCGAATATCAAAACAGCGTACATCAATTTGATCAGTACTATTAAGGATTAAAGCATGGCCAGAAATCAGTTTTTTGTAGTTTGGGATGGCAAAGAGCCCGGTATATACCGATCGTGGGAGGAGTGTAAAAGACAAATTCATGGTTATGCTGGTGCTAAATACAAAGGTTTTGCTACCGAAGCTGAAGCCATCCAGGCAATGACATCTCCCTGCTGGGATTATATAGGCAAAAATGCCAAACCGAAGAAGCCGTCTGAGGCTGATATTGCCAGAGTGGGAATGCCAAATTTTGAAAGTCTAGCGGTGGATGCTGCCTGTAGTGGCAACCCCGGATTAATGGAATATCGTGGGGTTTATGCTAAAACCGGTGAAGTAATTTTTCATCAGGGGCCGTTTAAAGACGGAACAAACAATATTGGTGAATTTCTTGCGTTGGTACATGGATTGGCACTACTGAAGCAACGAAATAGCCCATTCCCCGTCTATACAGATAGCATCACTGCAATTGCCTGGGTTCGGGGAAAAAAGGCAAAAACAAAACTGGAACTTACGCCAGCTAATGCACAACTTTTTGAATTGATTCAGCGTGCTGAAAAATGGCTGGCAGAGAATACATATTCAACTCCTATTTTAAAGTGGGAGACTGAAGTTTGGGGAGAAATACCTGCCGATTTTGGGCGGAAATGATTTTTTAAAATATGTTTTTTAATGAGGAAAAGCTTATTAATCAATCTGTATAAACTAAAAAATACTAATTGCGGTTTAGGACAGGTATCATTAAATTATGGGAAATATCTGGAAGAGAATTATCACAGAGATGACCATGATTTTGATATTTATCTCCTACTGCCCAAAAAGTACATTGGGCAGTTTGGCGATCAGGTTCGATATATCAGAGCTACCTGGTGGCGCAGACTTTTCCCATTTTTAATGCCAAAGTTTACTGTTTGGCATTCTACTTACCAAATGGCCAATTTCTGGCCTTTTTATAAGGAAACGAAGGTGATACTTACTATTCATGATTTCAATTTTATCTATGAAAAGTCGAAAATGAAATCAGGTATGTATTTGCGACGTATTAGGAAGGAAATCAAAAATGCGACGCGCATTATTGCTATTTCAGAGTTTACACGAAACGAAACAATGCAATATGCAAATGTTGATGGTGATGATATCAAAATTGTAT